>JACKEB010000013.1:0-300000 GCA_020633205.1 Polyangiaceae bacterium
GTGTCGCAGTAGGCTTCGTCGCAGGCGGGGGTGATGCCGTCGCCGCCGCAGGCTGCGTCGTCTGGAGTGCACTTGTTCGCTTCACAGTGGAGGCCGAGCTTGCACTCTTGGCCGAGGCAGGTCGAGCCTACCGGCAAGTCCGCTGCGCACACGCCCTTGTCGCAGTGTAGGCCCTCGTTCTTGAAGCATTTACCTTGCCGTGAGGAAATGGCGACCGATGTCTGACAGCTGCTCGTGGTGCAGGTCCACTCGCAGGCCTCGCCTGCGCCGGCGTGGGTCTTGGCTGTGCAGACATTCTGTCCTTGCACGTACTCGCAGCCAACTGTCGCGGAGGGCACCGCGGCGCACTGATCTCGATCCTCGCACGCGTCGCCGGTCTGCAGCTGACCCTTCCAATAGTGATTGCAGGACGCCGGGAAAAGAACCTCGCACACGTGCGCTGCATCCGTGGCATCGCTGACGCACTGGGCGAGCTGATCTCGATCCAAGGTGAGCCCGAGCGCTAGCTTGCCAGGCGCTTTGTCAACGGCTGCATCCCGCCCCCCCAGCATGGTCGCCCGACAAGCAGCTTCGTCGTAGCCCAGATTCTTCAGCTCACAGCACTGGTCCAAGCGGCCACAGTAGGCGTCGGCCGCCGCCGTCAGCGCGTCGTAAATGGCTTGTTGTTCGTCGCTGCCCGCGCCCCCTCCGGAGCCCGCAGCGCCGCTCATGCCGCCGCTGCCTCCAACGCTGCCTGACGAACCGCCGTTCCCCCCGACAGCGCCATTCCCCCCGACAGCGCCATTCCCCGCGACAGCGCCATTCCCCGCGACACCGCCGTTGCTCTGTGAGCCTGCGGTGCCTCCAGAACCGCCGGCACTCGTTTGCTCAGTGCTGCCGGAGCTGGAGCCGCCACAACCCAGCGCAAACAACGCAGAAGAAACGCAGTAGCCGAGTGTTCGGAGGGTGGGGGTGAGGGTCATGACGCCGGGAGCATAGCACGCAGGCACGATTCCGTGCGGTTCCTGAGTTGCTCGCGTCTGCCGAGCGGAGCTCCCCCCCTGCGGTCATGCCTGGCCCCGCGCAACGGACGTCCACATCGCGAGGCGGTCGAGGGCGCGACCCGACGGGTGATCACTCAGCGCTCTTGGAGCAGTTCAGGTACTTGGCGTCTCCGTAGCGCCCATCGACTACTCCCCCCGAGAGCTCGGCTCCGAATAGGACGGAAGTTTGGGCGCCGTCCAAGGGGATCCACGGAGCGGCGAACAGCCTGATCGAGCCGATCGGCGCTACAGGTGGCGACTTGCCGCAGCCGCGGATGCCTCCAAGGCGCAGCGCGTAGCCGACCTCAGGCAGCAAGGCTCCGCGCAGCGAGTCCGTGAACGGCGCGACCGCGGCGAGGCGTATGCCCAGCGCAAGCCAGTGGTAATGGCGGCCCACATCGACGCGAGCCCCAGCCAAGAAGCCCAAACGGCCTTGGTCGTCGTGTCCGCCATCTGCCTTGGGCAGGTTGTTCAGGTACGCTGCATCTAGCACGATGTCGTAGAGCATTAGCTGCCCTTCCGGGAGCTCGAAGCGTATCCCCGCGGTACCGAGCGTGATGCCATCAACCGCGCCCAGGCCGCCAACCGCAGCCCGAGCCCCCCATTCTGGCCTTTGTGCGAGGCCGGCGTTCACCCCCACGTGGTTGTCCAGGATCAGCGCGGCCTTTTCCCACGTATCGGCCTGCTTGAGCCTCGCTTCGGCGGCTGCGAGGTGCGCCTTGGCGGCGCTCAGCGCATCTGCCGCTTCCTTCGAGGCTTTCTGTGCGGCGGCAGCGTCCGTTGCGGTTGGCACCTTCGCGTCCGCGGCGGCCTTCGCTTTCTCGGCTGTGTCGACCGCGTCTTTGGTTTGGGTGACGCACGCGTCTGCGGCATCGTACTCGGTGTTGGCTCGCTCCAAGAGCGGCACCGTGTGCTTCTTGGTCATCGACTCTTCGAGGGCGACCGTCCAGCAGGGCTCTGGGCGCTCATAGCATTGCTTGTCTGGCGTGGGCGTGGGGACGCACGCAGACAGCTTGAGAGCCTGCTCGGAAGCCAGGTCGCGAAGGGAAGCGGCAGCCCGCAAGCGTTTGCGTGCCGCCTCTCGTAGCGCCTGGTCCGCCCAGGGGCTCGCCTCGATCGACGCGGCACAGGCCTTAGACGCGGTGTACCACAATCTGGCCTTGCGTACGTCTTTGGCACTCTGTTCGTCCTTCGCATCTGTGCGCGTTAGCGTGCTCACCCAGTCGCCTGGTGAGACGTTTGCGCACGAACTCTCCTTGGCACGCTTGACGAGGTCGTCGTAGGCAGCCACTGCTCGGTTTGCGCGAGCTTCTGCTTCCAGCTTTTCGGCAGGTTTTGCACCCCGCTTGCAGTCGAGCGCGCGAAGCTTCCACTTCCTCGCGTCCTCGATCGTCTTGAAAAGCTCTGAGGGCTTCACGACGTAGCCTTTGGCTGTCCATGCTGGGTCAGCCTGGGGGCACTTCGAGCTGTCCGCTGCATAGCTGTTAAGCGCGGTGAGAAAGAGCAGTGCAGCAGCCAGGGCTGCGTCGAGCGTCTTCATTTGCCGTCTCCACTCAAGCCCTTGACCAGGGACGCGAGATTGATTGAGGCGACGAAGAAGACGTTCTCCGCCGTGAGTTCTCCCTCACCCGAAAAGGACCAAGCGAGCAATCCTGTATGGGCGATCCCCTCTGCAGGATCCGTACTGCTCGTGGATATCGGGATCTGACGATAGAGATCGAAACCGAGCCCGAGACCGAGGGAGTTGTTGAAGAACGTGAGTTGGGTGGCGAGGGAGAGCGAGCGCTGCCGGTCTTTTACTACATTGAAAAGAAACGCGCCGCCGACGCCCGCGAGCTGTAGATGGCCGCCGGATTTGGTCTTCTTTCCCCAGGAATTAGGCTCCCAAACGAACTGGAAACCCAGCTCACCGTTTACGAGCTGCAAGTCTGGCTCGTAGCGGCGATTGCGACCCGCCTCGCTCGACCGACGAGTCGCGTTGAAGCGAAGCAGGGTTGCTGTGGGGCCGTATGCGAGGGTGCCAGTCTTGAGCTCATGACGACTCGTGGCTTCAGACTTCGCCTTCCCCGGGTCGTCGCTATCCTCTTCCTTGGTTTGTGTACTGCTGGTGGTGTCTTGCGCGAGCGCCGGCGAGGACGCCAAGACCGCAGCGAGTAGAAAGGCCGGTATGGATCTACTGATCATTGGGGTACTCCCGCTTCTGCATCCGAGCCACCGTCGTTCGAAGCGTCCGTTCCTGGGCTGGCGCCGGCCTCCGCATCAGTGCCGGTCTCCGCATCGGTGCCCGCCTCAGGAGAACCGGATGCGGCACAAATGGGCCCATCTCCCGAAACACTGCAGCTCGAGCCAGCGTCTTTGAGAGCCGTTTCACCCTCCGCACGGCAGGCACCCAGGAGCTCGGCGTCGCTCAAGCCGTGCTGCTTGCCGAAGCAAGTCGCCGGCGCCTTGCCATCGTCTCTGATGCAGACTCCGCAGGTCATCACACACGAGGAACCGCATGGACAGTCGTTGTCAGTCTTGCATTCGGACTGGCAGAACCCGCGCCCAGAGCACACGGCGTTTTCGCAGTCCGATTGCTGACTGCAGCGCTCCGGACGTTCACTGACACATCCGTACGGTAATAAAAGTAGAGTGGCTAGCGCGAGCGCAGCCCGGCCTCGTCGCTTGCGACGTGGAGTTGATACGTTCTTCATTTAGGGCGACTCGTGTCGCACTTGTGATGTGCGACTCTGGATGAGGAGAGTCCGAATTTAACCCCGTGGATACAGGTTTCGTCTGCCCCGTGTCTAGACTGAAAAAGAGACAGGTACTGATTGTTCAGGCCCTGATTGTTCAGGCCGGTCGCAGCTCCGTCTTATGCCGGCCTCTTATGTCCGCCGTTGCTCAAGGTCGCCTTGTCTGATGCGGTGGTGGGGGCACACTGTGTCATGAATGGCTTGGTTGCGATTCTTCGCGGAATCGGGCGCGCTGATCCTCTGCGGTCGGTCCGCGTTCGTTCGTTGAGGGGTGTCTGGGTCAATTGCCACGCGGAACTAAACGATGGGGGCGCCCGCCCGAGTCGAGTACTCGCTCCGTTCCGCGCGCCCAAAGCGCGAGGAGAATTTCTTTGTGCGCGCTCTGTCCCGTGGGTGCGCCTTTGTGAGCGTCGCACGTGTTCGCGGGGGGTGAGGAAGCTCAGGTCGCACGCTGCGTACGTCGTGCAATGCAACTCATCCCGCGCGCATCGCTCTTGGCCGTCCTGCTCGTTTCACCCCTCGCTTGCTCAAGCGAAAATGACGGAGGCAGCGGCGGGAGCGCTGGCACCGCTGGCGCCGGTGGGTCGACCGCGGGGGCCTCGGGCGCAGTGACAGGCGGCAATGCCGGCTCGAGCAGCGGCGGAACCCAGGCTGGGGGCTCGTCGGCAGGCGGCTCGTCGTCCGTTGGTGGGAGCGGCGGCACTGGCGGCGCGTCGACCGGTGGCACATCAACGGGCGGTGCAGCAACCGGAGGAACGGGTGGAAGCGGCGGCGCCGTGATGGCCGAGCAAGGCAAGTGCGAGCGACCCGAGCCCATCGGCTCCTGCACCAGCGTTGGCGCTACCCTCACGTACTGTGTGGCCTACTACTACGACCTCGGCATCGACTTCAAAGCCGAGTGTGAGGCTGCCGATAGCATCTGGAGCGACGGTGGCTGCTTTGGTGCGACGGCGGGTTGGTGTGAAATCCCCGGAGCGCCGTACAGCTCGACCATCGAGTACTACTCGATCCCCGGGGCAACGCAGAAGACCCAGTGCGAAGGTCAAAGCAACCTCTGGTGTGACGGCAAGGGCTCCTTGCGACCTGAGTGCGCCGCCGGTGGCGACACGAACGCTGACTGTGCGACGTGCCGCGCGGGGGCTGAGGCGAGTGGTGGCTGTTGCGAAGCTGAAATCAGCACGTGCCGCGCCGACGCCGACTGTGAAGCCGCCTTCGATTGCTTCGCCGCTTGCACGGATACAGCGTGTTTTGATGCCTGCTTTGCCAGCGCCAAGGGAGAGGCGTGGCTTGAACCCTTGGGTTGCTTGTTTGGCAGCTTCGGCCTCGACCTCGGCGCGTGCGGGGAGGTTTGCAGCGAAACGCCCCTCTGAGGCTGGCTAGCTCATTGACAGTACATGAGCCACCGGGGCCACAGTCCGGAGCCGCAGCCGTTGAAGCCGCAGTCGCCGCTCGTGCACTCGTAGTGCTCCGTGCAGGCGACGAAGTCTGCCAGCTTGGGCTTGCAGCTGCCGTCGGTGTCGCAGTAGCTGTCGCTGTTGCAGCCGCCGCAAGCGAAGTCTTGGGACGTGCACTCCGAGGTGGAGCTGTCGCACACCAGCGGGTCAGCGCAGGAGAAGGGCGCGTTGATGCAGGTTTGGGCGAGGGTGCCCGTTGCCACGCACTTCCCTGCGGAACAGTAAAGCCCGTCGGACTTGTAGCAGTAGGCCTCGCTCGCGGCGGCCTCTGGTTTCGGATTGGAACAAATGATGTTGCCGCGGTGCTCCCAGCAGCTCCGAGTGCACGCCTCACCCAGCTTGGCGCGGGTGCGCTCCGCGCACACATGAGAACCGTTGAGCGAGTAGCAGCTGACCTGCTTGCCCGGGATCTTCTCACACTGGGCTACGTCCTCGCAGGGTTCGCCGATCTTTCGCGGGCCGTTCCAGACGCGCTCGCAGACCTCAGGGGTCAAACGCGCGCAGGTCTCCAATGCGGCCTTTCGCGCCTCGAGGCACTCGGCGGCGGCCGCCTCGTCGAAGGCAGCTCCCAGCGCGAGGAGGTCGTCGACGAGGTCCTTCTCGACGCCGAAGCCGCTAGCCAGCCCGTCCTCGCAGCTTTGCTTGTCGTATCCTTTCCCTGCGGCAGCGCAGCACGGCTGCGCCTTGTCGCAGCTCAGCTTGAGGTCGGCGTAGGCCTGGTCGAGGAATGCTTTGATCGCCGCGGCGCCGGTTGAGCCGCCGTCCCAGGGCGCGCCACCGGCGCCTGCCGCGTCCATGCCACCATCGAGCGCACCGCCGGAGCCTGCATTACCACCTTGAGCTGCACTGCCTCCAACCGAGGCCGAACCCGCGACGCCTGCAGTCGCGCCCGTGGCGTTATTCCCCGCGGATCCACCCGCCCCGCCGGAAGTCTGGGCGACGCCGGAGCCACTCGACTCCGCACAAGCCAGCGCCACGGCGCCTGAGGTCAGTAGCCAGCCCAGATGCGAGAGACGGGTCACGCGGAAGTTGTACGCTCCGTGGAGCCAGAAATTCCAGGCAAAAAACCGCGAAAATGTGAGCACTTTCGGACTCGCCAGCGGGGCGAAGCGACCCACCTTGGACGGATGCCCTACTCACCACCAGCGACGGAGGCGGCCCCAAGCAGCACTCCGAATTTCCGCAAGTTTAGTTGGCGCGCCGCGCTGCGCAGCCTGGTCTACACGCTCAGCTTCTTGGCGCTGACGATCTTGCTCGGCCCCATCGGCCTCCTGGTGGTGCTCGCGTACCGCGAGCTGCGGCGCAATTGGGTGCGGAAACAATTGCTGGTGCGGCGTGCGGAGCAGGGCAATGCGGCGCTTGCCGTGGCGGGGCGCGCGTGGAACTCGCCGACCGGCAAGGCGCTGGTCTTCGACATCGCGTTCCTCGCGGTGGGTCTGGCCATCGGGCTTGCGGTGCACCTGCTCGGTGTGTCGGTGTGGTCTCTGCCCTGGTGAGCTAGGGACGCACGAAGTCTTCCGGCCCGCTGATCACGCCGCCGACCTCGCTGTCGCCTGCAGTGTCGGCGCTATCCGTGGGGATCCCAACGATCATCCACAGGTCGTACAGCCGCTTTTCCGTGGGGCGCGCGAGCTGTTTCTGAAGAACAGGCGCTAGTTGCGCCTGCAGGCAACCGAGGAAGCGCGCATCGATCACGGTTGACGCATACAGATCCACCTGGGGGACGCGCTCCGGGCGAGTGCGCACCTGAACCGAGAGCGCTGCACCCACCCGCTCCCTTGCGGCTTGCTCCCGCGCGCACTTCGAGACGTAGCTGAGTTCATCCTCTAAGCGCAGCGCAAGCAGGTGCTCGGTTGCGTCTTTCTGACCATGCGCGCGCACACTGAACACGAAGGGTGGATGGAGCATGAAGAGCGCCATCTTCGGGTCTCCAGGATCGCGATTCTCCACCAGGAGCTTCTGCTCGACGAGCTTCGGAGGGTCCAACTCGAAAGTCAGGCGGTAGTCGTGCCCATTGAGTTTGACGGTGCCGCGCACCTCGTCGTCTTCCAGCTTGAAGTTCGCGAGCTCTCGAGTCGACGGCTTGAGGTACTTGCACACTGCGCGGTTCTTCACTGAACCCGGCGAATCGTCCGTGGCAATCCCGGCGACGCGTAGCGGCTTCTGTTCGGTGCCGACTTGCTCTTGACCTCGCAAAGGCAGCGCCGCGTGCTCCACGACGAACGCATCGTCCCCACGCTTGGCCGCGTCACACAGCTCCCGCACGAAGACCAGCGCACCGCCCGCATCCCGAAGCGTCGGCTTTACAGCGGACACATCCGGATCCTCGTCCTCCAACGCGATTGCCGACTGCGTTTCCGGATCCGGAGACTTCGGATTTTGGGGGGAGGTAGCACTGCACGCGCCCAGTCCGAGGAAGAGCAGCGCAGCCAAATGGCGTGACGTGGAACTCGGCGACAAGGTGCGCGGAAAGCTACGCGCGGCCCGTGAACCGTGCAATGTGAGCCGTGCAATGCGTGGTTGATGGGGCGGATTGATGGGGCGGTTTGATCCAGCGGTTTGATCCAGTTACACCTCTTGCATGCTCAGATTTCGCGCCTTGAGCTTGTGCGCGCTGACCGTTGCTTGCGGGGGGGCGACGCCTGGGCAAGCCGTGAAGCCGTCGGCGTACACGGCGCATCAGGCGTTGGATGAGAAGCCCGTCCAGTGCAGCGCGGTGAGCGAGTATGCGCGGCCCTTGGCAGTGGACCTCGCGCCTGAGGAGCGCACGCTGCTCGAGGCCAATATGCGCGCCGGGGTCGCGCTGGTTCACTACGACTGCAAGCAGCTCAAGGTGCTGCCGGATTGCACCGTGAAGGGCAGCTACGGGTATGTCGGGGTGACCAGCAAGCAAGAGGTGGTCGCGCTGCGTGATCGGAACGAGCTGGCGGTGAACCTACCGCTCACCGGGCTGCAGCTGGCAGGTGAGCTGAAGAGTGAGCTCGCCGCGGGTGCTTCCCTCGACTTGGCGATGATGATGGTGGGCATGCGGCGCACGGACACGCCGAGCATTCGCAGCGGTGGACTCACGTCGGGCTGCCGGGAAGCGACCCACTTCGTACGCGGCGTGTTCGTGGGCGCGTTCGCCATGAGCACCAGCGAGCGTGGGCAGGCGCGAGCTGCCGCACAGATCTTCGGAGCAGGAGCCTCGGCAGCAAGTGACAGCTCGCGCTTGGCCAAGCACCGCGATGGCGATCCCCAGGCGTGTGGTCACGCCAAGTTGACGGACAACAACCCGCCCGATCAGTGCAGCGCCGTGCTGCGCCTCGAGCTCCGCGCGCTGGGCAGCAGTGACGCCGAGGCCAAGGGCGGCGTGCAGATCAACGAAGGCACTTGCCCCAAAGGGTATATCCTCGCGGAATCCGGCGCGTGCGTTGCAGAGGAAAAGCAGAAGGCCGAACGCTTCCTCTGCGAGTATGGCGACGTCGTGGCTTGCACGCAGCAGTGCGACAAAGGGCACGGCGGGAGCTGCAACAACCTGGGGGTGATGGCGACGCGCGGCGACGGCGTACAGAAGGACACCGCCCGCGCGGAGACTCTGTTCGAGAAGGCGTGCGTTGCCGGGGAGCCCAACGGCTGCGTCAATCGCGCGCAGATGTACGACGAAGGCTACACGGAAGAAGACGCAGCCCTGGCGACGGATCTGTATCGGCGCGCGTGCGAAGCGGGGAGCATGCTCGGTTGCTACCAGTATGGCCTCGTGGTGATGGGCAGCGAGAAGGAAGACGAGCGCGCCCGCGGAGAGAAGCTCATCGAGCGTGCGTGCAAGGGCGGGCACCGCACGGCCTGCACAGCGAACAGCTCCGACGCTCAGCGCGCGGCGATTTTTGCGGAGGCGTGCGAGCGCGGCGAGCTCAATGGCTGCGACGCAGCGGCCTACTTGGCGGTGTCTCGCAAGAACCCCGAAGGCGCCGAGCGCTACTGGACCAAGGCGTGCGACGGCGGCTGGCTGAGCTCCTGTCACCACCTGGCGTTCGCGTACGCCTGGGGCGACAACGGCTTCCCGAAGAAGCCGGGCCCGGCGCGCGCCGCGCTTCACAAGGCGTGCGACGGTGGCCGCCAGGACGCCTGCACTGACTTCGAACGCTTGGAAGCTTGGCTGCTCGGTCCGGCGTGTGAAGCGGGAGACGATCGCGCCTGTCGCCAGCTCGCGGACTACTGCCGCTCGAGCCAGGTCAGCAAAGGCTACAACCCGATGGCGGAGATCGGCTGCGGCTTGATTCAAGACGCCTGCAGGAACACCAACCGCAAGTTCATCTGTAAGCTCGCCGATTCAACGTTCCAGGGTTGAGCGGCACGCAGCCAACGCACCTCGACAAGCGACGCGTGTCGAGATGGCGCGGGCGTGACGTGAGCGCGCGCCATTTCGCGCCCGGGAGGCGCGAACAAACAACATTTCATCAATCAATGCCTGCAAACGCCGCGGCACGGCACTTGCTGACTTGTGAGTGGTGGAGTCAGCGATGGCTGGCCTCACCCCCAAAAGAAGACACTCAACTCCAAGCAAGGGAGGCAAACATGGCAAAGGTGGCTGTGGCGCTCGCGTCGGAATTCGAAGACTCAGAGCTGACTCACCCGGCGGTGGCGCTCGAGGAAGCCGGGCACGAAGTCGTGGTGATCGGGACTCAGGAGGGCGCGGTGCTCACCGGTAAGCAAGGGGAGGCGAAGGTCACGGTGCGTGGCACACCAAAGAGCCACGCCGCGGCAGATTTCGATGCGCTATTGATTCCCGGAGGATACTCACCTGACCATCTGCGCACCGAGCCGGAGATGGTTGCGTTCGTGAAGCACTTCATCGAGCAGCAGAAGCTGGTGGCGGCGATCTGTCATGGCCCTCAGCTCTTGATCGAAGCTGACGTCGTCCGCGGCAAGCGCCTCACCTCGTGGCCCTCCGTGCGCCAAGACCTGGAGAACGCAGGAGCCAGCTGGGAGGATCGCGAAGTCGTCGAGGATGGCAATCTGATCACCTCGAGGAACCCCGACGACTTGCCTGCCTTCTCTGAAGCGCTAGTCGCTCGCTTGGACTTCGAAGAAGCGCCCACCTTGGTCATGTAGAGCATGAGCAAGGGCTGAAGCGCGGGCTTTTTGGGCCGCTGCCCTGCGGTCGCGTCGCGAGGCTTGAGTTCCCGGTGGAGCCCGTCACACTCAGGGGATATGGCTTGGGGGCGCTTACTTGGGGGCGCGCTGCTCGTCTGCGCGCCATTTCAGCTTGCTTGCAGCTCCTCGGCGGAGCCGCCGAAGGAGCGATCCGCTCTGGGTACCCTATCCCAGGAGCCGCAGGAGCCGCGGGTGAGTGCCGAGCGCGCGTTGCTCGAGCTGCAACGTCTCGGGCTGCAGCCTCTGGGGCCAGCCGAGCGGCGCGTCCCGGTTGACTCTCGGGTGAGGCTGCCCCGGAGCAGCGCCGAGCCGCTGGTGTTGCGGACCCCTCAGGGAGAGCTGAGCGTGGCTGCTCAACCGCTGATCCGTGAGGAATTGAACCATGATGGGGAGGTGCTGCAGCAGAGCGGGCTCACTCTCCTCGAGCTGGGCGATGTCAGCTGGGTGATTGGCGGGCTCGCAGGCGGAGCTGAAGACTACCTGCGGGTGCCAGCGCCGGACTCCAAGGTTTCAACGCTGGAGGGCTCTGAAGTCGTGGTGCGTTACCGTCTGGACTTGAGCGGAGTTGCCGGGTTGCGTCTGGTGGGCGGCGTGCTGGAGTTCTTGGATGAGCGAGGGACACCCGAATGGCGCGTGCGGGCGCCTGAGGCGGTGGACGCTGGGACCACTAGCTGGCCCCTGAGCGTCGAGCTGGAAGGTTGCCATGCGGATACGAGTGCCAGGCCGCCTTGGCGCCGTGGGGTGACTCCACCAGGCAGTGACTCGTGCGTGCTCAAGCTCGGGTTCTCTGCAGCGGCGAAGTTCCCGGTTTGGGTTGACCCTGAGTGGACGCTCACCAGTGGTATGGCTGAAGCGCGCCAAGATTTCGGGCTCGTCTACGACTTCGAATCTCAGGTTCAGGTGATGGGCGGTATCGGAGAGGGGGGAGTCGCCTTGCAGTCGACTGAGATCTACGACCAAGACACCGCCACCTGGAGTAGCGGCAGCCCGCTACCGGGGCCACGCGGTGAGAGCGAAGTGCTGTCCCTCGCCGATGGTTCGCTCTACTTGTTCGGTGGCGCGGGTCGCGTCGATGAATGGCAACCGGCCACGGGCACTTGGCGAGACACAGGGGCCACCCAGAACACCGTCGGTTGCGGCATCACGCTCGTCGCGAATGGCAAAGATTACCCAGTGTTCGTGGGCGGTGCGGACAACTCGGCGACCCAAGTTCGCGTGGAGTATGAGCGCAGCGAGGGCGGTTGGCAGGAAGCCCAGCAGGATGCTTCGATTCCTTTCCGGGAGGCACCGCTTTGCATCCCACTCAGCACGGCGGGCGGCGGGGTCCTGCTGTTTGGCGGCCGTGAAGCGGATGGAACGCAGCCAACCAGCACCTGGATCTTGCGCTCGGATCCCACACTGGGCAGCGACGAGCAACTCGCCCGCGTGGTTTGGACACCCGGACCCGACATCAGCGCGGTCTACCCGAACGGCGTCTCATTCGCAGCCTACCGATCCGGCTGGGTGATTGGGGGGGAGGCTGATGGAGTGCCCCTCGCCGCGACTTCATTCCTCGATCAGACAGGATTCGATCTACGTCTCCTGGTGGGGCGTGACCTTCGCAGGCCGTTGAGCCGCTCGAGCGTCACCCGCGTGTCTGGGGACATCTGGGTTGCGGGTGGCATCGCCCCAGACGGCTCCCCGTCGAGTTTGGTGCAGTACTTGGACGCGGCAGAGTGGCGCCTCTCCCTGTCGCTGCAGATCCCCCGCGCCGGTGCGGGCCTGGTGGCTCTGGCCCCGCAACCGTTCCAAGGCAATGACGGCGGCGTCCTGATCATCGGCGGCGATGGCGGCGACGGACCACTCAGTTCCGTAGAGTTGCTTGGGGGAGCGCTCGGGACGAGCTGCACGAGTGAGTACGATTGCCGCTCCGGCTTCTGCGCTGAAGGCGTGTGCTGTGACGAAGCGTGCGACGGGGAGTGCCGCACGTGCCTTTCGGAGTCGGGGCTCTCAGGCACATGCCACGACGTTGCCGCGTATCAGCCATCTCCCCGAGGATGCGAACCGGTCTTTGGAGACCCGTGTGCGGTGAGCCGGCAGTGTGATGGTCACGGTGCGTGCTTGCCAATGCCGAGCGGCGAAGACTGCGGGTCAACGTGTGGCTTGGGGCTGCTGCACCGCAAGCTGTGCGATGGGAACGGCCAGTGCGTCGAGAGCGAGCTGCACTGCACAGGCAGCTGCGACGGCAAGTCCTGCTTCTCGAGCTGCCTTGCCGGTGGTGAGTGCCCAGGGCTTTCGCACTGTGTCGATGGCGAGTGCGTGGTGGATGCGCCGTGTTCCGACGACTGCGGGCTTTACGCGTGCAACCAGAGCACGCAGACCTGTCGGACGTCGTGCCTGAATTCATCCCAGTGCGGACCCGACGCGGCCTGTAATGTCCGAACAGGGACGTGCTTCCAGTCCTACAAGTCGGTGGGTGACATCCCATTCGAGCACGGGTGCCTGTGCGGCTGTTCGGTATCCACGGATTCACCCCGCAGACCGCTGCTCCTCGCGGCGTCGCTGGTGTTTCTGGTTGCTTCGAGACGCCGCCGGCGGGCTACTCGGCCTCGACGATCACATCGATGGGGTCTTCGTCGTCGATGAGTAGGCGTGTCTTGCCCGCTTTCAGGCCGATCACCACGTAGCTCGATTGAGGGAGCCGCCCATCGGCGTAGTTGTCGAGCTGGGCAAGGTGCCCCGGCATGAGCTTCGCGATGTCCGGGTTCTCAATCCGTGCGGAACTGGAGCAGGGGTTCCCACCAGGCGTCGTGCAGGTGAACGCCAGGGCTACTCCCGGGGACACCCGGAGCTCGTCTTCGGCGTTGTTGAGCTGCGCCGTGTGCCCTGGGGGCGGCGCGTTCAACGCGGAGTAGTGGGTACAAGCGCTGCTTAGCCAGGCCAAGCCAGCGATGAACAGGCTGCGCTTCAACCAGTGATTCATGATGCGGGCTCCTCGGCAGCGGCGGTGGATGGCACCTGCTTCATCTCGACTGAGGGTTTGGGCTGGGGGGGAGGTGCGCCGTCTGGCACCGCCAGCACTCGAAGCGGCAACGTGAGGGTGATCTCGCCGAGCTTCACGTTGAGCTGGGCGTCGCCGGGTGTCGTTGCGAGCAACCGCCGCCCGCCGTGCGCTCCAATGCGCATGGGAGTGATGATGGGTGGCGTAACGTTCCACTCGGCGGCGACGCGGCCGGCCAGCTCTTGGGTGTTGTAGTAGACCTTCGGGGTGACCTCCACGGACTCACCCACGACCAGATCCAGGCCGCCTTCGAGCTCGCCCAGGTCCTTGTCTGTTTCCACGCGGTGTAGCGTGGCGCGGGTCGGTTTTTCCACCCAGAGGTGATAGAAGTCGAGCACGGTGCCGGCCTTGTTCGTCACCAGGATTGCCGTCACGCCAGGGCCCGTGCCGACGATGCGGCCGTCTTGCACTCTGGCGACGTCGGCGCGGGCGCTGACGAGCTCCAGCGTGGGTGCTGCGCTTCCGGGCAGCTGCAGGTTGACCTCAGGCTCCAGGCTCGCGCCTTGCGCCAGAGGCGCGTTCAAGCTGTGGGCGCCATCGGCGTGTTTCTCTGCGAACTGCGCCTGACCCATCGCGCCGGTGCCGCAGCCGGTGAGCAGCGCGATGCAGGCGCAAAACGCCCCAGCGCCCAAGAAGTTGGGTGTTCTCATAAGTCCTCCAAGTATCACGACGCTCTGAGGTGGGGAGCGCGCCGCGCGTTTGGCTGCGAAAACGCGGGCTCGAGGGAAGACTTACACCTGGGCGGATCGTGAGACGCACATCGCCGCGAGAAGATCCGAGCAGTTGCGAGTGGCTTGCCAAGGAAAGGCCCTGGGGACGAGACCGTAAGACCCCAAATGAGGCCCTCACGAACCTGTCTGGTCGCTTTGGCTTTGGCGCTAGGCGCTTGCTCTGCGAGCCCGTCACCTGAAGAGACCTCCAGTGCGGCGGCTGCCCTCGAAGTGGGCTCGGAGATCGAACTGGATCCGGTGCGCTCGAGCGTGCCGATTGACGGACGCGCGTACGCTGTTTCCGCGGCGAGTGACGGCAACGGATACCTGGTGACTTGGTGTGGAAGGTATCAAGAGGGCGCAGACACCCGGCGCTTTGCCGCGCGCCTGGACTCTGCGGGTCAGTTGCTCGATCAGCCTCCGCTTCAACTCTCGAGCAACTCGTGCATCGTCTCAGATCATCGAGGCACCGCGGCCGTGCTTCACGCTCCCGGCGGCTACCTCGTGGTCTACGAGAAGTCGCTCGAGCCTGGTGTGGGGACGGTCTACGATCTGCAATCGACCTGGGTCGCGGATGACGGGACCGTGGGTGCCACGAACGACTTGGTTGTCGCCCCGGAGAACCAACACTACCCGACGCTCGCTTCCTCCGGGAGCGAGATGCTCCTCGTCTACTCGGACAAGCGCAGCGGAGCGGAGCAGGTCTACGCCCAGCGACTCGACCTCACTGGCGCGCCACTCGGCGCCGAGCTCGCGCTGACGACTCAGGTGCCCGACGGTGACCGGCACCCAGCAGTCACCTTCGACGGAACGAACTACTTCGTCGTCTGGACGAACCACCCAAACATCGAAGGGATCCGCGTCTCTCCCGCGGGTACGCTGGTCGACGCCTCGCCCATGCGCTTGGCGGAGCCCAGCGGTGCCAACTCGCTCCGTTCGCCCCACGTGGCGGCCGCGGGGGGCAACGTGCTCTTGGCCTTCGAGGCCTCAAACGGTGTGCTCGGCCGCCTGTTAGATCCGAGCGGAAATGTTCTCTCCGTGCTCACGTTCCAAGCCGGGTCCAACGACGCGGGCTCGCCGCGAGTGACGACCGACGGGACCGACTTCGTGGTGACCTGGGCGCGCGAGGTCTTCTCCTTCGAGGACCCAGGGCCTGTACGTGCAGCGAGGGTCTCCAGCGCGGGCTCGCTGCTCGATGCGGCTCCAGGGTTGAGGGCCTCCCAGGGCACAGGCCAGAACCCCTTCGCCGCGAGTAATGGTAGCGACTACCTGGTCTTCTGGTCGGGCGAAGCCAGTGGTAGCAATGGCCAACTGGGATCGGTTTCGCTCTCACCGGCTGGGGTGCTTGGCGCCGAACGTCTGCTGACCAGTGACCTGAACGTTCAAGCGCGGCCGGCCGCGGCCTTCGATGGCACGCAACACCTGGTCGTCTGGCAGAGCCAGAGTGAGGGCAATGGGCTCGACCTGGTTGGCACTCGCGTGGGGGCTGGTGACGTACCCGAGGACGCGCCCACCATTCCCCTGATCACCGCTAGCGGCGATCAGCACGACGTGGCGTTGGCGCGCGGAAACGGATCCTACTTGATGTCTTGGACCGACGACGCGACGTCGAAGGTGCGGTGTGTACGCGTTGACGACTCCGGCGCGGTGATGGGTGAGCCCGTCGACATTTCTCCCGGAAACCTGACTTCTTGGAGCAGCGACTTGGCGGCAGGGCCTGATGGGTTTCTGGCCGCGTACGTCTACAACGGCGAGTACTACGGACGCCTGATCGACAGCGAAGGGACCCCGCAAGGCGGGCAATTCGTGCTCGCCAGGGACGTTTCGTTCGCCTTTGGTCCCGCAGTGGCCTGGGGTGGCTACTACCTGGTGACGTTCAGCGATTCGATCGGAAGCGTTCTTGGGCGGCGAGTTACCGCGGCGGGCGAGGTCATCGACAGCGCGCCGTTCCTGATCGCCAGCAAGGACGAGATCGACGCCTTCTTCGATTTCGGCCCGCCGGCGGTCGCGTTCGGTGGTGGGGTGTTCCTGGTTGTGATCCACGAGGGGTTGTCCGAGGTGTACTTCAAGCGCGTCGCGCCGGACGGCTCGATCCTCGATCCTGCACCCGTGCCGCTGCCCGATCTCGGGGGCAACGATCACGAACCCAGCGTGCGCTTCGACGGGACACGCTTCGTCGTTGCCTACGGTGCAGAAGACCAGATCAACACGGTCTACGTGAGCCCAGAAGGTGTCGTATCCGACGAACAGGCAGCATTCCCGGCGCCGAACGCAGGCGCTGTGAATCGCACCTTGCGGCTGAGTTCGGAGTGCGGGGGCGACACCCTCGCGGTCTACAGTCGGAGCATCGACGCAGACCATCGCGAGCGCGCGTTCGCTCGGCGTATCACCCCGGAAACAACCGGGAATGCCGACTGTGGTATGCCTCCCGCACTCGATCCTCCAGAGCCGGGAACCGGCGGCGCCGCTGGCACGCCCGGAGTTGGTGGCAGCGCTGGGTTGAGCGTCGGCGGTGCTGCTGGCGCCGCTGGAACGGCGGGCAGTGGAGGTGCACCGGCGCAACCGAGCGGCACGGACAGCAGCGGTTGTGGCTGCCGCGTCGCCAGCAACGATTCGCCTGCTCCTCGGGCATTGGGCCTATTGATGTTGGGGCTCACCCTCTGGCGCCGCCGAAAGCGCTGAAGACGCACCGAGCCAGTTCCAGGGTTGTCGTGCTAAGGCTCGGCTAATGGCGGCGGGTCGCAAGACGGGGGGAATCGACGAGCTCAGGCGGCTGATAGCGCGCCGTGCGGCGCAGGAAGGCCGAACGGCTTCTGTCCTGCCGGGCCTGTGGTTTTTTCGCTTCTCCTCCCCCTATCCGGCGAAGCCCGCGAAGACGTCTGCGATGTATCTCGCCGTCGCCGTGTCCGGAGCGAAGCACGTGCAGGTGTCAGGAGAAGACCTGTTCTACGACCGCCTGAGCTACCTGGTTCTCCGTGGGGAAACGGAATACAGCGCCGCGCCGGTCGATGCCACGCCAGAGGAACCCTACTTGTCCCTCGGCATGCTGCTGCCTCCAGAGGTGGTGTTACGTACGCTGCTCGAGGTGAGCGAGCATGGGGGGGTGAGGGAGAGCCTGCCCGACGCTCGAGCCTTCGTCTCACCGCTCGAAGGACCGTTGGTCGACGCTTTGTGTCGCCTGCTGCGCACCTTGGACAGTCCGCTCGAGCGCCAGGTGCTGGCGCCGCTGATCCAGCGAGAGATCGTGTTCAGACTCCTGGAGACAGACGCCGCCGCGGTGCTGCGCCAGGCCGTCCGGGAACCGGAGCGTGAGCGGATCCGTGAGGCAATGAATTTCATCGAGGCAAATGTGTGCGAGCGCCTCAGCGTGGAGAGCATCGCCAAGCAAGTCGCGATGAGTCCTTCGCATTTTGCCCATCGCTTCAAGGAGATCGCCAGCGTTTCGCCGATGCGCTTTCAAAAGCATCTGCGACTCCAGCGTGCTCGGGAGCTGCTCTTGGCGAACGGCTCCACGGCAGGCCACGTCGCGCTCGAGGTGGGCTACGCGAGCCCGGCGCAGTTCACCCGAGATTTCAAGCGACAGTTCGGCCTCGCCCCCGCTCACTACGCACGCGCCTTTGAAACGGCCCCCACCGCGCTGATCGACGGCGGAGACGCTGGCGAGTAGCGCCGTCGGAAGCCGCGGTCGCCGTCGGAAATCGCAGGATTGAGCAAAACCTCCGCAGTTGTGAGGCTGGGCGTTGCCAGCGCGCGGGCGTAGGTGTGAGGTCTAGCACTGAGGAGGAACACAGATGAAGAAGCGCAAGCTTGGCAAGAGCGACATCGATTTGGCCGTGGTCGGCCTGGGCTGCATGGGCATGAGCGAGTTCTACGGCCCCGCAGAAGACAGCAAATCCATCGAGACCATCCACCACGCGCTGGAGCGCGGCGTGAACTTCTTCGACACCGCGGACATGTACGGGGTCGGGCGCAACGAAGAGCTGGTAGGCAAGGCGCTCGCGGGTAAGCGTGATCAGGCGGTGATTGCCACGAAGTTCGCCGTGGTGCGCGGCGACGACGGCTCGCGCTTCGGCATCAGCGGCAAGCCCGAGTACGTGAAGAGCGCCTGTGAGAAGAGCCTCAAGCGCCTCAACATCGAGACCATCGATCTCTACTACCAGCACCGCGTCGATCCGGAGACGCCGATCGAAGACACCGTCGGTGCAATGGCGGAGCTGGTGAAAGAGGGCAAGGTGAAGTACCTCGGCCTCTCAGAGTGCTCCACGGAAACTCTGCGTCGCGCCTACGCCGTACACCCCATTTCCGCTGTGCAAAGCGAGTACTCGCTGTGGTCTCGCGAGCCGGAGGACGGCATGCTAGCGACCTGCGAGGAGCTGGGGGTCAGCTTCGTTGCGTACTCGCCCCTCGGCCGAGGCTTTCTCACCGGCGCGATCAAGTCCATCGATGACCTGGCGGCGGACGACTTTCGCCGCTTCAGTCCGCGCTTCCAGGGCGAGAACTTCCAGAAGAACCTCGACATCGTGAAGAAGGTGGAGGAGCTGGCGACGGCGCGCGGGATCACTTCGGCGCAGCTCGCGCTGTCTTGGGTGATCGCGAAGTCGAAGCAGGTCGTCACGATCCCCGGGACGCGCAGCAGCAAGCGCGTGGACGAGAACGCTGGCGCGGCGGACATCGAACTCAGCCCCGAGGAGATCGCGCGCATCGAGGCGGCGTTCCCCAAGGACGTCGCCGCGGGCACTCGCTACCCCGAGGCCGCGATGGGTTCGCTCAACGGTTAGCGAGTAGGGCTTTTGGCCGGCGCGTTAGTGCACTAGAACCGCCGGCCATGTCGCTTGAAGTCCGTGAGCTGATTGCCCCGTGCATCTCCGATCCGCGTGAAGAGGAGCTGACCGGCGCGTGTTGGAGTGAGGCCCTCGACGTGTTGTTTGCTCGGGGGTTTCCCCTGATGCGCTTCGTGGTGGATGACCACCCCGCGCACAAGAAGCTCGAGGCGACGCTGGCTAAGCTCGACAAGGCCAAGTCCTATGAGACCTTCGGTCTGATCTGGCCAGAGCAGGTCGCGCGTCACCTGGTCTCCAATCGGCTGAACCTCGAACCTGACTTCGGAGTTCAGGCGCTGGACCAGGCCACTACCTGCTTGGTTCGCGGCGGCGCGCCCAACGCCTTTCAGGGGCACGAGGAGTTCGTGCTGTTGCTGGAGGCGTTGTTCGGTTCAGAACCTGTCTTCAACGCGGTGATCAACGCCTTGGACGTGAGCGACGACGACCTCAAGAAGTTCAATGTGTGGGCGTGGGGTGTCGTGGTGGCGTTGCACGCGATTTCCCTACGCGTCCCAACCCACCAGCGTGAGGCCGGGCAGGCACGGCTCCAGTCACTCCATGAACGCGCGCCGACTCCGTTCGTGAAGTGGATCACCGACGCGCTGCTCAACGGGACCGACGGTGCGTCTCGCAGTGGCCACAAAGTGGGATCCGATGTGAATCCGTTGATGGCGGTGTTGATGGAGCGGGGCGCGCCGAAGGTCACCGAGCTCTCGAAGAAGCTCAGCAAGGATGGCCTGTACCACGCACGGCTAGCCTACCTGGGAGACCCTGCGATTGTGGTTCCGGAGCTGGCGGCGAAGTTCAAGGCCATCAAGGGGCAAGCTGCTCGGGAACTGTATGCCGTTAGCGTCGGGGCAATTGAGCACCCGCGCGCGCTGGACGTTGCGCTCGACGCGTGGGACGGCGCGAAGTCGCGTCCCAACCTCAAGGGTTGGTTCGAACTTTACGGCGAACGTTTCCGTGAGGCACTAGGCCAGAGTGCAGACCCTCGCGCTGCTGTGCTGTTGGCTGCGCTTTCTGGCTAATCCCAGTCGTCGTCCATCGGACCGAAGGGCCCGATGTTGGGACCCAGACCGGCCAGGCCCGGGTTGGCCTCGCTGGAGTTCCGCAGGCCACCCAGCACGCCCAAGCCGGCACGGTGCTCTTGTGTCCCACGGTTGGCCTGCCGCATTTGTGATCGCGAGCAGTTCAGGCAGTGGGGGTAGAGGCGTACCTCGCCCACGCTCATGCCCCGGCTTTCCGCGTGGCGAACTTGGTTCGCCGGGGGTTGATGGTCGGGGATGAAGTGACCGTGCGCGGTGCCGGGGTCCTTGCTGCCGCACGAGTGACAGCCGTGGGTGCGACCCGCCGCGTCCACCGTGTCCCGAATGTCGTCAGGGAACGTGCGGCTCCCCGTGCGCACCGAGCCCTCGGCGACGGCGTAGCCCGGCACATGGTTGCCGCTAGCATCGGGCCCGCCGGTGGTGGCGAAGTGGCCCGGGCTCAGCAGGTACGTGCCGTCGTCAGCGAAGTCGCTGGTCGAGGGCATGTCGGGGCGAGGTGAGTGCCCGTTGGCTGGCGGCTGCGTGGGCATCGCGCCGGTGGTCGGATCGGGCTGCACACCAGGGTGCACGTGCCCGAGTCCCATTGGGTCGATGAAGGTCGTCGGGTTCGCGACGTAGTCGCGAGGGTTCAGCGTGCCATCAAGCAGCAGCGGATCGGGGCTGACGTATGCAGCCAGCTCTGGGGCGTACCAGCGCCGGTTGTTGTAGACCAAACCGACGTGGGGGTCGTCGAACTGGTTCGCGAAGCGCGAGTCGATCCGAAGCTCGGATGGGTTCGGCACCCAGTCACCGAACACGCTATGGGTGCCGGACCAAACCGTCTGACCCTGCTCGTCGACTACCATGTCGATCGCACCCGCTGGGTCTGTCAGGTAGTAGTAGGCCTTGGCGTTTCCGGACGGATCGGTGTCGACGTGTCCCAAGACTTCCCAAGCACCATCGTCTCTGAGGTAGGTACGCGTCGCGCCCGTGAGCTCATCGTGTTCCCTCAGCACGGTGTTGTTCGACCACAGGTAGCTCACGGAGGCGACGAGCACGTCGTCTTTGATGACGCGCTTACGGATCCTGCGGCCCTGGGAGTCGTGGTCGAACTCGACCGTGCCAGCCGGGGTGAAGGCCTTCTCTAGGTTACCGGCGCCATCCCACTGATAGCGCCAGCTATCCGTAGGCGACTTGCGCTCGACCAGGTTCCCGCAGTCGTCGTAGTCCAGCGTTTGATCGCCGAGGGCGATCGGACGCGCGAGGGCGTCGTAGCCCACGTCCGGGAGCCGAGGCGAGCCAGCGGCGTCGTACTGGATCCGCTGCTCGTCAGTCACCTGACCATCGCGCACGCTGCGGCGGACGGTGACCTGGCGATTGGCGTTGAGCTCGTACTGAATGCTCTCTGCGTAATCGTGGATCTCTTCCACCAGAGTCTGGGTTGCGTCGTAGCGATAGACGCGGCTCGTGATCAAACCAGCGTCGTTTGGAGTGCCGAGGCTCTGCTGTGTCGAACCTCGAGTCAGCTTGGCGAGGCCAACGTACTCGAGGCGAGGCGCGTCGTTGTGACGTCTGCGCAGGGCGAGAAACTGCCCTAGGTAGGTGAGCGTTTCGCCTCCTGGAGCGGTTTGGTTGAACACCACACGGGCCGGTCCGCAGGTGAGCACCTCGAGGCGGCCGTCGAAGCGCCGCTGGTACTCCAGATCGGGGCCGATGTCGCTCTGGATGCGGTCTACGTTGCCTCCCACCCATGTCACATGATTGCGGTGTTCGCCCTGCCGGTCCTTGATGACCTGGCCGGCGCGGTCCTTCTCGACTTCGGTCTCCACCACTGGGTTCGAGATCTTCAGGACGAGGCCATCTCGCTCAAGCGCGACGGTGCTGCCATCTGGGAGCTCCGCGCCGAGGAGGTCTCCCCCGGGTGCATACTCGCGGCTCTCGATACCGAGCGGAGACTCGCGCCAGACGACGTTGCCAGCCGCGTCGTAGCCGGCGCGGTGCACGATGCCCTCGAATGTCCGTACGGAAATGCACTTGTTCGCGATGTCGAATTGTTGTTCAAAGGTCTGTCCGCGGGCGTTGACGACGCGGACCAGGTTCCCCTCGACGTCGTAGCGCATCTCCGTTCGGGCGCCGTCCGCCCCGACGATCGATTTTAGCCAACCCATGCCGCCCCACTCGAAGCGCATCACCCGCGGACCGGAGTAGACGGTGATGGGCTTGCGGTTGGCGTCGTAGACGACTCTTGTCTCATTCCCATCGGGGGAAACGCGCCGCACGACCTCGCTGCGTTGGTCGTACTCCCAAGTAGTCGCCTTGCCAGAGGCGTTGACGAGCTTCGTGCGCCGACCGAGGTAGTCGAACTCCTGGCGCACCACCTGACCATTGGCTTCCACGATTTCGACGCAGTTGCCCATGGCGTCGTGCTTATAGCTGGTTGTCGCACCATTCCGTGCGGAATGGTGCGACATCAAGCCGCGGGGGTCGTAGTCGAACGTCTCGCGGCTCCCGTCCGGGTGCTCCAGGTAGACCAGGTTGTTCCTGCGGTCGAATCCGCGTCGTAGTACGGCGCCGGTGTCCGCTTCGTGGCGCACATGGTTTCCGGCTTCATCGAAGCCATACTCAATGCGCTTGCCGTCGGGGAGAGTGACCACGGAAGGCACACCTCGTGCGCCGCGTTCGACGCTGCGCTCGCCGCCATCAGGATTGACTTGTTTCACCACATCGCTGCATTCCGTGTGGAAGTACGAGTCCTTTACCCCGCCGTTGGGGTCGACCTTGCGTACGACGCGCCCGGTGGCGTCTCCGAAGTAGCGGGTCACGCCGCCGAGTCCGTTCTCGGCTTCACAGTAGTACTCGTCCTTCGAGTAGGTGAAGGACACGTAGTGGATGCCCTTCGGCTTGCGCGTGTCCTGCCGGCCCTTGGGCGCCTGGGGGATCGGAGCGGCGAGCGCTGGGTCGTCGTGGGTGTACTCGCCCCAAGTCTCGAGGCAGTACGCGGAAGGCTTCTTGCCGTCGTAACGGTACTTGTACGTCAAGCCGCTTGGGGTGCGGTGCGCAATCATCAGCGTGCCCGCGTAGATGTAGGCGGCGTCGTAGCCACCCGCGTCGGTTGCGCTGATGAGGCGACCCTTGTCGTCGTACGCGTAGTGCACCAGCGTCAACTGGCCGCGACGCTCGGGATCTGTAGCGACGGCGATGCGCACGATGCGCCCTTGAGGATTGGTCGTGACCGTGTAGTATCTCCCCGCGGAATCAACCATCGCGCTGAGGTGGCCCTTCTGGTCGCGCAGGATCTGCGTGGTGTTGCCGTTGTGGTCGAGGAACTGCTCGGCGTAGCGCCACCCGTTGGGCTTTGGCTCTCCGAACACGAGCTCAGCGCCGTCACTCAGTTTGAGGCGATGTACACCGCCGCGGATTGCGTAGCGCCATCCCAGGGCCGTCGTAATCGGAGCTCCGCCTGGCTCGACGTGAGGGAGTTTCTGTTCCCGCCCCAGGTGGTCGACTAGCAACACCTTGCGACGCTTCTGCTTGAGTCTGAATGCGAAGGGGTGGCTCCAGCCAAGCCCGAGCTCGCTGTCGACGTTGCTGGTTCGAGAGTTGTACGAGCGGATCCAGCGCAGCGGGTTTGGGCCAGCGAAGCCGAAGTCGTATACGTCGAGGAACATGCGGCCGGTGATCGGGCAAACAGGATCGCCGCACCCTTCACCACCGTCGTTGCCGTCACCGCTGGCGTCGTCGTCGCCGTCGCCGGTGCCAGCGCCCTCTTCGCCGTTGCCGTTCTTTCCGCCTTTGCCGCCGGCGCCGCCTCCGTCGCCACCTCCACCCGCGACGAAGGCGCCCGGGTTCATTCCGGGGGGGGCAGGGATGTTGGGCACGGGAGCAGTTCGCATTCCGTCAGTCTACGCGCGTTGACTCCCGTCGGCTTTGGGGAAAGAGTTCGCCCATGTCAGATCCGTATCGGGGCGTTGCGGATAAATTGGTTGAGGAACTAGCGGCGGCGAACGGCGACTCCTCTGCTGAAGAACTCGCGTTGCAGAAGGCTATCAAGGGCTACCTGGACATTGCTGGGGGTGGCGAGCCCGCGGAGCTCGGCCTAGCGGAGTACTTCGCACAAGAAGGCAGCGTGGAAAATCCACCTGCGCTGGAGCGGGTCCCGGGTGCGACCGATGAAGATATCGAGCGCTGGAGCGACTTGCTCGCCGATCTCGCGGGTTATTGACGCTCCTTGAGTAGCTCGGCAGAACTCTATGCTGAGTACTTCGCACGGGCCTTTTCCGTGCGGGATACGGACGTGGAGTACTACCGTCGCTGCACTGAGCCTGGACCAACGACGGTGCTTGAGTTGGGATGCGGGACGGGGCGTATCACTTCGCAGCTCGTCACCGCCGGCCACGACACGACGGCGGTGGACCACTCAGCGGCGATGTTGGCTGTGCTCCAGCGCGAACTCCGAGCGCCGCCTCCGGTGGTGGTTCAAGGGGATGCCCGCACGATCAGACTTGGTGCTCAGTTCGACCGGGTGCTGTTGCCGTTCAACGTCGTAGGCTGCCTCCCACAACGAGCAGATGCCCAAAGGCTGCTCCGCACTGCCGCGATTCACTGTCGCGATGACGGCGAGGTGCACTTCGACGTGCTGACTTGCCAGTCGTGGCATGTCGCCGGTGGGCGAGGTGTGGTCCCGTGGATGGATTTGCCCTCAGTGGCCGGGGGTGCGCGCGTCGAAGAGGCGTGGAGCTACGATCAGCAACGCAGGTGCTTGGTGACCGTGCTGCAACTCTCGAGTCTCGAAGACGGCCAGATGATCGAGCTCAAGACGGAGTTCCTGTTCTTCGACTGCGGGGAGCTGGAGCGGGCGTGCGAGGCCGCCGGACTCCGGGTGCTGTCTCAGGTCACCATTGGCGACAGCGTCTTCTTCCGCTGTAAATCGGCGCTCGTCTGACATTTTCCAGTTTTTCGCGAACCGATCGCCGCCCTTCGTCACTTGCCCATTGAAGCCACGAAGCACGCAGCCTGCGTCGCTCGGTCGGCTGAGAAGCGTCATCAATCGGAGGAATGTGTCATGCGAGTTCGTGCAAGTTCAGTGTTGAGTCTGGTCTCCGTGGGTCTGTTGGTTGCCGCCTGTGGTGGTTCGGACGGCGGATCCTCGGTTGGGGGAGAGGGAGCAACGGCAGGCGTTGGTGGCAGCGCGGCCGGTAGCGGTGGCGACGCCGGAAGCGGCGGTAGCTCTGGCAGCGGCAACGCAGGCAGCGGCGGTCAAGCTGGCAGCGCCGGCGCAGGCGGCGACGCAGGCAGCGCCGGAAGTGCCGTGGGTGGTTCCGCGGGGAATGGCGGAAGTGCCGGCGCCGCGAGCGGTGGCACAGGCGGTGTGGAAGAAGACACCACGCCCCCGCGCATCGTCGAAGCGCTCCCGGCAGACGGCGCCGTCGGCGTGCGCGACGATGCGAAGATCGTCATCACGTTCAGCGAGCCGATGGACCAGGCTGCGACCGAGGCCGCCTACGAGTCGCCGGACATTCCGGCTGGTCAAGCCACCATGGAGTGGAACGCGGCCGGAGATGTCCTCACCATCACGCCCAATGCGCCGCTCAAGTATCGAAACGTGGGTATCAAGGATCTCCCCGGCTTCGAGTTCGCCTACAAGATCAACACCACGGCGACGGACCTCGCCGGCAACGCTCTCGAGACGGACCCCGAGTACCACTTCACCGGGGCGCGACTTAGGACCGCGGCGCTCAAGCCCGTCCCGGCGCTGACCGGCTTTGTAGAAGGCGCGAACTTCGTCGCCGGCGGCTCCGCGATTCTCGTCGGCGACGCCAACGACAACCGCGAGTATCGCGGCTTTCTCACGGTGGACATGTCCACGCTACCCGACGGAGTGCTGGAGTTCGAGGAGGCCAAGCTGAGAGTCGAGCAGGTTCAAGTCATCGGGACGCCCTACGTCGGGCACGGAAACCTCACGTTGCAGGAGGTCGACTTCGCGGCGCTCGACAAGACCTCGTTCTCCGCACCCGCTCTACAGTCGCTGGGTCAGTTCACCCACTTCGATACGCTGGTTGAGAAATCGAAGGACGTGACCTCGGTACTCGAAGCTGACTACACGAATCGCGCCGCGCTCGGGGATCTGTGCCAGTTCCGCCTGCAGTTCGACATCGCGAGCGACTTCGACAGCAGTTCGGATCGCGCGAACTTCTCACCGAGCACGCTGGGAATCGACGTGACCTATCTCGCGGAGTGATGACGCTTCGAGAGAAAGGGGGTGGGGGCGAGGCATGCGTTTCTGTACGGCTCGCTCTCACCCCCGAACCCTTCCCCGTGTCAAATACGAGGGCCCGATGAAACCCAGGTTGTTGCTCGTGAGTCAGCCGAACGACTCTCAGAGCGTGCTAGCTTCCCGGCTGGTGACGGACGACAAGGAACTGTTCGCGAGTTGGCTCGCTGGGGAGCGTGAGGCCGGCGAGGAGCTGATCGAGCGTCACTACGACTCCGTCGCGCGCTTCTTGCGTACCAAAGCTGGGGCTCACGCAGACGATCTCGTCCAACGGGTCTTTCTGGTGTGCCTCGACAAGGGCGCGCAGTTCCGCGGTGATTCAAGTTTCCGAGCGTTCCTGTTTGGGATCGCGCGCAATGTGGTCTTCGAGTTCATCCGCGGCAAGGTCCGAGACGCCGCGCGCGCGGTGGAGGACGTCGGTAGCAGCTCGATCATGGACCTCGCTCCGGGGCTCTCGACGATCGCGATTCAGCGCGCGGAGCAACGCCTCCTGGTGGAGGCGCTTCAGCGCCTGCCGTTGGACCTGCAGATGGCTATCGAGCTCTACTACTGGGAGGAGCTCTCCGTGGCGGAGCTGGCGGAGGCCTTGGAGATCCCAGCGGGTACCGTCAAGAGCCGGCTCCACCGAGCGCGGGAGCTACTGCGAGACGAAATGAATCGCTTGCCAGGGAGCGACCAGGAACGCGAGAGCCTGCGCAGCATGTTTCAGCTCGACACTGATTCCGACGACTGAGGCGCATTGCCCTTTGGTCGCGGGCGCGGCGGAGGTGAAACTCCCCCCGTGTCCGACACGGCATTGGAAAGCGACCGCCTCTCGGCGCTGCGAGCGCTGAGGCCAGCAGCGCCGACGCGCATCGAGAAGCGCTTCGCGATTGCCGCCATCCTCGGCGCACGGGAGAAGTCTGACGCTGGCGTGAAGGTGGGGCGCTTGGAGATCCAGCAGAAGCTGGGTGAGGGCGCGATGGGTATCGTGTACCGCGCTTACGATCCGACCCTGGAGCGCACGGTTGCCGTGAAAGTGCTGAGGCACCAAGCGGTGGAACAACAGCGCCGACGGTTGCGAGCAGAAGCCCGGGCGCTGGCACGCCTGTCCCATCCCTGCGTGGTCGCCGTTTACGATCTCGAGACGACGGAAGGCGACACCTTCGTGTCGATGGAGTACGTCGCGGGCGGTACCCTGCGGAATTGGCTGGACACGCACCCTCAGGCACGCTGGCGTGAGGTGGTCTCCCTCTTTCTACAGGCGGCGGAAGGCTTGGCCGCCGCGCATGACGCTGGCGTGATCCATCAGGACTTCAAGCCTGAGAACGTGCTGGTCGGCCAAGACGGTCGCGTGCGCGTGGCCGACTTCGGTCTGGCCTGGATCGAGACTGCTGACCTGGGTTCCGGTGCGCCGACGAGTCGATTGACGGGCGGAACCCCTCACTTCATGGCGCCCGAGGTAGTGCTGGGGCTCGCGCCGAGTCCGCTGAGCGATCAGTACAGCTTCTGCGTCGCGCTTCGCGACGCGCTGAAACCGCGCGCCGCGCTCGGCGATGAACACGTCATTGAGCAACTGGTCTTGGCGCTGGAGCGCGGTCTGGAGCGCGACCCGGAGCGGCGCTGGCCAAGCATGCAAGCGCTGATCGCCGCGTTGGCTCGCCACCTGTCTCCCGGCTCGGACGAACGCCAGCGCAGCCTGCTACTCAAACGCGTCGACGAGCTGTGGCTTAAGGGCCTGCTCGCGGAGTCGCTGTCTGGCGCAGAGCCTTTGGCGATCGGGCTCGAGCCAATATTCCGTGAGGATTTGCAGCGCTTCTCCGTGACTCCATCGCCAGTGACTGACCGAGGGAGGCGTGCCGCCTCTGACCCGAAAGAGCTGCGTTTCGCGCGGCGGGTCGAGGCGCGGAGCATCCTCGAGCTGGATGACCTCTTCGACGGCGCGCAGCGCTCGCTCACGATCATCGGCGCACCCGGAGCAGGCAAGACTACCGCGCTCTTGTCCTTGACGCGGGCGCTGCTGCGCCGGGCGCAGGTTGACTTCGCGGAGCCGGTACCTGTGGTGATCAGCTTGGCTGCGTTTGACCCCGATGTACCGTTTGCGACGTGGCTGGCCGCCGAGCTCCACACCAAGTACGGTTTGCCGAGCCGCTGGGCGCAGCAGTGGATCGCCCGTCACGCCCTCGTGTTGATGTTCGATGGGCTCGACGAGGTGCCGGAGACACGGCGTGATGCATGTATCGCCTCCCTCCGCTCACTGAGCCTCGAAGGAGCGCACGCCGGTTTGGTGATCACGTGTCGCGAGACGGTGTACGCGGACCTAAGCGACCCACCCGACCTGGGTGGAACGGTGCGCGTGACGCCGGTGAACGAGGCGCTCGCGTTGGGGGTGCTCCGGCGCTCCCAGGCCGCGCCTCTGCTGGAGCAATGGTCACAGGATCCAGACCTTCGAGAGCTCTTGTGCAACCCTTTGATGCTGCGACTTGCCTCGAGCAGCGGAGCCGGGGATCTCTTGGATGCTCAAGGTTCGCGGCTGCGTCGACGTCTGTACGCGCACTACGTCGCGCACCTGCTCTCGCGCGCCAGCAATCAACCCGAGGCTCGCAGCCAGGTTGCCCTGGGGTTGCGCTGGCTGGCGCGTGCCATGAATCGTCGGGGCACCAGCGATATCTGGCTCGAGCGACTGCAAGCAAGCTGGCTGCTTGCGCCTTGGGAACGCTGGCTCGCGCGCCTGCTAGGTGCGCTGTTTATTACCGCGGGGATACTTTTACTGGGCGTCGGGGTGCAGAAAGCACTAGGGCTCACCACGCTGCCTTCGGTCATCACCTCCGTTGGTGCCGCGGTGACGTGCTTTGCCTTGCTGAGGACGTTCGAGGTACGCGCGGTGGAGGGCCTGCGGTGGTCGTGGAAGCGCGCGTTACGC
Source organism: Polyangiaceae bacterium (assembly GCA_020633205.1). Taxonomy (NCBI): domain Bacteria; kingdom Pseudomonadati; phylum Myxococcota; order Polyangiales; family Polyangiaceae; species Polyangiaceae bacterium. The sequence goes on from JACKEB010000013.1 coordinate 29,116, forward strand.
TGGCTGCCTGCAGCGGTGATTTCCTGCGGAGCAATCGGGGCAGCGATGGGCCTGCGGTACTGGGTCCCCGGTGCCGACGCATCGACCATTGCCAGTCCACTCGGCGGCCTCTGGACCAATATCGCCTACACCGCGTTGGTCGGCGTCATCGCGGCGTTCACCATGGGACTCGAACCAGGCAACCAAGAAGCGCCAGCGGAACCCGGCGCCGGGTTGCGGCAGAGCTTGATCACTGCGCTCACCATCTCGCTGCCTACGGGGCTCGTGACCTCAGTTGGCCTAGCCTACGTCGTGATGCCGTTGGTCCTCGAACCGCTGTTTCGTCCCGGGGGCGTGTGGAACAACCACGGTCAGCTCGCGGTGCGAACGGGCGTACTGCTTGGGGCGACGCTTTTCTTCGTCTATGGCGGTGCGGCCATCGCGTATCACCTCGCGCTGCGCCTCGTGCTCGCGTTGCGCACCCCGCTTCCGTTGGCTCTGGTGCCGTTCTTGGATGACGCCGCTCACGCAGGTATCTTGCGACGGGTTGGTGGCGGTTACCTATTCATGCATCGAGAGCTGCTGGATTACCTCGCGTCCCTCGACGACGAGTCGTTGAAGGTCGTCGGGGCGCCTTCGCTCATGCCTGCCAAGTAGGCCTGGAGTGTGCGGTGCACGAACAAGTACCCGCCACCGATGCGCCGTAACAGGCCCCGCCGCACGCAGTCGTCGAGAAAGGGCACCAGCTTGAGGGGCAGGGGCGTACGCCACGCGAGCACACAGCGGAGGCACCAGTGCAAGCTCACAAATGCTCCTCCGTACGGAAAAAAGACGATGTGCCACGAGAACATCGCCACGCATGCGGCTACGGGCAAGCTCGGGTCGCTCCACTGCGCGACGTCGCTGTGTGCGACATCCACGAAGAAGGGCCACCAGCCATAGGCGTAGATCAGGCCAACGGGAGGCCCCCCGATACTCGCGAGGACTAGCGCGTTTCTAAGCGAGTAGTGGGTGCCCGCGTTGGGGGCGACGCTGCCAGGCTTGTCGGCGCTGTCCAGGGCGTTAATCAGCGTAAGCAGCAGCCCGACGCCGCCGCACAGCGGGGCGTAGGCGAGGTCATGCTGCGCTAGTCCGATCACTGCGCCGACAGCGCTGCCAATCGCTACGTTGCGTGGGGCCCGTCGAAGCGCGACTCGCCAAGACCAGCGCAGCTTCTCCAGCGCCTTGAGGCGGAACCCCTGAGTGAGAATCGCGATCACCGGCAGGGGGCCAAGCACCAGCGCTGCCGTCATTCCGGGTGCTCGTTGAGTCAGCCGGGCGACGCCCAGAGAGAGCGGAACTTGCACGAGCAAGATGCAGGTGATCGCCAGAAACCAGACGATTGCGCGGTCGACATAGCGAGGTAGCCACTGGGGTGAGAGGCGCTCGAGCCAAACGTCGCTGGTGTCGGTGCGTGTCATGGCCTTCGCCAAGAACACGAGTCGGGGCAGCGCGGCGGAACGCTCCTCAGGCCTGAACGCTTTTGAGAGCAGGCGCTCGTAGGCGTCATTCAGCGTCGACTCCGCCCCGGCCAGCGATCCGTTCGGGTCGCTCTCGCCAACTAGCTTGAGCCAGAGTGGTGTCCGGTGCTCTTCGGGGGCAGTGGCGGGAAGCTGCATGGCGTCCAGTCCGAGGTGCTGAAGCAAAGCGCGTCCGCTTTCCGTGGTAAGCGGCGGTAGGCGAGCCGCGCTACCCAGAGCGAGTTTCGCTCCTGCGCTTTGGTACTCTTCCTCCCTCGAAGTCACGACCATCAGCGGGGCATGATCCTTGAGGAAATGATTCAGCGATTCGATGCACGCCTTGCGCTGGCGTGGTGCGACCTCATCCAGGGCGTCGAGCAACAAGACGAGCTGATCGTGCTCGAGCCAACGTTCCACCGAAGGCCGAGGCAAGCTGTACTTGGAGACCATCTCATCGACCACCCAGGGCAACAACTCCCGTTGGCCCTCGAAGGACGAGAGGTTCAAGACGACGGGCACCGGACTCGTTGACGAACGCTTTGCCCGCTGCAGGAGTTCCTTTGCTAGCTCCAGCAACGCGATTGTCTTTCCCGCACCGGGAGCCCCCACGAGCAACAACCCCGAGTGCGCTTGGATCAGGAGATCCGAGAGTTCTCGCGTTGTGGATCCCGGTGTTATCGCCGAGCCCTCCCATGCCGGCGCGACCACTTCGGAGAGGTCTTCCATGGGTAGTGGGGCCGCGCTTTGGTGCCCCAGGGAAGCATCGAGGATCCCGTCGAGCCACAGCCGCTGCAGGCGCTCCATCAGGAGTCGTAGGTGTTCGTCATCGGTGCGCTGAAGGGAGCTCTCGAGGGTGTCAATGAGGTCGCTCAGGCTAGGTCCTTGGGTCGTGTCGACTGCTGCTTCGAGGGCCGTGCGAACTTCAGGCGGCCCCCCGCACTCAGCGAGGGCAGCGAGTAGCTCGCGGCAGAACGCACGACGGTCCGAGTTGACGCCGCCTACCGCGCTCTTGCTTTCGCTGGCGCCCTGCTCGATGTTCACCAAGCGAGCCCGGCCGAAAGCGTCGATGATTATGTTATCCGGATGGAAATTGGTGTGAGTAACTCCTTCGGCGTGCGCGGCGGCGAGTCCGCGTCCAGCTTGAAGGAAGTAGTCGAGCACTTGGCCAGCGTCGGTGTGAGGTTGGGCAAGCCAGGAGCTGAGCGGTGTGCCACTCACGAGCTCTAGGGTGATGTATTGCCGCTCACCTTCGGTGGTCGTCGCGTAAACCCGCTGTAGGTTTGGGTGGTTGGACTGCGCCAGGGCCTTCGCGCGGGTCATGGCGCGAGCGCGCTCTGCCGCAGTGGAGTCCGGGGCAAGCAGCAGCACCGCCACGTCGCGTTCCAAGTCGGTGTCGTGAGCCCGATACAGCACCCCGCTCGGCTGGGTGCTCAGCGCTTCCCGCAGCTCGAGTCTGCCCAGGGATGTTTGTTCGCTTGTTTTGGGCTCCATCGCACCAACTCGACTCATCCCGAAGGAGCCTTCGGAGGGGCTTCCGATCGGCGAAAGGTCTCTATCTCAAACCTCGGCACAAGGTTGAGAACTTTCGCAGATCACGGCCGTAACATTCGCCATGCGTGTGCCGGCTTGGGTGGTGGTCGCGCTCGGTTGCGCCGGATGCGCGAAAGCCGAGCAGGCTCCCAGTGCAGTGTCCTCTACGGCGAGCCCGGAAACTCCGGCTGCCACGGCGAGTGCCGATTTACCCGCGACAGCGGTCACCGCCGCAGCTTCGGTGGCTCCGCGTGAGGCGCCGACGGTGACGCTGAGCGCGGACGATGAGCTGTACCTCGCGAACTCTGGCGTCACCCGCGGTGACTATCTGCGTCGCGAGTTCTACACCTGGACCACCACCGCCCAGCTGAACGAACTCCGGAGTCGCCGTCGGTTGCTGATCAAGGACCGCGCGGACGATGGCAGCCGAGCGTTCTTCGATCGGCGCCTGGAGTTGATGCGCAACTCCTCGGACTTTGCCTTGAGCCGGGTCTCACGCCGCCTGCTCGAGAAGGATCTGGGCCTGCGGCGCTTCGCCTGGGTGAATCCGTGGGGAACTAGTCGAGGTTGGGGGGAGAGCGATACCTACGGTCACGTGCTGGTGAAGGTTCGCCTCAAGCCCGAGGCGATGGTCGGGCGCCTGGACGGCGACGGTTGGGAGTTCCGCAATGAACGTGGCATCGTCGCCGTCGGGACCGCGCTGGCAAACGAGGTGATCCGCTCGCTGGCCGTGGTCTATCACAGCTGGGACCCCAAGCATCCCGGCGAGGGCATGCGTGAGCTCGAAGCGCGGCCTGCGTTCCGCGAGTTCGTCCTGGTGAACGAGTCGATGATTGACACCTGGGAGGTGGACACGTCTGCTGTGCGTGAGCGCCTGGAGCGGGATAAGCGACTGCTGAGCGCTATCGCTCCTCAGGTTTCGCAACCCGCTCCGAGCTGGCATACGGACCTTGCTGAACGCTGGGACCGCATCGAGGTGGCCAACGACCCTAGCGCGGACTTCGAGCAGCGCTTCGCGGCCTGCTTGGCGTTCAGCTCAGCAGACTACGCGCCAGATCAGGCAGCTGAGCTCGTCAAGGCGCTGTCGGAGACCGAGAAGAACGGCGCGCTGGACGTCAAGGTAACCATTCCCTTCGGCACACCATTGGTAGTGCAGCGCAAGACGCCCACTCGCCCTCCGGGGTGGCGTAAGCGTATCATGTGGTGACTCATGCCGGAGCGCATCTCCCGAGACGCCGCGGTGGCGAACATCGAGTTGCCACCGGGAAAATGCCTGGCCTGCGAGCTGATTCGTGGGATGGGCGGGGCGGTGAGTTTGTGGGAGCAGCCGGATTTCGTCTGTTTGCTGCCTCGGCTCGGGGTGGCCTTCGGTCAGGTGCTGATCGTGCCGCGAAGGCACGTGGTGCGTTTCGTCGAGCTCCCGAGTGAGACCTGGCTCGCGATGAGCGCGCTGGCTCAACGCGTCGCTTGCGCGTTGGAGCGCACGCTCGAGCCAGCGCGCTGCTACGTGGCATCCTTGGGTACACCTCGTAGTGATGTCCCGATGTCATGCGCGCACTTGCACATTCACGTCATTCCGGTGCTGGACCCTGACGCGCGTCCGGCGCAAGTGCTGACCTGGTCGGGTGGCGTGATCCGTGCGGAAGAAGCAGAGCTGCTCGACTTGCGCAGGCGGCTACGCCGTGCCCTGGAGGCATGATCACGGCCACGTGATTCTTGGTGGCAGCGGAGCGAATCAGGCGGGGTGAAAGAACCGCTTTAGCGGCGGCGCCATGTTCTTGGGGATGTTCTCGTCCCAGGCGCCACCGTCGATGGTGCGCCCTGTCGGCTTGCCTTGAGCGTCGAGCTCGAAGAAGGCGGGAATGCCGTTGGCGTTGATGCCAGCTTTCATCAGCTGGTTGCCCCACGCGTCACTGTCCAGACGGATCTGGTAGGTGCCTTTGAAGGCGTCCTGCATCATCGGGTCTCCGAGGCTTGCTTCAAGCTGCTTACAGGGCATGCACCAACCGGCGTGAACCTCGACGAATGGCTTCTGTCCCTTCGCGCTCGCCTTCGCCGCCTCCGAGGCTAGCAGTGCAGGCAAGTCACCTTGATTGGGAGAGAGCTCCACGGCGCTGAAGCTCCCTTGAGCAGTGCTAGCGGTGGACTCGGCAGAGACGTCTTGCGCGTCGTTTTTGCATGCCGGAAGCAGTGCAGCGACGACTAGAGCGAACCGAAGGTGACGCATCGCGGGAGTCTAGCGCACGCACAGCCGCTTTTGGAGTGCGTGCTCATCGCACACACTCTGCGTACCCAATGCCCCAGACGTTGGGGGTGAACATGAGGTTGCCTGACGCGTCTCGCGAGACGATCTCGTCGCCAGCGAACCACATGCGCACGCGATCCGTGTCTTCCAATACGGCTACGGAGCGGATCTCGCGACCCGTCCAGCTGAAGTCCGAGCGTTGGAAGATCGGATCCGGGTACTGAGTGAAGTTCGACTTGCCGTCTTCAGACACAGACAGCTGGAGCGCAACCTGAAGCCAGTCGGCGTCGTGCGCGTCGTCGTGCTTGTCGTTGGCGACGTCGGTGAAGAGCTGCACCTTGCCGTCGATCACCGCCGCGAACGGCGTGGAGAAACCAATCCAACCATCACCGCGCGGATACAGCGCCGGGTCTGGTCTCAGCGCGACCTCTGGGGTAGAGAACGTCACGCCGTCGCCCGACGTGACCAATCCGATCACCTGGTGAGACTGCATCGTCGTGCTGTCGACGCCGACCGACGTGAAGTACAGGAACAGCTCGTCGCCAACCACCACTGCGCCCGGCTCACCAACGATGATGCCGTTGAAGTCGTAGGCGTCCCCCGTGGGCGCGACGAGCGCTGCGTTTGCCAAAGTGAAGTTGACGCCGTCGTCGCTCGTCGCCTGAGCGATGTGGTAGGTGGTGACGTCTAGCTGGTCGGTGTAGGTCGTGACGAACAGGTGGTACTTGCCCTTGAACAAGACCACGCTCGGCGTCTCCACGCTCTCCATCGTGCCGCTGGCTTCGAGCACTGGGGTCATCGGGTTGAGGGTCCAGTTTCGCGCATCTGGTGAGGTCAGACGGTAGACGCGCACGATGATCGGATTGGTGAAGCTCACCGACGCCGAGGCGTACATCACGTAGCTGCCGTCTGGCTGCTTGAGCACCTGCGGGTCGTTCCAAGTCGACTCAGCGAAAAAGTCGCCGTAGCGGATCACCATGTCAGGCGAAGGCGCCTGGAAGCAACTCGGGGTAAGCGTTGCGCTGGAGCCAGCACTGCCGCTGGAGCCAGCACTGCCGCTCGTGCCAGCACTGCCTCCACTGCCGCTGGAGCCAGCACCGCCACCGGCGCCGGCGCTGCCGGCTTGACCAGCGGCGCCGCTGCTTCCCCCGCTCGATTGCCCTGCGGAACCGCTTCCGCCGTCGGAATCGGAACTACAGGCGGCAACGCACAGAGAAACGCACGCGACGCCGACTAGCTTAGAGAGCCCCATACAGCACCGCCACCACGACCGCAGCCAGCATCCCGAGTACAACCACTAGCAGCACCACCCAGATCCCCCAGTGAAGCCCAGCCTTGCTGGCGGGGCTACCGAGGGGTGGCATCGGAGGCTGGAAGTTGGGTGGAGGGACTTCCCACGCGGCGGGGGTCGGTGCCGGCGCCCCGGCGATCTCGGTTTGTTCGATGGTCGGCGCAACGTCGGAGTCGACCCACCGCACGCCTTTGCCCGCCGCTTCGTTGAGTTCGTTCCCTGTGGAAACAACGTCGACCTGAGGAAACCGTGCGCGCAGCTGCTCCGCTGCGGCCTTTGAGTCGGTGCGGCTCTGGAGCGTGCTATCCAGGCCGATGGGGCTAGGCCCGGCGGGCTCGGTTGCTGCGAGCGCGAGCTGGGAGGCCGCGCGTCGCTTGGCTGCGACCGGCTCGAAGCCGGGGCTGGCCGCGGTGCGCTCCAGATCCTCGGTGATGGGCTGGGCCATCTTGGTGGTATCAGGCCCGGAGGGGACGCCGCCCGCGATGTCGGGGCGCCGCATCACGGCGGTGCCGAACGGGGTGTGGGAGTTCAGGTCCGTGCGTTCATCCACGTTTCCCATCGCGTGGCGGAGATCTGCTCCGCATCCGTCGCATGGCGGGGGTACGGTCTGTCCGCTGGGAATTGCGACGTGCCTCCCGCATGCGGGACAGATGACGACCATCGCTGCAGCTTCCGGCTCCACTTCCGGAGAATCCTACACCCCGACGCGCAGGATTGCAGCGTAGACTCCCACCGAGCCCCGACCCGTTGCCCGGCAAGGGCTCGCCGGACCCGCCGAATGGACCACTTACGCCCTGGAATGCGCCTCGATCGCTACGAGCTGGTGGCCCCGCTGGCTGCAGGCGGTCAGGGCTCTGTTTGGCGTGTGCGTGACCCTCTCGATCCATCGGCGCCGAGGGCGGTCAAGCTGGTGGACTTGGTGCAAGCCAATCCCGATGGCATCGAGCGAGTGCGGCGTGAGGCGCATCAGCTCGCACAACTGCGGCATCCTTCCATCGTTCCGTGTCATGGACTGTTTGAAGACGTGAACGAGGGCATGCTTGGTCTCGTCGTCACTTACATCGACGGCATGCCTGTCGGTGGGCTGCTGAACGACCCTCGTTTCGACGCCCGACGAAGGCGTTTGTTGCTCACGCATCTCGCGGAGGCGCTCGCGTTCATCCACGCGCGCAAGATCGTCCACCGTGACCTCAAGCTCGACAACGTCCTGGCCGACGATCGCTTTCTTGCGGAACCGGAAGTGGCGGAGCACGTCAAGCTGATCGACTTTGGCATTGCGCTCGCGCCGACCGGGGGGCGCAAGCTCACCCAAGCTGGGCACATCGTCGGAACGCCATCCTATATGGCGCCGGAGACCCTCGATGCGGCCTGGGGCGGCTCGATGAACGCGCCGGCAGTCGACGTGTTCGCCTTTGGTGTGATGGCCTGGCGCATGTTCCTCCCGGGTCACCCGAGCGGCGTACAGAACGCGCGCAACCTGGCGGACTACGCCATCGCCTATCGTCGCATGAAGAGCGAACCGGGGCGTTTCTCGGCGCTCGATGCTCGACCGGATCTGCGCTGGCTGCGGCAGTGCCTGAGCCTCGAACCCGAGAAGCGGCTGCCGGACGGCGCGGCCTTGGTGGAGGCGTTGCGCTCATCGCAGATGCCGGCGTCTCAGGAAGAGCTCGCTGCGACGCAGGTCGCCGCTCCCGGGTACACCCCCGCGCCGCTCTCGGGAGGTAGCTCCAGCGCGGTGTCGAGCGCCCAGGCGCCGTCCGCGTTGCCTACAGCTTACTCCCCGGGTCAGTTACCGCGAGGAAATATAAGTCAGCCGGCTAGTAACTCAGCCAGCTTCTCCCAGCCGTCCGTGAGCGGTGAACACTCCGCAGAAACCAGCACCGCCTTCGCTTCCAGCACGCCAGGCCAAGCCCTAGCTTCGCCTGCACAGCTGGCGATGCCCACGCCAGGTGGTCCCTCTCCTTCGGGCGGCTACGGGCCTCCACCTCCGGCCCGCTCGAATCGTTTCGCGATCGGTCTCGCCCTCGGACTAGGCGCGGCTGTGATCTTCGCCATCGTCGCGGTGGTCGGCGTGTCCGGTGCTGCGCTGTTCGCCTTTGGAGATCGCCAAGCCGCGAGCGCCGGTCCACCAGCGGCGATCTGCGCGTCGGGGAGTGCACTTCCGGCCAGCCGTGAGGTGACGTTGTGGATTGGACCAGTGGAGCTCGCGGACAACGGAAGCAAGCGCAACCTGAAGAGCGACGAAGGGCTCTGCTTGACCAACCTGCGCACCGGACAGCGACGCTGCGCGCGGGGCAATCAGTGGAGCCCGACTATCCAGGCGCGGATCGGTGATTTGCTCACTGGCGGGGCAGGTGTTCAGGTGCAGTTCGAGCGGAACGGCGCAGTAGAAACGCTGGCAAACCGTGCGGATTTAGGCTTCAGCACCATCACCTGTCCGCAGTCGGGCTGGCTCATGCCACTGGCGCCCAACACCCGACTGCAGACCTTACCAATCTTTCCGCGTTGAAACGCGCGCGCCGCGGTCTCGCGGCTACGCTTTCAACTTGTCGAACTCACCCTGCTCACCGTAGCTCAGGTCGCCGAAGGCGGAGTACGGCTGACCGCCGTCGTCCGTCGCTCCAACTGCGTTGAGCAGAGTCGTCAGCAAGCGATTGTGAGGCGCGCCAGACTGGGCCATCAGGTCGCCGTCCTTGGAGCAATCGATGACCTGACCTTGACGCAGGTATCCGCCACCAGAACCGGCGATTACGATGGGCAGGTTGCGGAAGTCATGAGCCTTGCCGTCAGACAGCTCGCTGATCCACATCACCACGCTGTCGTCGAGCATCGTGCCGGACGAACCGTTGAACATCTCGAGGTAGGTCAAGAGGTCGTTCATCCGGCTCGCGTAGTACGAGTCGACTTCGGTGATGAAGTTCTCGATACCGGGGATGTCGCCGCCCTCCGCATCATCACGTCCGTTGCGGTGGGAGAGCTGGTGGTGATTGAACTCGTGGTTCATGCCATCCCAGCGGAAGGTCGGCCCAGAGGCGCCGCTCGAGAACTTGATGGTGGCTACGCGATTGACGTCGCATGCCATGGTGAGCGCGGTGAGCTTCATCATTAGCTTGGCGACTTCATTGAACTCGCCGTCGCTGCCCACGGTGTTGCTGTCCATCATGTCGTAGCGATCGACCCCGTTCAGATCGAGCGCCGCGACCGTGTCCGGAGAGCACGCAGAGCTCATGCCCGTCTCGACGTCACGCACGAGCGCTAGCCAGTCGTCGAGCAGCTTGGTGTCTTCGCCGCTCATCGGCGTGCGCTTGAGCTCGTTCAAGTCCTCGCGCACGAGGTCGACCATGCTCTGTCCGCGCTTCATCACGCGGTCATCGCCTTCGGAGCCCGAGATCAAGCCTGTGAAGGCACGGTACACGTTGTACGGATTGTTCTCTCCCGCGTACGGCGTGCCGGGGCCTGCGTAGGAGCAGTAGTTCAAGACGTTGTTGCCGTTACGCCCGACCTGGATCACGAGCGGCGCCTTACCACCGACGTTCAGGCTGCGTGCCGCGGCGAAGTCCACCGACTCCCCCGCAGCGAAGATGTCAGGATCCGTCGTGGGCTGCGCCGTCAGCTTGCACGCCATGCCTTTCATGTGGTCGTCGCCGGGGATTTGATCCCAGCCGAACCCTCGGGGCACCATATGAATACCTCGCGGAACCAATAGGCGATCCGCAAAGCTGCTCATGGGTTCGAGGGCGCGCCCTTGGAGAGACGCGGCGGTGATGGCGCCGGAGTCCACGTTCGGGAAGAAGCGATCCATATTCACGCCGTTGGGGGTGAACAGGATGATCAAGCGCTTGATGGGATCTCCAGGTGCGGCCAGCGCGCGACCCGCGAGTGAACCCAAGAGCGGGATCCCCAGGGCGACACCGCCCAGGCCGCGCAGGAAGTTGCGACGAGTCGTCAGCGTCTTCTTGTTCATGGTGCCTCCGGTGCGCGGCTCTTGAAGGTGTCTGTGACGACGATGTCCACCAAGAGGTCGAGGATCTTGTAGTCCGGGCTTTGCATCTTCTTGGCCAGGGTATCGATGATCTTCAGGTCGATGCCTTCAGCTCGCCTGCCGAAGGCAAACTCCACCCAGTTCTTCGCGTAGCAGCTCTGGGCTTCCGGCGCGTCGCCCAGCGCCTTGGAGAAGTCCACCGGTCCCTGGTAGGCGACCTCCCGTTCCCCGAACAGCGCCGTGCCAGTGCTGTCGACTGGCTTGCCGGTGTCCATGTCTTGCCAGGAGCCGACGGCGTTGTAGTGCTCGAACGGGAACCCGGTCGGGTTGATGACGCTGTGGCAGAAGTTGCACTCGTCTGGAGACGTCTGCACCGTTACCCGTTGCCGTGTGGTAACAATGTCCGGCGTGATTTCTGGGAGCGGCGTCATCTCGGCGCCAGCGGGTGGCGAGCCAATCTTGCGGCAGAGCACGTACTTCTGAATCAGGGCGCCGCGCAGGATAGGTGACGTTCGTACCACTTGAGCGTGGGAGGCCAAGAAGCCGACACGGGTGAACAAGCCGGAGCGCTGGGTCGGGTCCAGCGTCGCCTGGGTGAGTTCGGTCCCGTAGGCGGTGCCATCGAGGCCGTACAGAGGCGCCGTGAGGTTGTTCACGAAGGCGGTGTTGTCCGTGAGCAAGCCTTGGAAGCCCGCCTGTTTCTCGAACACGATGTAGTCGACGTAGCGGAGCGTCTCTTCCTTCAGGTAGGGGATCGTCTCCGACTTGAACGCCGGAAACAGCGTCTCGTCGCGTACGAAATCCGTCCAGCGCGCGCCCTCCGTGCCCTCCATACGCAGGTAGCGCTCGTGGAAGGTGCGCACCATGTCGTGTGCCCGCGGCTCCTTGAGCATGCGCAGGGCTTGGGCGCGGATCTGCTCTTCGGTGCTGAGTTCGTCCTTGGCCGCCGCGTCGAAGAGCGCCTGGTCCGGCATGCTGTCCCACAGCGCATAGCTCAGGCGGCTCGCGAGCTCGTAGCCGTTCAACCGAATGTTGTCGCCGACGCGCTCCGTCGAGAGTTCCGCGCGACTTAGGAAGCTTGGAGACTGGAGAAAGCCTTCGAGCAACAGCTCGATGCCTTCATCGAAGCTACCGGTCGCGGTCGTCTCTGCGCGCTTGGCGTACAAGGTCTCGAAGCGCGTTTGCTCGGCGCTGGTGAGTGGCCTGCGAAACACTCGCGCGCCAAAGCTCGTGATGAACTGGCTGGCGCAGGCGGCGCCATCCCCACTTGGGGTGCACGGCAGGATGAAGTCGTGAATTGCCGGCGTGGAAATTGCTGTCTTCGCGAGAGCAGCAGCCGAATCCTTGTAACCAGTCCAAGCGCGATCATCCATGCTGCCGACGGCCTCGGGGGGGAGGGAGTTCGACGGAGTGAGCTGGGGCGCGTTGAAGAGATCTTGGATGGTGTTGTCGTACTGCTCGTGATTCAGCCGCGGGATCCGGCTCGCTTGCGGGATCGCGTTGGGAGCTACCGTACCGCTGCCGCCGTTCCCGGTGCTGCTGCCCGAACCATCGGAGCCACCCGCCGAACCGACGGTGCCTTTGCATCCGAGGGGCAATGCGGCGAGGGTTGCTGACATCGCACCGATGCCAAGCCAGTGCTTGTGGCGTCGAAGCCAGCGCGCCGCGTGCCTCGTCTGCTCATGGGACACTGAGCGAACCTCAGCGTCGTGTGGAGTTTGCCCCATGGGAACCTCGCGACGTCGCGCATCGCCGTGCGCGACATTTGATTGGAGAGGAGTACGACGCGGTGCTGTTCCCTGCGGGAGCAGGCCCCGTCCGCCGCACTCGACTAGCCTAGCCGGGTGAACGCAGGTGAGAACCTTTGAGTCGAGAAAAGCGATAAGCGCTCGGGTTCATGTTCCGTTCGTACAAACAATACCCATGTGGTTACGTGTGGTTACATCTTCGCTGCAGAATTCCTCGAGCGTTTTTCGACAATGTAGGCCCGGAAACCAGCCATTCTGCCACGGAAACGCCGCGGCGATTCCGGTGCGGCAACACTTGGTTCTTTGGTGCGCGATTTGCCATGTGTGAATTCTCACGTGGGGATGGCGCGAATCTTCGCTCGTCCCATGGGTGAGCCTCCCTGCCATGCGCGGACGCATGCGTGCCAACCCACCGCTGGGTTCGTTGGAAAGCGCAAAAGCGCGCGAATTGGCTGCCACGTCACCGATTCAACTTGCAATGAGCTGCGACTTGGGTGTCGAAACGGCTTCTCGTGGATCTGTCGAGGCCAACCCTTCACCAACTCAGTCCGCGTTGTCCGGTGTCCCGGGAGTGTGGCGGCTGTCCCTGGATCGACCAGGAACTCGACGGCCAGCGTCTGCGGAAGCTCGACTCGTTGCGGCGTGCCTTCGCAGACCTGGGAGTGACGCCACCCGAGCCGAGCTTCGTGCGCGCCGGTTCTGACCTCGGCTATCGCAACCGACTGCGACTCCGTATCGACGCTCAGGGCGAAGTGGTGTTCTTCAACCCGAAGAAGCTAACTAGCTGCGCGGTGCTGGTGCCCGGACTAGCTCATGCGGTCGCGACGCTGCAGGCGCTTGGTCCTCTGGAGGGACTCGCCACAGCAGAACACCTGGAGCTGCGCGTAGGTGACGACGGGAGTATCGGGCTCTGCATGTATGCGCCCAGCGTGCCTACCTCCACAGTTCGTGAGGCCCTGACCCGCGCGCTCCCAGAAGGCTGGCGTGTAGGGTTCGCTCAGGACGCTGCACTGCCTACCCTGGAGTACTTCCTCGAGGAATCGGATGCGGGCTGCTTTGCCTACAGCGTGCCCCTGTCGAGCTTCGTGCAGGTGAACAGCGCCGTCAGTCGCGCCCTCGTGGCCGCAGTGCGTGGACTGGTGCGCGCGGCGGAGGTCGGCAGCTTCAACGATCTGTTCTGTGGTTCGGGTAACTTCAGCTTGCCTCTGCTCGCCGATGGTCTGAGCGGCGCGTCGTTCGAGGTCGACGCACACGCAATCGCCGCTTTGCAGCGCGGCGCCGCGGCGCTGCCGGGGCAAGCTGCGCTCAGGCACCACGCCGAAGTCGCAGACGCGAGGAACATCACCGATCGACTCGAGCCGCGTGAGTTGCTCTTGGCGAACCCGCCGCGCGCGGGGCTGAAGCTCGACGCCAAGGCTGCGCCGGCCCTAGCAAGCCGCGCGACACGTGTGATCGCTCTTTGCTCTTGCAGCCCGAGCAGCTTGGCGCGGGATCTGGCACTCCTATTACCGTGTGGATTCGAGCTTCGCGGTCTATCGGCGTTCGATATGTTCCCTCACACCGCGCATCTGGAGACCCTCGCCTGGCTCGAGCGCAGTTGATGCCTCAAACGAGCACGATTTGCCCCTCGTGAAGGCGTGCCTTGCCTCGCGAGAGCAGGACCTCCACAGCCTGATCGCAGAGCTGATTCAGGGTCTTGCCCGAGCGGCTGAGGCCCATCTCCAGCGCCGTCTGCTTGGCTAGTTCCTCGCGAGGTAGGCTGATGTCCCGCTGCAGCACGGCCAACGCGGCGGCCGCCAGCTCAAGGACGGGGACGTCCGAGAGTTCACGTCCGTCTGGTTCCGTCAGAGGCCGGTAGCGCGTGAGTTGGTGAAGCGGGTCGCCGTGGCGATAGAGCACGTTTCCTTCGGCTTCCATTGGGGAGGCCTGAACGACGCGGTCTACCAGCTCATTCACGCGTTGGCTCACGCGCGACGTGACACGGCTCTGGGGCCAAGCACCGAGGAGGCGCTTCGTGAGCAGCTCCATGCTCACTGGAGATTCTGTGTGGATAATGCGCGTGATGTCGGCGACCAGCTCAGCATCTTGCTCATAGAAGGCGTCGCCCTCTACCTGGCGCAGCTTGAGCTTGGTGACCACATACGTCTCACGCACCGCGCCCAGGCTGCCTGCTGCCGCTTGCTCTCCCGGCGCCGGCATCAACACCGTGGCTCCCGCGGGCGCGGGTTCGTCTCCGACCAATGTTGGAGGCGCCTTGGATACAGGCGCCACTTCCTCCGTTGTAGGCGCAGGCGCGGCTTCATCCGCTGCCGGAGTGGGTGCCTGCTCGGCGCTTGGTGTGTCTTCTGTCGGTGGTACCAGGGACTGAGCAGCTTCGGCGCTCTGCGCTTTGAGCTCGACGATGGCTTCATGCAGTCGAGTGAGCTCACGCTTCGAGTCGAGCCACCAGTCGCTGCTCCAGACACGGCGAAGCTGCCAGCCTAGGCGCTCGAGCACCGTTCCTCGGATGCGGTCGCGATCCCGCGCGACCTTGGCCGAGTGATACATCGCGCCATCGCACTCAATGCCCACGAGGTAGCGCCCCGGCGCCGCAGGGTCCACGATGGCTAGATCCACACGGTAACCAGCAACGCCGACCTGGGTATGAACCGTGTGACCTAACCCCCTGAGGCCCAAGCACACTTCGCGCTCCAGCGGGGATCCGAAGCGATCCTGGCTCATGTCGATGCGTGCCTCGCCAGTGAGGGCAATCGCCCCACGCTCCGCGTAGTCGAGGAAGAGCTTCAGGTCTTGGCTGCCCTTGGCTTCGCTCGAGCCGATGTCCGCCCCACTGATGCTCGCGAAGACCTTGAGCTGCTCTCGAGCGCGAGTCACCGCGACATTGAGGCGCCGCTGACCACCGTCCAGGTTGAGCGGCCCAAAGTTCTGATAGAATTTCCCTGTGGGATCGTTGCCGTAGCAGATGCTGAACAGGATCACATCCCGCTCGTCGCCCTGCACGTTCTCCAAGTTCTTCACGAACACGGGCTCCAGCGTATCTTCGCTGAAATAGCGCTCGATTTCGGGGTGAGCGCGCCGTGCGGCCTCCAGCAGATCCTCCACCAAGATCTGCTGTGGCTGGTTGAAGGTCACTACACCAAAGCTCTTCTCCTCGCCGTTCTTCAGCCGTTCGACCACCTCGGCGACCAGCGCTTCGGCTTCTACGCGATTCGTCCGGCTGCCACCCCGGTCGTACACGCCAGCGACGCGCTGATAGGAGACACCAATTGCTGACTTGTCCGCGACGGGACCGGGGAAGGTGAAGAGCGCAGAGCCGTAGTAGCGTGAGTTGCTGAAAGCGATCAGGCTCTCGTCGCGGCTGCGGTAGTGCCAGCGCAGGCTAAGGGCAGGTAAGCCAGCGGCAGCGCACTCATCGAGGATGCTCTCCAAGTCATCGGGCAGATCGTCTTCCGTGTCTGACTCCGACTGCTTCTTCATGAAGAAGTTCGTCGGCGGCATCTGCTTCGAGTCGCCGACGACAACCGCCTGCTTGGCGCGCGCCAGGGCGCCGATGGCGTCGTGGACGCTGACTTGAGACGCCTCATCGAACACGACGAGGTCGAACTGTGGGCCGTGAATATCGAGGTAGCGCGCCACGGAGAGCGGGCTCATCATCACACACGGCTTGAGGCGGCGGAGGGCGTTGGGCGCCTTCTGGAACAAGCGCCGAATCGCGAGGTGCTGGCGTTGCTTGCGGATCTCTCGCCGCAACACGCCGCTCTCCGACTCGTCGCTGCCGTCGAGCGCGGGCTTACGCGCCGCTAGCATCGCGGCCACGCGCGGCTGTGCGTCCTTGATCAACTGCCGATCAACCGTACGGAAACGTTCGATCTTCGTCTCGTGGTCGCGCCCGCGGAAGCTCGACAACAGCTGATGGCTGAATGCGTCGTGGCTGAGCCACGCCTCGTAGAAGGCGCGCTCAACGCTGACTTCGAGGTGCTCGAGCACCCCTGGCGCGTTCCCGCTCAAGAGCTCTCGCGTCAGCTGGTCGAGACCGGCCTGGTCGAGCTCCACGCGCGTTTGATTGAGCTGGGCGTAGTCGCGGAGGGTCTGCGGCTCGAGTTCTTGCCAGCGGTTTGCGAGGTCGCGGAGGCGCGTGAGGTACTGCGGATCCTCTGGGGCGCCGAATACGCCGAGATCGAAGCCAAGCTCCTTAGCAAGCGCTTGGCTTAGTTGGCTTAGGTCGGCGAGGCCCGCGTGTAGCTTTGCCTTCTCGCTCTTGAGCCAGTCGCGCTGGCGCGCCCACTCCGGCGACGCGAGGGCTTGCACCAGTCCGTGCGTGTCGCCAAGCACGCTCAAGCCGAGGCGCGTCAGGCGTTCGCGTAGGTCCCGCGCCAGCTGCTTTGCCGAGGCGTATTGCTCCGGGAAGTAGCGCCAGTCCGTTGGGTTGCCACCCAGAAATTCAACGGCCCGGGGAGCGAAGGCGTTCAGCTCGCCGAGGTTTTTTCGGAAGCGCTCTGCGCGCGTGACGTCGTCGAGCAGCTGGCTATTCGAGGGCAGTGCTGGCATGCGGATCGCGCCTTCGAGTTGCTTGCGAACACCCCACAGTGAAACGAAGCTGAAGACCCCGTTGCCGTGCTGGAGCTTCTCTCGCAGCTGGGACAGATCCAGCGCGAACAAGCGATCCATCGCGTAGCGTGCGCCGAGGTACGCCTCGTCGTCGCGGCTGAGGCTGCACATTTGGGCTAGCGCTTCGGCGCGCTGGCTGCGCGCCGCGCGATCGTCGTCCGAGATCAAACCCGGGCCCAGGTTGGGGCAGGCGATCAGCGCATCGAAAGCGTGGTCGAGGGCAAGCAGCCCGCTCAGGCTGCTCGGGGGAGGTTGTCCGAGGGGCGCACAGAGATACTGCGCGACCTGCTGGGTTTGCTGCAGCACCGCGCTGAGCTGCCGCGCTTGGCTGCGCACCCGTTCGTGAAGCTGCGGGTCCCAGTCCGACAGGCGGCTCCCACGGAGCGGGTGTTGGTCGAGCGCGCCCACCCCATGCACGCGCTCTTTGAAGGTTCGGGTCTTCGTTAGCAGCTGATCCAGGGCGGCGCGCCCCAGGGCCGGATTCAAGCGATGTTCGATGCGGGGGGCGCTCATGACGAGGGAGCGCCGGCCAAGGATCTCGAACACGGAGAAGCCGCCGTCTCGCTCACGATGGAGCTCACTTGCGTAGTGGTTCAGTTCCGTGCGGAGAGTTGTGACCTCTTGAGCCAGGGCTTGGCTCTGAGCGTCGTTCGCTTCTCCCACCTCCGCCTCGAAGGCCTCGGCTAGCTGCTTGACGACTTGGGCTTTGCCCGCTTTGTGCGAGTGGAGCTCCAGGCAAAAGCGCCCAAGGCCCGCAGCGCTCAGGCGGCGCTGAACAACGTCGAGGGCCGCCCGCTTCTCCGAGACGAAGAGCACTGAGCGCTGGGTGTTCAGGAAATGGGCGATCAGGTTGGTGATGGTTTGCGACTTGCCAGTCCCTGGGGGCCCCTCGAGCACGAAGGAACGGCCAACATGCGCCGCTGCGAGTGCCGCCATTTGGCTCGAGTCCGCGTCGTAGACGCAGCTGAGGTCCAGAGGCTTGAACTGCCGGTCCAGCTCTTCTGCCAGGGGCAAGCTGCTCTCGGTTCCCTGACCAGCCAGCGGTTGTCCGCTAGCGAGCGCCGTCACCAGAGGGGAGGCGAGGAGCCGTTCGGTGTGCGCGTCGAGATCGCGCCACATCAAGAACTTCGTGAAGAAGAAGTGGGTCAGGTAGGCGCTTTGTTCGATGCGTGCACCGGGGAGCTGGGGGAGCGCGCCTTGTACTGCCGCGAGGATCTGGTCGATGCGGATCCCGTGTTCGTCGCTGGGCAGGTCACCTTGGAGCGCGGGGAGCTCGACCCCGAAATCGCGCTTGAGCTTCTCGAGCAGCGTGATGTTGAAGACGGCGTCTTCATCCGAAGCGCTGAGCTTGAATGCGCTGGTCGGCCCCTTGCGCTTGAGCTCGACCGGCACCAGGAGCAGGGGCGCGCGGCGCAACTTGTCGCTCCCTGGTGCCTCGGGGAAAAGCACGCTGCCAAGGGCCAAGAACAACGTGTTGAGGCCGAGCTCCTCTTGGCTGAGGCGCGCGTCGCGGCCGAGCAAGACCAACCGCCGTTCGAGCTCAGTCGTGTCTTGCTCGACGTAGAGCTTGCGTTGGCTGAGTGCCGTCACCACGGGGTCCGGCTCGGGCGGGCTCTGCCCGAGTTCACCTACCGGGGCCACCCGTCGTGGCGGCAACTCGCTGGCGCTGCTCAGGCTGAGCTGCTTTCCGTCGCTCAGCGTAGCCAGTAGCGCGGGCAGCCCGGGAGAGCGCAGCTCGAGGGCCCGGCGACCTCCGTCGCGTGGGCTCTTGAAGTTCAACAAGGCGTTTCGATAGCTGAGATCGAGCAGCTCTTGTTTCCAGTGATCGAGGCGGCGCGCTGCGTCCATGGCTCGGCACTGACCCGAGTAGCGTGAACACGCCGAGCTTGGCAATCGTCTGCTTCCACATCCGCCGCAAGCGAGCAGTTTGAGCCGGATTCCCTTGCTTCGTGCGGCGCGCTGCAGCCACGCTGAGCCGCGGTGGGTCCCGAACGGAGCGCGGCGACGACGAGCGGCAGGCGCTGGGCGCTCGGCGCCGCAGCCTTTGCAGCGCTGGTGCTCCTGGTCCTCGGGTCGAGCGGTGTCCTCGACAAGGTTGCCTTCGCGGTGGCGTGGGGCATGTGGGTTGCAGTGCCGCTGGGGCTCGAGCTCGCGTCGCTGGGAGCGAGCTCGCGGCGACGCCTGCTCGCCGTGTGGCCGCTCTGCGCGCTACTTGGCGTGTTAAGTTTCCTTGGGGAAATTGACGCGGCGTGGGTTGGCGTACTCGCCTCGCTCTACCTAGGCTTCTGTCTGGCCGTGGCGCTGGTGGGCGCCTTGGAGCTCAGGCGACGCTTCAGGCAGCCGGCGTCTGTGTGTAGCAACCTCGGCCTTTTGCTGCTACCGGTGGCCGGGGCCTGGCACCTCGCAGAGCGCATGGGCTGGACGGTGCTCGGCTTTTCTGGACTCTGGGCGGGGCTCACCGCGGCGCACTTTCACTTTGCCGGCTTTGCCACGCCGATCCTACTGAGTCGCGGCCTGTTTCGCGCCGGTGGCTCGAGCGTTCGGCAGTGGGCGGAGGTGGCGTTGCTGGCGCTGGGCGTGCCAAGTGTTGCCCTGGGGATCACGTTCTCACCGGTCTTGGCGCTGTTCGGGACCGCCTGCATGGTGCTCCCCATCTGGAGCTACGCGTTTGGAGCGCTGCGCGCAAAGGCTGGCACCGGCCTTGTGCGCCTGCTGCGGAGCCTCAGCGCGCTGGTGCCCCTGTTGACGATGAGCTTGGCCCTGGCCTGGTCGCTCTCCGTGGTTCTCCGCGTCAGCTGGCTGGATCTGAACCAGATGATTCGCTATCACGGACTGGCGAACGCTCTGGGATTCATTTCCCTGGGGTTTGCGGCGGAGTGCCTGGAGCCGAGTCGCACTGACGCCTCAAATACTTGACGGTGTTCCAAGCGACCTCGGGGACGTGCTGAAGCAGCCACGCCTGTTCCAGGTAGGGTGCGTCTCCGGTCCAGCGGCGTCCGGCTTCGTGGGCCGGGCCAAGTACGATCACATCGTAGAGTTGCGGCGGGAGGTTCGGGAGCTCTCCCTTCAGGATGAATGGGCTCAAGCGCTCGACGATGGGTGCATACAGCTCAGCCTTGAAGGCCAGGAAGGGCTCTCGTTGGTCCTCTGGCATCTCCAGGGATGTCATCTGGTAGACGAACGTCGCTTCCTCGCGGTTTTGGAACACCCAGCTGAGGTAGGCGTGGGTCAGCGCGTGCACCGCCGCTCGGGCTGTGCTCACCCCCTCGAGCGCCGCGCGCAGATCCGTGAACATATGCTCGAAGCTACGTTGCAGGAGCGCGTGGGCGATGCCCTGGAGACCGCCGAAGTGGTGATACAAGCTGCTCTGACTCGAGCCCGACGCCGCGCGGATATCCTCGAGGCTGGTCTTCAAGATGCCTGTCCGGGTGAAGCAGCGCAGGGCAGCGTTCAGGATCGCATCCCGCCGCTTCTCGCCATCTCGCCGCTGGGGCTGCACCATCCCCAGGAGCCTTGCAAGCCCCGCCCCTCGGCGCAACGCCGTCGCCGCCTGAATTGGCGCTAGGCAGAAACCTGGAGAAAACCGCGCGATTTTGTGCCCGCTGCGCGCCGCCGCTAGTTGTATTAAAAATACAACTGGACGATTCGTTCAGTTGGCCCCAGGCCTTCTGTTCAGAAGGAGGCAGCGATGAGTGAGCGAACGATCGTGCTGAGCGGGGCGAGTAGCGGGATAGGTGCTGCGCTGGCGGTAGCGTTGGCTGCGCCTGGGCGACGCCTGGTGTTGACAGCGCGGCGTCGAGACGCGCTCGAGGCGACGTGCGAGTTGGTCAGGCGTGCTGGTGCGGAGGCGGAGGTGGTGACGGGAGATCTCTCCACCCGTCAGGGTGCGCGGCAGCTCGCTGAACGTATCCGCGAGGCGATGCCTGCGATCGACCTCTTGATTCACAACGCGGGGATCTGGCCCACGAAGCGCGAGCTGACGATGGAAGGCTTCGAGCGGGGCTTCGCGGTGAACTACGTCGGGACGCGTGAGCTAAACGAGTCGCTGCTCCCCTCGCTCCGCGGGACGTTGGATCGCCCGCCGCGCGTCGTGTTCGTTAGCGCCGGGCTGCTCAAGGTGATGGGACGTTGGGATAAACAACGGACGCCCAAAGGAACCGACTTCAGCCGCGTGAAGACCTACGCCAATACCAAGCTGTGCGGCGCGATTTACGCACGGCAATTCGCCCTGGAGCACCCGGAGCTCGAGGTCATGCTGCTACACCCTGGCGTGGTGCGCACCGAGTTGGGAGTGGGGGAGGGACTCATGGGGCGGGCGACGCGCTGGATGAAGCGCCGTTGGGAGACCCCCGAGGCCTGCGCGTCACGAGCCGCGCGAGTGATCTTGGAGCAGCCGGTTCCCCGTGGCGAAGGGGTGTGGATCCTGGAAGACAAGCCCGATGCCTGGCCCAAGAAGTTCCTGCAGCCGGCCCACGCGGAGGAGCTGGAGGCGGTGCTCCACCAGGGATAGCTCCGCGGAAAACGCCCCGGTGGCTCCGCGGCTGCTTGCTCGGCTATGCTCGACGGCCGATGGGGCGAGTCGAACACGGCGTTCGGTCAGTGCGGCGAACGGCGACGCACGGGGTTTGGGGGTTAGGTGCGCTGCTGCTCGCTGGCTGCTCCGAGCGCCTTGGGGACGAGCAGCTCACTACGGCGCTTTCGGGTGCAGCGACTGAACGCTGCGTCATCGAGCCAGCGGCGCCGGCGGTGGCTTTCAGCGGCGGCTTCAGCTTGGCATTCAGCGCAGGCCCGCTGTGGATCTTCCCCGGAGCCAGCGATGCGCAAGGTCAGTCGCTGGGCACCATTGGCGCGCGCGTGAGCCCGGCCGATACCAAGTGTGGCTACGCCTTCGACTACCTGAGGGACTCCCAAGGCGCTCTGCTCAAGCTGTTGGAGCCGGACGCGACTGAGCTGGACGCAGCACGAGGTGAGCTCGTGCTCACGCCTCTCTCCGGTTTCGTGACGGAGTGGCAGGGCGCTGAACGCGGGCTCGTGTTCTACCGCAAGGAGTTCGTGCGTGGCTTCTTCGACGTCGAAGTGGTCGGGGTCGGTGTGGCTGCGCTGGACGCGGACGGCGCGGCTGTTCGACTCGCTCCCGGTTATTACCCCGAGGAACCAAGCTTGACCTGGCTGGAGCCGCAGGTTTGGGGCCGCTCCGCGCTGCTAGGCCAGGACGGGCTCGTCTACAGCTATCGCTGCGTGAACGAGGGACCCTTCGACGACACTTGCAGGGTGGGTCGGGCACCGCTAGCGGGCATCTCGGACCCGGCGGCCTGGAAGTACCGCGGGGCCTTCGACTGGGAGAGCGAGCCGAAGCAGGCGGCGGCGATTCTTGCGGGGATGGGCGAGCTCAGCGTTGCGTACAATTCCCATATAGGAAAATACGTCTTTGCTTTTCCACCGGTCCTCTCCAACGAAGTACAGGGGAAAGTCGGGGGCTCGCCCAGTGAGGTGAATAGCCTGACTCATCACGTCTTTGACGGTGTGCCGGACGGGTTTCTCGGCATCCACGATCTGGCTCAGCACCCAAGCCTCGGGGCAGGGGATGAGATCTGGTTCAGCTACCTTTCGAGTCCCGATCAAAGCCAGCCAGGCGCACCCGAGCCCGGCGTGCGTTTGGTCAGCCATCGGTTGGAGCTGTGATGCGCCGGGCTGCTTGTCTCCCCGTCGCGGTTGCTCTCGGTGCGCTGCTGGTGATCCTCTACTGCGTGGACGGGCACGCGAAGCCAACGCCACTTGCGGAGCGAGAGGGCGCGAAGTGGACGGTGCTGCCGGGGTCGTCGCGCGTCATCAGCCACGGGCGCTCCGCTTCTCGAGATACGCCGGCTCTGGCGTATCAGATCACGCCTTACACCGCGGAAATGGCTGGCGGGGACTTCGCATTCGTGGGGCTCGAGACACCGGATCTCTCGCTGCGCTTTGGGTTCTACGGCTTGATCGAGCTCGAGAGCGAGCGTCCGCTGACGTCCGGAGACGCCGGGGACCAGCTGATCTTGCCGCTCGTCGGCTTGCTCTGGCGCGGTTCCAACGGCCTCACCGCGGCGCTGTCACTGGACTCCTTTGGTGAGCATACCTTCGGGGAGCGGGGGTGCCTGGAGTTTGCGTTGTCGCTGCGCCATGAGAGCGAGCACTTCAGCGGCTCCCGGGACGGCAACGAGGGTCGCTACGCCGACGTACCGAACATCGACAACTTTGTCATGCCAGACGTTGCCGTGAGGATACCGTTGGGAGACTTCAACTTCGAGGCGCGTGCTCAGTTGAAGTACTTCTTCGGGAGGCAATACGAGCGCTCCTACAGCGTCGGTCCAGGCTTTGATTTGATCTTGCACTGGCTGCTGAGCGACGGCCTGCAGCCTTTCAACTCGACGTTTGGGGAGTACCTCTTCGGGACCGAATTGAGCTTCGAAGACGAACGCGTGCGTACCCCGGATAACTACCTGTTGCGGAACCTCACGGGACTGATCTTTCCCGGCAAATGGGGCGAGGTGCAGGTCTTCAACTCCCTCGCCTTAGGTCACGGAAAGGGGCTCCTCGCGTTTCGGCGCGAAGCGCTCTGGGGGTTTGGTGTACGCGTCGTTCCGTTCGAGTGAGCGGCGGGTGTACGGACACTAGCCGTACACTTTTCCTTGGCTAAGTACTGGATAGTACTAGCGGTTGTCCGGGTCACAGTGTCCGGCCCAGCTGGCCGAACACCTGCTTCCCGAGCGAAGTGCCCTACTTCTGAGCTGGCATCGCGCTTGCGTTGGTAGGCGCGTATGCGACTTCTGGCTCCCTCTTCGACACGTAGCTCGCGCTGGCTTGCCACCCTCCTCGCTCTGGCTTGCAGCGCTGCGTTCGCGACTTCCGCCTGCGGCGGTGACGGCGCTGAATCGTCCGGCGGAGGCCGGACTCTGGGCGGTGATGGCGGAACGGCTGGCACCGGTGGTTCATCCAGCGGCGGTACGGATCAGGGCGGCAGCGGCGGCATCATCGACGTGCCCCAGGTGGTGGGCCTCGAGCTCGATCCTCCGGCGATCCAAATCGACGTGCTCAACGGTGTGTCGACCCCCGTGGCGGTCACGGCTCGCCTCGTCAAGGACGACGGCAGCAAAGAAGACGTGGTGCCCACTGGCTGGGCGCTGTCCCGAGGTGGCATCGCAGACTTCGATAGCGCCACGAACGAGGTCAGCGCGGTCGGGGATCTCGGGGGAGAGGTGACCCTCACGGCGGCGTCAGGCAGCCTCACGGCGACGAGCCAAATCAAGGTGCGCTTGACCCTCACGGATACGGCACCAGAGGTGACGCCTTCAGACATCGCGGCCTTGGATGGTGCCGTCAATCCGGACCCCACCGCGAGCTGGCTCTACCCCTACGACTCGACGGTATTTCCGCAAGGATTACTGCCTCCGCGCCTGATGTGGAATGGCTTTGCCGGTGGCGACAAGATGCGCGTCTCCGTACGCTCCACCTACGCAGACTACACGCGCTACTTCGTTGCGACCGAGGGCGCTCACGACTTCGACAACGCCGCCTGGACCCAGCTGACTGAGTCGAGTGACGGCACTCCCGTCCAGATCACTGTTTCGCGGATGGACGCCGGCGGTGGCGTCGGCAAGGTGATGGAGCAGAGCTGGCGTTTCGCGACAGGCAGCTTGCGCGGCTCGGTCTACTACTGGGCCAACTCTCCCGGCCGCGTGCTGCGCATCAGCCCCGGAGCGGGCGCGCCAGAAGACTTCTTGGCTCAGGCGGGCGTCACCGACGGGTGCACGACGTGCCACACCGTGAGCGCCAATGGCAACACGCTGGTGCTCGGCAACGGCAAGGCGCAGTCTGCCACTGACTCGGACTCCAGCGTGTTCGATCTCCAGGCCGGATCGGTCACCGCGACGGCGCGCGGACGCGGCTGGGCGATGAGCGCTCTCACCCCCAACGGCCAGTACGCCGTGATGAACTCCGGGTTGCCTGAGTGGCGTTGGGTCGGTAACGACTTGCCCGGGGTGTACGATGTAGCCACTGGTGCCGCGGTCCCTGGTACCGCACTCGACGGTCGCGTCGTCGGGCTCCCCGCCTTCGCTCCCGACGGCAGTTCACTGCTGTTCATCGACCCGAGCACTCGGGATCTGCATGCGATGGACGCGACACTCGGAGCTGGCGTTCCGGCGTTTGCCAACGAACGCAAGGTCGCCCTCGCGGCCAGCGGCGCGACGATTGCGTACCCAAGCGTTAGCCCCAACGGCAAGTGGGCCGTGTTCCACCGCGGTCCCTACGACACGCGAAGCGGAGCCGCAGATCTCTCTATCGCTGCGGTCGACGGTACCCAGGTGGAAATTCCCCTCGATCGCCTGAACGGCACCACCTATCCGTTTGGAGCCGGGGATCGCGATCGCCACTTGAACTACGAGCCCACCTTCGCGCCGGTGGCATCGGGTGGGTACTTCTGGGTCGTGTTCACTTCTCGACGGACGTTGGGGAACCGTCTGCTCGGTAGCGCAGCCGAGGTCAAGCAGCTCTGGGTGGCGGCGATCGACATGAATCCCACGGCTGGTACTGACCCGAGCCACTCGGCCTTCTGGGTGCCGGGACAAGACATCAACCAGCCCAATATGCGCGGCTTCTGGGCCCTGGATCCGTGCCGTCAGGATGGTGAGGGCTGCAGTGTTGGCAGCGATTGTTGCACCGGTTCGTGCATCGACGATCCGAACGGCAGCGGAAGTCTGGTGTGCGGAAACCCGGGCAACCAGACCTGTGCTCCCGAGGGCGGGCACTGCGAAGTCAGCTCTGACTGCTGTCAGGGCGAGTGCGTGAACAGCTTCTGCTCCCAGGCACCGCCGAAGTGAGCTCGTGCGTCGGTACTACTTTTCCGGACGGAATGTTTCCGGGTTGATGCCGAAGCGATTGAAGAGCTCGTAGAGCCGGGCCCGCCGCATGTTCAAGCGGCGGGCCGCTTCTGCGACGTTTCCACCGCACAACTCGAGCGCCGTGACCAGGCGCTCCTTCTGAAGCGACTCGACGTCGACGCGCGAAGGCTTCAAGTGAACTCCGCTCTGGGGCGGAACGAGGGGTGGCTCGCTATGAGCGCTCCAAGCAGGTCGGGACGGAGGAGCGTCGAGGTCCAGCAGATCCTCTGGGCGCACCTCGCTGCGGCCTGCGGCTCGCGCTGCAAGACCCGACGCGCGAACGGTGTTGCGTAGCTCGCGGGCGTTGCCTGGCCAGGATCGCGCTAGCAGGCCCTCCACTGCGCCCGCGGTGAGGCGAATCGCAGCATCCGGTTGCAGGCCGTCGAGGAAGTGGCAGGCGAGCGCCGGGATATCGTAGCGCCGCTCGCGGAGCGGCGGCAAGCGCAGCCGCAGCGTTGCGAGGCGATGGTATAGATCCTCACGGAACGAACCGTCGGTGCACATGCGCTGCAGGTCGCGGTTCGTGGCCGCAAGCACCCGCACGTCGACTGGTTCGGCGCGGTCTTGTCCCACCGGGCGCACTGCGTGCTCTTCGAGCACACGGAGCAGCTTGCTCTGGGCGGCGAGCGGCAGGTCGCCAATCTCGTCCAGGAGCAACGTTCCGCCATCGGCGCTCCGGAACAAGCCTTGGCGGCTGTCTTTGCTGCCAGAGAACGCGCCCCTGACGTGGCCGAATAGCTCCGATTCGATCAGCTCGGCGGGCAACGCGGCGCAGTTGACCGCCACGAACGGCCCCTGACGTTGACTCAGAACATGAAGCTCGTGAGCCATGCGCTCCTTGCCGGTGCCGGTCTCACCCTCCAAGAGCGCGGCTTCGGAGGCTGCGAGCGCGCCGCTCAGGGGATCGACCAGGCGCCGGAGCCACGGACCCCCTAGCAGGGTGAGCCCGTGCCCCGGCTGCTGGAAGGCCTGAACGTCGTCGGTCACGTAGAGCAACGTGTTGCCCATGCGCAGAATGCTGTCGAAGGGGACAAGTAATTCCGTGCGGATACTCACGTAGTGAAGCGTGGTGGCAGAGTGAAGCGTGCCGGTCTCGGGGCGTGCTAACAAGGCGCCGGTACCGTTGTGACTTCCCTGGTCGCGCACCAGGAGCCCGCCGCCAGCGGGCTCGACGATCGCGTGTAGTCGGGAGACGTGCTGGTCGGGGAGGCAAAAGTCCGTCGAGGCCTCGCGTCCGATGCGCACCGGCTCTTCGACTGCGCGGGGCGCCGGCCCGCTGGACGGCACGAGATCGACGCGGCGCCCTTCAGTGAACAGGAGCACCAAGCCAGGAAGTGGCCTGTACAAATCGCGCCCGTCACTCGACCGCGCGATGCTCAGGGTGGCTGTGACTTCTCCGCCGCTCATTCGTCGATGCTCCAGTGAAGTCGAAAGGCTCGGAGTCAACAAGGGGGCCGCAGCAGGGAAAGCCACCAACGCTGGCCGCAGCGCCGGGGTGCGAACCGACAGGCTGCCGCCGGCAGGTGCGAACAAAGAACAGTCTCTTCGCCCACATGGGACCGTCCCGCACTCTCGCGACCGCCCGCGAACAGCCTACGGGCCTGCTTGCCAAGCCCACTTCGCCGCTTTAGACCTCTGCTCGACGCCAGGCGACCGAACAGGTTTGCGGCGGCGGACTTCCGCACTATGTTGTGCGTCCGCTGGGCGTCGTGGCAGGCGGCCACGCCGACTACGCAGAGGAAAGACGAGAGATCATGGCATCAGAGAACGTGAAGGAGTTCAACGACCTCAACTTTGACGAAGAGGTCATCAAGAGCGATGGCGCCGTCCTGGTCGACTTCAGCGCGACCTGGTGCGGCCCCTGCAAGATGTTGAACCCCATCGTCGAACAGGTCGCCGAGGAGCTAAAGGGCAGCCTGAAGGTCGGCAAGGTGGACATCGACGAGTCCCCGGTCACGGCTTCGAAGTACGCTATTCGCAGTGTGCCCACCTTGATGCTGTTCAAGAATGGCGAGCGCACCGCGACCCATACCGGTGCCGTCCCGAAGGCAGCTCTGCTCAAGTTCATCAACGGCGGTTGAGCACGGCGCACGACGCCCTCGACGCCTCCGAGGCGTCGCTTTCTAGGCTGCGTGCCAGATCGGCGCGCAGCCGATTGCGTTTTGTGTGGGGGCTGCGGAGCATCGCTGCGTTCGCCCATCTATTGGTTTTTGCGAGTGCCTGGACGCTCGGATACCGTATCCACGCGGTAATCTGGTTGGGCGTCGCCCTGCCGCTGGGGCTGAGCCGCCTGTGGAACTTGTTCGACGACAAGCAGCGCTCGCGACTGGTGGTTTGGGGCATCGAGCTCGTGTTCGTGCACCTGATCGGCGTGCTGCTTGGGCTCGTGATGCTGCCCCTTGGTGTGCTGATCGCTTGGCGCGCTGGCGTGCTGGCTGCTGCTCCGCTGTCCGCGTACCTCATGGGCAGCGCCATCGCTGCGTACGGAGTGTTCGTTCGTCGCCGATGGTTCGTGGTGAGACAGCTGGACGTCGTATGCAAAGACCTGCCTCAAACCCTCGAGGGCTTTCGCATTGCGCACCTCAGCGACCTGCACATCGGTAGCTTCGATTCCACGCGCGTCGGCCTGCGCTGGGCGGAGCGAGTCAACGCCCTGAAACCGGATTTGGTCGCGGTCACCGGTGACCTGGTCACGAGTGGGACTTGGGGCTATCCGCTTGCCGCCGAGGTGCTTGGTGCCCTTTCCGCACGGCGTGGGGTGTTCGTGATTCTCGGCAACCATGATCAGTGGAACGCAGAGAAGTTCAGGATGGAGCTTGGCGCCCACGACCTCTGCGTCCTGCACAACGCGTGGCGGGCTGTGGACCTTGCTCCCGGAGAGCGTCTAGTGGTCGCCGGACTCGGGGATCCGTACACCCAGACGGCAGATCTCGAGCTAACGCTCGCGGAGCGCCCTGTCGGCTTCACCGTGCTGCTCTCGCACTACCCGAGCTGGGCCGAGCGGGCTGTAGGCCGGGGCGTTGATTTGGTGCTCGCGGGGCACACTCACGGAGGGCAGGTTGGCGTCCCCTTCTTGAGCCGGCGCTTCAACGTCGCGCGCGCGATGGGTCAACACAGTCGCGGTTTGGTTTCCCTCGGGTCGATGCAGCTTCATGTGTCTGCTGGCCTTGGCACCAGCGGGTTGCCCATCAGGCTGGGGGTCGCTCCCGAGATCGTGATACTACGCCTCAAGAGGGCTGCATGAGTTTGGATTTGGTGGTCACCTGCGCGCGCGGAACCGAGCGAGCGCTACGTTTCGAGCTCGAGCAGTTGGGCGCGACCGGAGTCAAAGGCACTGGCCGTGGCGCCGTCGAGCTTGTTGCTGGTTGGAATATTGCCGCGCGGATTTTGGTTGAGTCGCGCATCGCTCACAAGTTGTTGTGGCGTGTGCTGCAACTCGAAGCGCGGGATGAAGCTGAGCTGGTCGCGGGGCTCTTGAACTATCCCTTCGAATCGCATGGTGGACGGAACGACAGCTTCGCCATCGACGCTCATCTCCATTCGTGTCCTTGGACTCACAGCTTGTTCGCCGCTCAGCGAGTGAAAGACTGCCTCGTGGACCGCTTCCGCGCGCGAGGTCTGGAGCGCCCAAGCGTGGACACGAAGCGCCCGCGGTTGCGTTACGTTTTCCATTGGGAAGGCACCCAGGCGAGCCTCTCGTTGGATCTAGCTGGAGCTTCGTTGTCGCGCCGCGGCTACCGTGATCCCGATGCCGCTGCACCCATGCGTGAGACGCTTGCGGCGGCGATTCTGGCGCTCGGTCACGCGGATGTTCAGCGCCCGTTTTTGGATCCGTGCTGCGGGAGCGGCACATTGGCAATCGAACAAGCCTGGCGGGCGCTGAAGCGCGCGCCAGGGCTTGGCCGCCAGTTCGCTTGCGAGTTTTGGCCCCATGAGCAGTCCGAGCTGACCGCGGCGTTGCGCGAGGTGCGTGGTTCCGCGCGGGAACAACAGCTGGCTGAGCTGCCCGCGCCCATCGAACTCAGCGACTACCACTCCGGCGCGGTTCAGAGCGCCGAGCTACAGGTGCACGCCGCGGGGCTCGACCGCTTCCTCTCGCCCCGTCGCTTGGATGCCCGCAAGCTGACGCCTCCAGGAGAGCGACCGGTTATCGTCTCCAATTTGCCCTTTGGAGAACGCATCTCGGGTGGCAATCGCCTCCAGCTCGAGGGCTTCTATCGTACATTCGGCGACCGACTGCGCGAGATACCCACCGCCCGCGCAATCCTCTTTTCTGGGTATCCGGATGCTGAAGCCTTACTCGACCTGGGGCAGCCACGGCGCTTCAGTCTGATGAGCGGCGCGCTGGCTGCGAAGCTATTCCGCTACGATTGGTGAGCCGCGCCACGGCGCGCCTCTCACCCCCAAAATCAAGGGGGACTGAAGGAACGGCGACGAGCCTACGAAAACTCCTTAAGGCGCAGTTCCCGCGGCCGTTTTCGATCGCGTGAGACGAGTGTTCCTACTCGGTGGTGCGGTTTCGTTGGAGCGTGAGCTGCAGGCGATCCTGGGTGCCAAGAGCGTGGTGAGTCCGCTGGTGAGCAGTGGGGAAGCGGTGCAGCGCTTCGAGCCAGACGAAGAGGCCGTGCTCGTGATAGCCGGCGACTCCGCGTTGGACCGCAAGCGCTGGGGACAGCACGCTCGCGCAGTTGTTTGCGATGGTAACGTGCTGGCCTGCGCCCAGCGGGTTCAGCGGATCCAGCAGCTGATCCTGGGCGTTGGAGGGCCGAGTGTCGAACGGCTGCTCCACTCGGTCACCGGGGAACTCGGCGCGAGCTTGGGTGAGCACTGCGACATTCAAGCGTGTCCCTTCCCCAAGGTGCTGCGCGAACGCGAGATCGCACTGCTGTCGATCGCGGGGCCATCCGAGGGTGGAGTTGTGGTCGCGCCCGAGGGCGAGTTGGCAAACCGTCTGGGAACCTCTGCGCGCTCCGACCGGATGTGGGACCGCGAAATCGCGGCGACCTCGACGCTGCTTGGCTTGGCAGAGCAGGTGCGCCTGGCGAGCTGCGCCTTCTTGGCGCACTTTGGCGCCTTCGAGTTGGCGACGCCAGTCGTGATTTCTGGGGAAGGACTGAGTCTCAGGGCGGGGGACTGCCCTCAGTTTGCTTACCGCATGGATTTATCCTCGGCTTCCGCGGAACCCGTATCAGCTGCGCTGGTCATTGCCGGCTGGCTCGGCACGGGGCACGGCAAGCCCACCACCACAGCTGAGCGCCTGGCTGGCTTGGACGAGTTGCGGCAGGAACTCATGACCCGAAGAGGAGTCGGTTGATGCGAGCCGTCTCGTCCCGAGAGCTGCTACCAGGCAAGCTCCTCTCTAGAGTCGTAGCCCGTGACGGTCGTGAGCTGTTCGCGCAAGGTGAAGAGCTGCGCCAGGACCATATCAGCCTCTTGCAGTCCCTTGGCATCGATGAAGTGTTCTTCGTCGACTCCGAGATGGAAGCGGAGCGCGTGTGTGAGGAGCACAACCGCATTTCGATCCCACCGCTCGACCTAGGCACCGGCTACCGCATCGACGAACCCGTCTTGAGCCCAAGCGGCGCGTTGCTCCTTCCCCCGGGCGCTCGGGGCAATCCGGCGCTAGCCGAACGACTCGCGCGGCACGGCGTAGAGGCTGTTTGCATTCATCTGGGCGGAAGACCGCAGCCGCAAACGATTCGATTTCTCGCCTCCAAACGCCGACTGGAGGTTCAGCGGCGGAAGCTGATGGCGAAGCGTCGCCCTCAAACAACCAGTGTGCGTCCCGTAGAGGAAGAGGTGATGGTGCTCTCTCCCGAGATCGTGGAGTGCATGCTGATCGCCTGGCTGGAAGTGACGCGCCGCTTTGCCCGTGTTGGTTTCCACGTGGAGGCACCTGAAGTCGCGCGGGGGGTGGTGCATCGAGGTGACTTCGTGTGGCTCACGGAGCTGATGGGAGCGCAGAAGCGGCAGATCTACTTCTCGATGCAGCGCCGATGCGCTGCAGGGCTCGCACAGAAAGCCCTGGATGTCGCTCAAGACATGCTCGACGAGACGAGCATTCTGACCGTTGCGGATCGGTTGATGTCGATGTGGGTCGAGGACGCTCGTGTGCTCGCCCAGCGCGGGAACATGGCATGCGAGCTTGGGCCGCTGCTCAACGTCAACGGCTCCGGGGCGGTCGTCCGCGTGTCCGCGGCGGATACCACGGTGACGTTCCCACTCCGGAGCGAGTTTGGATGGGCACGCATCGTCTTTCGCTGCGCGAAGACCGAGGCTCGAAGCCTCGAACGGACCTTTGGGCTGACCGGCACCCACTCGGGGTGAAGCTTAATATCCGTGGGGATATTGTTCGGCTAGGACCACTCAGCGATCAGGTCGGTAACCGGAGAGCCTGAACGCCTCCCGCAGTCGAAGCTCACACGAAGGCCGTGTGCGCCGGAGACCTCCAGCGCTGCCTCGCAGCTGCCGAGTTGCTCCTGCCAGAGGCTGTCCGTGAAGCCGACTGCGTCTAGCCAGCGCGCGCGAGCGAAGCCGGGGCCGGCATCGATGATCTCCAAGGTGCCGCAGCCCCGATAGAATAGCCCGTACACCCAAGGTGCCCGCTTGAGCACGAGGCTCGGGTCGTCGCCCGCGACGTAGAAGCGGTGTGCGCCGCGGAAGTTGTGCCGTGAGCCTTCGTAGCCCAGCGTCCTCGATAGCTCGGGTCCGAGGTTCGTGATGCGTTGGGCCACGTGATGGAGGTCGATCAGCCAAGCCAACGGATACCAACCATCGGCTCGCACGACGCCTTGAGCGAGCTCTGCTGCGATGCTCTCTGGCAACTCCCCGAGAGCCTGTCTCAGGCAATCGTCACCGCGCAGCTGCTTCAGGCTTCGGCAAAGCGTTCGCAGGGCGAGACCACTCACTTCCGGCGCGCACCGCTCAGTGGGGCGCTCTTCCTCTCCGAGGCCTACCCGACGCCTCAGCCGAACGCCGCTCCTCAGGATGGCTGGATCCCTTGGCTTTCTAGCGTGGCCGTCGGACACGGCGCAAAGGTTAGCTCGTGCGGAGCGCGTGGGGGCGAAAAACACGGCGCTAGTGGGTGACGGCGCGAACCCAAACAGGATCGCGCCGAGAAGCTTGAGCCCCGGCGCCCTCGTGGCAGTAACATCCCCCCATGGCGCCCGCGACCCGAGAGACTCTGCGCGTCGAGCCCCGCATCGCCGTTCGTTCGCGCCTTCCGAAAGGAAAACCTCTGACGCGGCGGGCAGTTTGGGGCGGCCTCTGTAGCGTCGCCTTGCTGGCGGTCCAGCTGGTTAGCTGTGGAGCGGAACGGCCGCGGCCGAGCCAGCCGCGGCCTTCACTGCTCGAACCCGCGCAGAGTGACAGTGACTTCATCAGCCCAGCGGAGTGGCACTACCACCCTCCGGAGCAGGGGCGGATGCGCAGCGAGGTGCAGCTCTCTGGAGGCGCAACGCTGTTCGCGGGTGACCGCGGAGAGCGGTGGATCGGTAGCAAGGCTGGACTCAAGGCCGCACCTCGCCTCGCCCCTGAAACGCTCATCAGCATCCTCTCGAGAGGAGAGCTTGGGTGGCTGTTCGTTGGGGCGAGCGGTACGACCTATGAGGCGGAGTCACCGCTTGGGGAGTTCACTCGCGTCGTTGAGCCCCTCGAGTCGCTCATCGAAGTGACTGCCTCGGGGTCCGCGCTGGTCGGCATCCGCAAAGACGGCAAGCTCGTGGTCTCCCAGTTCTCGGATCCCGGAGGAAGCGCTGACTGGCAACCTGTGAAGGCCCAAGGCGCGACGGTGGCCGATCGCTTCGTGGGGGTGGAGCTCTTGGATGCGAAGCGAGGGTATGCCTTGTCCGCACCCGAGCGGCTGTGGAAGACGGAGGACGCGGGGCGGTCGTGGACGCCGCTCAGGCTCCCGCGCTTCGGGGCGTACAAGCTGGAGCCTGACGGCAAAGGAGTGATCGTTCGCGGCGTCGTTGAGGACCGCGTGCTAGCCGGGGACCGCTTGGCGCCGTTCACGGGCAAGCGAGCGACACCGCGTATCAACCTGGACGGCTTACCTCCAAGAGGGCCAGATGCGGAAGCCATCACCAGCGATCGCGCCACGCTGCTCGGGGATCGCTACTTCGAGCTTACTTCCGCCAACTCGCGTGCGAAGAACTGGGAGCTTGTCGTCGGCAAGCTGGCGTCTCCTCTCGTGGTGCGCAAGACAACCATCCCCCGGGAGTGTCGCTCCGCGAAGATCGCCGGATTCGGGACTCGCCTAGTTGTGGCGTGCACGACCCGGGCCGCAGACACCAGCCACCCGATCGATTTCTACGAGAGCCTGAATTCAGGCAAGAAGTGGACGCAAATCGAGGCCAGCGCCGTCGGTCGGATTCATCAGCTCAAGCTGGCTCTGGGGGCCAAGGGCGCAGTGTTGGTGTCCGGGCTCTGCCCCGAACGCGCCGAGCGCCGAGGATGTCGTCCTGAGGGGGTGTTTTACCTCGGGGAAAAAGAAGACGAGGACGCCGGCACGCAGGAGACGGCCTTCGTACCCGCCTCCACGCCTTCGCTCAGGGGCAACGCGCTTGCGCTGGGGTTCTCGGTCGATGGCACCCGCGCCTACGTGGCCGGCGTGCGCGCGAAGAGCTCCGTCTTCAGCGTTTACGTGTCCAAGGATGGGGCCAAAACATTCCGTCCCGAGGAAATCGAAGGGCTCGGCGATCAGATCGACGAGTACGCGGCACCTTGGCGGCGCTCAACCGCGCGTGCCCTGCGAGTGAGCGCAAGCGCGGCAGCGCCTGACGGCTCGATCGGGTTCGTGGTCGAGCGAGAGCCTGAGACCAAGTTGGTGGTCACGGACGAGAGTGGACGACTCTTGTCCATGGCATCCGTGCCTACCGTCGGTGTTGCCGTGGGGATCGTTGGCGGACGGGCGCTCGCAGTCGCTCCGCGCAGCGGAGAAGCCTGGGAGACACAAGACGCCGGAGGCGAATGGCATAGCCTTGGGCCGCTGCCAGCACCCGTGTGCGGAAACTCAGGCAGCTGCACCGGTAATGTTGCCTGCGGTGCCCTGGGTTGCGTCGTCGGCGGCGTGCTCACACGGCTCGGCTGGGGGGTCGACGAACGGATCGAGTTGCCCGTGTTGTCTGCTCGTCACGACGAGCGGCGCCGAGAGGTGCGCATTCGCACACCGCTCGTCTGCAACGTCACGGAGGGCGCGTGGCACAAGCTCGAAGGGGTGGAAGCTCCGCCGGAAGCGAGCATGGCTGCGTATGGGAAGGCCGCTTGGTTTAGCGTCGCGGTAGACGGTGATACCTCGCAAGTCGAGTTCCTCACCGCGCAGAGCGGGGCCCGTCAACGAGTGGAGCGAGAGACCCTGCTCGGCGCGGCGAAGGCGCCTGACCAGGTGGCGTTTCACTACTCCGTTCAAGTCGAAGGTGCGACTGCCATGCGCTACAGCGTGCCTAAGCCCGGCGCCAACATCACCGACGTCGAAGTGGCCTGGCATAACCTCGAGGACGACAAGTCGCTGAAGGGGCGCATCGCTGACATCGGGCCGTATCGTCCTGGAGACTACGTGAGTCTTGGGGCGAAGCGCGCTCAGCGCGCGACACCTGACTTGATCAGCATCGCCAGCGGCGGCATCTTCGTGCGCCCCCATCGGCTGTTGCGCGACAATCAAACTGCATATTTTCTCGACGGAAAATCGGTCAAGGAATCCCCCGGGATTGCTTGGCCGACGGTGCGGCTCGGTGGCCGCGTCGATACGGAGTACGTGCGTGTGGACGGGCAGGCATTGCCCCTGGGTATCGTCGGGGATGGGATCGCGCTGATCGCGGCGCTCTCGGGCGGGAGCTTCCAGACCTCAGCTCTCGGCCTGGCGGAGCCGCGACAGTACGGCCTCAACCTTTCGCGCCGCCTCACCTACGTGGACGGACGAGCCACCTTTCAGCTCAGTTACGTAGACATCGGCGGGAAGCTCTCACAGACGCTGTTGTTTCCCCTGAACACGGCTGTCGATGCGGCTCCCACGTTGGCGCCGAGCCAGGCTCAGTTGGGGGCCACTCCCGGGCGCTGCGACGCTGACCAGCTCAAGCAATCGCCTCGCATCGTCTCTCCGTTTTCTCCCGGGACGCGCCACCCGATTCTGATCAACAGCCCCAGCGACCCGCAGATCCTGATGATGTCGGGTTCGGCGGTTCTTCACGGCAGCGCCAAGGAACCATGCCTGGCCGCCCTCGATGCTGGCGCAGTCTCAACCGCAGCAAACCCGGCTCCGAGCGAGACGGCGCTTATCCTCCTCGACGATCTGGAACACGCATGGCTGTTTCGTCGAGAACAGCTAGAGACCGAGCAGCCCAGCCTCGTGCGTCCGACGACGCGCTTTGGCGTCAGCGGCTTGAGCCCTGGCCCCATCGAGTATCACGCGATGAGCTGTAGCTTTGACCCGGATGCGCTGTTGCCTCCCGAGGTGTATGCCCAGCCTGGAACTCGCGTGACCCGCTAGCGTTGAGAAACTCACCACTCTCGGGGCCGCCGCGAGAGTTGGCGGCCATGACGCTAGCGCTCGGCGCTGGGTTGTACTACCGCCCTCGCCATGATCCCGCGCTACACACCTCGTGAGTTTCTGGAACTGTGGTCCGACGATCAGCGCTTCAAGGTCTGGCTCGAAGTCGAGCTCGCCGGTTGCGAAGCCATGGAAGACGCAGGCCTCGTTCCCGAAGGTACCGCAGCGAGCATTCGGGCTCAGAATCTCGCTCTGGATGCGGCACGCATCGACGAAATCGAGCGCACCACGCGCCACGACGTGATCGCCTTCTTGACCCATGTAGAGGAGCTTGCGGGCGCGCCGGCTCGCTGGCTGCACCGAGGCATGACCTCGAGCGATGTGCTCGATTCTTCGCTGGCGGTGTTGCTCTGCCAAGCGGCCGACCTGCTACTCACGCGCACAGACCGCCTAGTCGAGGCGCTCACGGCCCGTGCTCGGGAGCACGCGCAGACTCCGATGATCGGTCGCTCGCACGGTATCCATGCGGAACCAGTTACGTTTGGTATCGTGCTCGCGGGGCACCTCGCCGAGGTGAAGCGCGGCCGGGCACGCCTGGTGGAGGCGCGGAAAGAAATCGCGGTGGGTAAAATCGCCGGTGCGGTTGGCACCTATGCGCACCTCACCCCCGAAATTGAAGCGAAGGCATTGGGCAAGCTCGGCCTGGCGCCTGAGACTGTCGCGACGCAGGTCGTCGCACGCGACCGGCACGCCGCGTTCTTCTCAGCCATGGGCATTCTTGCGGCGGCCATCGAACGCTTTGCCACCAACGTGCGGCACTGGCAGCGCAACGAAGTCGGTGAAGCCGAAGAGAAGTTCAGCAAGGGTCAGAAGGGGTCCAGCGCCATGCCTCACAAGCGCAACCCAGTCCTGAGCGAGAACCTGTGCGGCCTCGCGCGCATCGTGCGCGGCGCGATCACGCCGGCGCTGGAGAACGTGGCTCTGTGGCATGAGCGCGACATCTCGCACTCATCGGTGGAGCGCATGCTGGCCCCTGACGCCACGACCACGCTGGGCTTCATGCTCGAGCGGGCCGCTGGTGTGGTCGAGGGACTCGTCGTGTACCCCGAAGCCATGAAGCGAAACCTCGATCGCAGCGGCGGGCTGTTCTTCAGCGAGGGCGTGATGCTCGAGCTGGTCGCCACAGGTTTGCCTCGGCAGAAAGCCTACGAGATGGTGCAGCGTAACGCGATGAAGGCTTTCCACGGGGAAGGTGACTTCAGGCAGCTGCTCGGCGCGGATGAAGACATCAAGGCGCGCTTGAGCGCAGAGCAGCTCGATCGCTGCTTCGACTTGCAGCACGCCCTGCGTCACGCGGAGACCATCGTCGAGCGAGCCATAGCGAGCGCCTGAGCGTGAGCCGTTCGTTCTCTGAAGAGCTCGCCCTGGAATGGTCCGGTGATCACGGGGCCAGCTACGTAGGTGAGCTGAGCGACGACTGGAGCTTTCGCAGTCCTTCGGGCGGTCTCTTGAGCGCGTTGGGCGTCGCCGCGATGCGTGAAGAGCTGCGCCGCCTTGGAAGGGGGGAGCAGGCTCCGCTCAGTTGCACCGCGACCTTCTGCTCCGTCGTGCCTAGTGGGCCGGTGCGCGTGGAGGTCACGCCGCTGCGCGTGGGGAACGCCGTTTCCCAACTCAGGGCCCGCGTGTTTGCTGCGGAGTCCGACGAGCTCGGGCTCGAGGTCAGCGCGAGCTTCGGCGTCCCACGCAGCGGACCCGAGTTTTGTGCGGTTCGATTCCCCGAGGTAAGGGAACTCGAGGCGAGTCCTGCGGGGAGCGGAGGCGTGCCGTTTGCTCCAGGTGTCGTACCGCGCTTCTTTCAACGCTTCGAGGCGCGGCGCGCCGCAGGCAACGACCTATGGGCGAAGGACTGGAGCGCTGGGGAGGCGCATCACGCCCGCTGGGTGCGCTTTCTGGATGAGCCGAGAGGCGCGGATGGGAAGCTCGAACTCCTGAGTTTGGTCGCCCTTGCTGACACCATGCCCCCGTCCGTCGTGCAGTACCTGGGGCCTGGCTTCGAACCCTTCATCGCGCCCTCGCTCGACTTGACGGTGCACCTCGTCAGGTCAACCACGCGGCAGTGGCTCTTGTGCAGCGCCCGGGCCCGCGTGGCGTTTCGCGGCTACGCGAGCGCAGAGATCGAGATCTGGGACGACGAGCGAAACTTGCTCGCCTTTGGGACTCAGGTGATGCTCTTCCGTAAGCCACCGAAGACTTTGCCGTGAGGAAATAGCTTGCGCTTGCGCTCTCCGGCCCAACGCCTGGCGATCAGCGCACACACGCTGAAGAAGTGATAAGGGCGGATTCCGCTTGCTTCGTCTGCGTAGACGGGGGCAACAGCCACTTCGGCGACGCGCAACCCGGCCCTGGCGGCGAGCGCCAACAGGTCGTTTGGGTAGCCGTATCGCGGCCAGAGTTCGTCCAGGTCCAGTCGCTCCAGGGCGCGCCCGCTGATCGCGGTGTAGCCGCACTGGCTGTCACTCAGCGCGTAGCCCGTCGCGCGCGCCGTGATGAAGCCAAGCACGTATCCCGCAGCGCGGCGCTCCCAGGGCATGCGCCGGGCAGCTGCGTGGATCAGGCGGTTGCCTTTCACATACTCAGCGCGATCGCGCACTAACGGCTCGAGCAGGCTTGGGAGGTCCGCGGGATCCATTTGGTCGTCCGCTGCCATCACCACCACGATGTCTGCGCCTGCTGCTGCGGCGGCGAGATAGCCGCTGCGGATCGCGGCTCCCACACCCTGATTTTGGGCATGACGCAGCACCTGCACCCGCGGGTCGAGCGTGGCGCTGGCTACCTCGGCGGTCGCGTCTTGGCTCGCGTCGTCGACCACCAGAACGCGGTCAAAGTGCTTGGATGCTCGCCCCAGCATGCGGGGGAGCAGCCGCTCTTCATTGTAGGCGGGGACGACGCACCAGACGCTGTGGGAGGAGAACATCGACTAGGCCTCGCTTAGCCTTCGCGAGGCTTTTCCGCAAGGTTGTGAGCAAACGGAACGAGTGGCGCGCTTGCCCGGCGCGCGACTCGCGGGTATGCGAGTGCCGTGAGTCAGCCGGCTGCTTCCACCGCCACACCGCCGCGCAATCCATCGCGGCGGCGCGTGCTGCGCTGGGCAACCGGAGTCGCGATTGGTCTTCCGGCTCTTTGGTTTGGTGTGGCGTGGTTGCGCTACCCAAGCGACAAGACCCCCGAGGGGGCGTACTTGCGAGTGATGAGCGCGGTCAATCGCGACCATCCGGAGGACTTCTTCCCCTATATCGAAACCGAAGCGCAGCACGCCTGCTACACGCTCAGAGACTACAAGAAGAAGGCGCGTGACCGGGTGCTCGCCGCGTATCCCGAACCCGAGAGGACGCGCCTCGCGAAGCGCTACGAGCAGATCGCTGCGGCTCCCGATGGCAAAGACGTGTTTGGGATCTTTGCCCGTGAGCTTGGCTGGATGGATCGACTCCGCAAGGACCTGAGCGCCGTCGCGAAGGTCGACATCCAGGGTGAGCGCGCGAGCGTGGAGACGGTGAGGGGAACCCGCTACCCGTTTCGGCGCCGCGACAATGGGATCTGGGGGCTGACTCTGTTCACGGCTTTTCTGGTCGCTGAAGCGGAGAAGGCCGCGAGAGACTTTGCGCTGATCGACAAGTCTGCCGAAGACTACGAGCGAGCCGCAAAGCAGCCAAAGCCATCAGCTCCAAAGCCCTGAGCGGGGTTACCGCGCGGTTATGGCGGGGATGCCGCAAGCAGCGCGCCGTAGCCGCGTTCGGCGTCATCTCCGGTCACGACGGCCTGTCCTGCGCGCTGCCAGCCTGGCTCTCTGCGCCCGAATGCATCGCGACAACCATCAAAGCCGGTACGCAGCTCCAAGAGCTGGGTGTAACCGGCTGCA
Organism: Polyangiaceae bacterium; assembly: GCA_020633205.1. Lineage (NCBI taxonomy): Bacteria > Pseudomonadati > Myxococcota > Polyangiales > Polyangiaceae > Polyangiaceae bacterium. Next base: position 69,315 of record JACKEB010000013.1, read on the forward strand.
GTGAGCTGCTTCACCGCCACCTGAGAGCGGCCGCCAGCCTGGCACGCGATGAGGAGTGGCGTGTCGGTTGGGAAGGTCGCCTGGGCGACTCGCAAGAAGTCTGGGTTCGGGGCGAAACCGCTCTCTCCAGCGTGCATGACGGGGATGTTGTAGGCAGCTGGCGCGTGCCCCGCCGCGAACTCGATGCTGCTCCGCACATCCAGGTAACGGTATCCGTCGGCGAGAGCTTGCAGCGCCTGCTCGACGCCAACGCGCTGTGCGTTCATGGGCCGCTGTTCAGTCATTGGCTCTCCACCGGCATCGGGCTTTCGTAGCAGCTTCCGGTGCGCACGTCTGCTGACCGGAGCGGGAGCCTTGGAGTATGGTGAGAGGGAACTCCGATGCGCGAACTCCTCCAGGGTGAACTCCGCCTCCTACCACTTGGGGGCCTCGGCCAAGTCGGCATGAACTGCCTGGCGCTCCAGGCACCAGAAGGCGTGCTGTTGATCGACTGCGGCACGTGCTTTCCCGAAGGCGACTACGGCGTCGACGTCATTCATCCCGACTTCAGCTGGCTCTTTTCAGGGGGCAAGCAGCGCCGCTTGCTCGGGGTGTTTCTCACTCACGGCCACGAAGATCATATCGGTGGTCTGCCCTACTTGCTTCGTGGGGCAAACGTGCCCGTGTGGGGACCACCCCACGCCCTCGCCATGGCCACCAAGCGCTTGCGCGAGCACGACTACAATCCGGATTCCCTCAGATTGATCCCCACGGAAGTAAGGCAGCGCTACGATATCGGTCCCTTCTGCATCGAGTCGTTTCGGGTGACCCACAGTATCTGCGACGCGACGGCATTGGCCATCGAGACACCCGCGGGCTTGGTCGTGCACTCTGGTGACTTCAAGCTGGACCCAGCGCCCCCGGATGGTGAGCTGACGGATGTCGAAGGGCTTCGCGCCCTGGGTAAGCGCGGCGTTCGGCTGCTGCTCAGCGACAGCACGAACATCGACACTCAGGGCCACACGCTCAGCGAAGCCGAGGTCGCCGAGCGGCTCGATGTGCAAATCAAGACGGCTCGCGAACGCGTCGTCATCGGTCTCTTCGCTTCGAACATCCAGCGCTTGATCACCATCGGGCGCATCGCGCGCGAGCGCCGTCGGCGGATTTGCTTGCTCGGCCGTAGCCTGATCACCCAGGTCGACGTGGCGTTGACCCTGGGCAAGCTCGACTGGCCCAGCGATTTGCGGATCGCTCCCGAACAGGCTCAGAGTTTCCCCAGGGATGAACTCCTGGTGCTGGCCGGGGGCACCCAGGCTGAGCCGGGCTCGTCGCTGTACCGGCTGTCGCGGGGGGAGCATCACCAGCTCAAGCTCTCACCGCGGGATCGAGTAATCCTGAGCAGCCGTGTCATCCCGGGGAACGAACGCGAGGTCTCGCGACTGCATGATGATTTCCTGCGCCTCGGAGTCGACCTCGTCAATCGTCACAACGACCGGCAGATCCACGCGAGCGGGCACGCAGCGAGAGAAGAGCAAGCGGAGCTGATGCGCCTGCTGGAGCCGCGCGCCTTCATGCCCGTGCACGGCACCCTGCATCACCTCACGGGCCACGCGGAGCTGGCGCGCGAGCTGGGCATTGAACAGCGTCTGGTGATCGAGAACGGCAACTCCGCGCTGCTCAGCGAGACGAGCCTGGAGCGCGATGTAGACTTCACCTCGGGGTCTATTTCCGTGGGGTTTGGGGGGAGGGCGATCGACTCCGAGAGTCTGCGGCGCCGGCGCGAGCTAGGTCGCAGCGGCGTGCTCTTCGCGAGCGTCGTCATCGACGACCGCCTGAGAAGTCTCGCGGCGCCGGCAGTGAGCGCGCGCGGCCTACCGGGGCTCGACGATGAGGAGCCGGTGTTGCGACGCCTCGGCAAGGAGCTCGAGCGGGGCTTGAAGCAGCTGGCGAAGGGCAATCGAGAGCGGCGCGCGAGTGAGATAGAGAGTGAGCTGACTCGCATCTTGCGGCGGGCCGCCGAGGACGCCTGCGGCACGCGCCCTCGAGTGGAAGTGCATTTGATTTGGCGGTAAGTGGATCGACATGCGACTTCCGATTGCCCCCGCCTTGCTCTTGAGCGGGATGATCGTCTTGGCTGCGTGTGACAAGCAGCCTGAGCCGAAGAGCAAAGCGACGCTTGAGTCCCACGGGAGCAGCGCGTCGTCCGCGGCGCCAAAGTCCGCTGCCCGCCCTGACATCACGCCGAGCATCCCTTTCAAGTTCCCTGCTCCTGAGCGCCTGGTGGCGGTTGGCGACGTGCATGGTGACTTCGACGCGACCCGGAAGGTCCTCCAGCTGGCGCAGGTGGTCGACGAGGCAGGGCACTGGAAGGCAGGGAAGCTCGTCGTAGTTCAAACGGGTGACCAGCTAGACCGTGGGGACGACGAGCGTAAGATCCTCGACTACTTCGAGACTCTCCGCGAGGAAGCAAAGAAGGCAGGTGGCGCCTTGCATGTGCTCCTCGGCAATCACGAGACCATGAACGCGATGGCGGATTTCCGCTATGTCACTCCCGGCGGATTCAAAGCGTTTGCCGACGTCGAAGAGAGCGGGGTACCGGAGTCAGTGATCGGTCGCTACCCCGCCTCCGCTCAGGGCCGTGCCCGGGCGCTGTTACCTGGAGGCAAGTACGCAGCGCTGCTCGCCAAGCGCAACACGGTGGTCATCGTCGGGGACTCCTTGTTCGTGCACGGCGGCGTGCTCCCCGAGCATGTGGACTACGGGCTCGGCCGGCTGAACGAGGAGGTGCGCGACTGGTTGTCCGGGAAGAAGTCTTCTCCGCCAAGCATCATCGCGAGAGATGACGCGCCGGTGTGGTCCCGCGACTACTCAGAGCCTGCCGGTGGGAAGGCGGACTGCAAGCGCCTCAGCGAAGTGCTCGACCGGCTCAAACTGAAGCGCATGGTGGTAGGGCATACGGTTCAGAGTCAGGGCGTGACTCAAGCTTGTGATGGCAAGGTTTGGCGCATCGACGTTGGCCTAGCGCACCACTACGGAGGTCCCACTCAGGCGCTTGAAATCCGCGGGGAGACGGTCAGCGTCGTGAAGTAGGCGGCTGTTCCGCGGGTGCTCGCTTCCGCTTGAAAGGGGCACCTCACCCCCAAAAGAACTCGCAGCTGCTAGCGAAGACCGATCGCCCGTACGCGACGCACGTGGGTGGCGTTCGGGAGCCGCTGGCTGGATCGCTCTAGGGTTGCGAGGCTCGCGTAGGTTCGCGGGATGTCACCGGCTGCAAGGGGCAGCGCGACCGCTTCTCGCCGCTCGAAGAAGCCGCTGACAACGGGTAGGACTTCGTACCACTCGACGCGGCGCCCGAGGTCTGCAAGCAGCTTGAGCTCTTGAAGGAAGCCGACCTGTGCCTCGCTCAGGCCAGCGGCTCTCCCCAGCTCGCCTTCGGGATACTCACCCAGCCAGGCGTTGAGTCGCACGGCATGCGCACGCAGCTCCAAGGGAAGCTCCGGCTGGTCGGCCAAGGCTGTTCCTGAGTGGAAACACTGCGCGCCGAGGCGTTCGAGGGCGGAATCGATCGCCCGGGGGAGTTCGCCAGAGTCACACACCGTCGCGCGGATGCGGTGCTCTTCGACGACCACTACTAGCTCTTGCTCTGCACCTGGCTCGCGTTTCGGGAGCAGCACGCCAAGCTCGCTCAGGGCGGAAACCAACGCGTCCCAGCGAGCCGAGTCGTCCGCTGGATAGCGGCCCTCCAGGGTTCGTAGGTCCACACCGCCGATGCTCGAGCTGTGCATGGATCCGGTCGAAGCAATCGACGTGCCAGTGCGGGGTTCGCGACGCATCGCGACATTCGCAAACCAACTAGCTCCGAGTGCCAGTTTTGTCCCCCTGTGCATCGATTGGCCTACGCGAACATTTCCATTCGGTTACTCGCTGGGCCCTCGCGAGGGCAACTCACCCCGATCTTGGGTTTTGGTTTGGGGGGAGGAACCCTCCATGGTCCGAGCCACAAAAAGCCGACGGGCGGCTCCAAGAGGAGCCGCCCGTTCAGCGCTGCGCAGGTTCTAGCCGCTGTAGCGTCCGAGCCGCTGGGCAAGTGCTAGTCGCTGCCTGTCCGCATCACGCCGCGGGCGGCGTTTCACTGCGGAAAATCTCGAGCTTGCTCAGCACCTGGTCGTCTTGGGGACGATCGCGCGCGCCCGTGCGCACATTCGCGATCTTCAGCACGACGTCCATGCCAGCGACCACGTGCCCAAATACCGAGTGGCGGTTGTCGAGGTGAGGCGTGGGCACCTCGGTGATGAACCACTGCGCGCCGTTGGTGTTCGGCCCGGAGTTCGCCATCGAGAGCACGCCCGGCTTGTTGTGGCGCAGCTCCGGGTGGAACTCATCCTGGAACTTGTAGCCCGGGTTGCCGGTACCCCAGCGATTGGCGTTGGCGGGGTCACGGCTGAGCGGGTCGCCGCACTGGATCATGAAGTTAGGAATTACCCGGTGGAAACGCACGCCGTCGTACAGCGGGGTGCCCTGCATGTTCTGGCCGTTGGCGTCCTTCCAGGCGATGGCGCCGGTGGCGAGACCAACGAAGTTCTTGACGGTTTCCGGGGCGCGCTGCTCCTCCAGAGCGAGCACGATCGTGCCCTGCGTGGTGTGCATACGGGCGTAGAGCTGGCCGCTACCTGCGACGTTGATCGGCGGGAATTCCATCGGTAGTCCTTGGGTAAGTGTCATCAGAAGGCGCGGCAGCTGCCGCGCGAGTGAGTGGGCGACCCCCTGTCGCTCACGCGAGACGTGGTCCTACCAGAGCTGCCGAGATGGGTGTAGAGCCCCGCCGCCCGGCGCATAAAAGTCGGACGGCGTACGCCCATTTTCAGGGCGCACGCCGTCCTTGGGTGCTCGCGGTTCTTGGGACTACTCGGCAGGAACCGCTACGGGAACGTCGCTCTCGAGCTCTTGACGGCTCCGCTCCGCGGCGCGCTTCCAGCCGCCTCGCTCGAGACGCCACCAGAGAAAGAGCGCGCCAGCGACGATCTCGACGCTCAGCCCAATCCAACCTCCGAGGGCCCCCCAACCGAGGTGCTTGCCCAGGAAGTACGTGAGGGGCGGTGTCGCGAGCCAGGCGAGCGCGCCGGTGACCAACGCGGGTCGACGTACGTCGCCGGTACCGCGCAACACGCAGCGCCCTACGATGTGCATGCCGTCGAACACTTGAAAGACGGCGGCCACGTAGAGCAGCGAGCGAGTGACGCGGATGAGCTCCGGGTCGTCGGTGAAGGCGCTGATCAGCCAGTTTGGGAAGAGCGCGATCACCAAGGCGCAGCTCCCGGTGTACAGCGACACGAGCAGTAGCGTCTGGCGCCCGACGCGCTTGACCAACCCGTCTTCGTTCGCGCCCACTGCCTGACCCACGAGGATGCTGGCGGCCTCCCCAGTGGCGAACGCTGGCAGGAACGAGAAGTGAACGAGCTGCATCGCGATCTGGTGACCCGCACCGTCGGTCTCACCCATGCCGGCGATCAACACGGTCAACAGCGCGAACGAGCCAACCTCCACCAGCATCTGCAGACCCAGCGGCCAACCCATGCGCACGACGTCGAGCACATCCCGCGAACGCACGCTGCGAAAGCCAAAGCCGTCGCTGCGCTGGACGTAGAGCAGCGCCAGACACTCGAGACCAGCCGCTGCCACCGAGGCCCACGCCGCACCTGCCGCACCTAATCCGAGCGGAAAGATGAACAGGTAGTCGAGGCCGATGTTCGCGCCGTTCGCGAGCAAGGAGATGCGCATCGGAGAGTGTGAGTCACCCACTCCGTAGCGAACTTCCCTCAGGGCAACGCTGCTCAGCACCAGCGGCGCGCCAAGGTTACGCACCCAGAAGTATTCAGCGGCGGTTTGCCCCTGAAGCGTGGTTGCAGCCATGTTCGTCAGCAGTGGGCCGAAGAATCGACCAAGCACGACAGCGACCAACCCCAGCGCGACCGCGCTGAGAACTCCAGCGGCGACTAAACGTGGGATGCGGTCGCGACGGGCGGCGCCCACGGCTTGGCTGATCAGCACCTTGACTGACCTCAAGCCGCCGAAGCCGAAGCAGATCAGGGTGAAGGCTGCAACACCACCCAAACCGACTCCCGCCACCTGAGCTGCCCCGAGCTGGCTGACGAACAAGGTGTCCGAGAGCGTCATGGCACTGAAAGACAGCATCGAGACGGCGATCGGCCACGCGAGCTTTGCCAGCTCGGGGAAGGGTTTGAGCCGCCACCTGAGCTTTTCGCGTTGCTCTAACGTGTTCGTTTGCATTTCCGTTGTTGGTTGTTGCCGTAGGGAACTAGGATCTGTTTGGTCTTTCGCCTCTGCTTCGAGGCTGCTTGCTTGGCTCATGGGAGCCTCCGAAACCGTCAGGTGCAACGCTGACGGACAAAGAAAAAGCCGCGGGTCCTTTCGGAGCCGCGGCAGCGAATCAGCCTAGTTTTTAGGCTTGGAGCTACATCAGAAGCTCCTCATCGCTGCCTTGGCTCACGCCATCCATGCGGTCACGCTTGACTACGAGCGCGACGCTCGGCTCCGCGCCAATGAGGCCGGAGGTGGCGACGTAGGCGCTGCTGACAGCCGAGCCCTCTAGGGAAGAGCCGCCGATGGCTGCGCACCACGTCACTGCGCACACCGCCGCTTCTGCGGTCGGCTGGGCTGCAGGTCCGGTGCTGTGAGTGGTGTTGGCTTTCATCGGGTTCCCTGGTGGTTCGGATTGGCGAGTTCGCTGCTGGTATGATCGCGCACTGCGCTCAATACCACTTGCTGGGCTTCTGGCATGCGCGCGGTGAAGGGTCAAGCAGGCTTGCTTGGTGCCTGGTTGCGAAGCAAGCTTGCGGCCTGTCTGACTCGCGCTTTTCGCTAGCTCGCGTTCTTCTGGCGTCCCTCGCCTGGGCGTTGAGTGTTGCCTGTGGCGCGGGGCAGGTCCCGTGGGTCCTGCCTGCCAGCACGGCGTCGGCCAACTGGCAGGGCGCGGAAACACGTGCCGAGCCGTGCGGCGACGATCGAGATGCCGCTGAGCGAGACAGTCTGCAGCGCGCGGCTGATGCGGGTGACCGCGGGCCCGCCGTTCATGGCACCTGCGCCATCCTGAGTCAGGCATGGGAGTTCTGCGGGGCTTCGAGCGACTACCGCCTCCTGAGCGTGCGGCATCGGGCGTCAAGCGGTGTTGGCGGCGCGACCTACGCCAGAGCCAGAGCTCCTCCACACATTTGAGTTCGTCTCGATCTCAAGCGTGAGCTCCACGGGCGCCAGCCCGTGGGTGTTTTATTTGTGTGGAAATATTGGTGCGCGTTCCGCGGTCGGTTCGCGCACGGGAGTAAGGTATGGCCAAGGTATCGAAGAAGGTTGGTGAGGAAGTCGTAGAAGAACGCAAGCGCTCAGCGGTTGAGCAAGCGGCGGACGAAGGACGGTATGACAGCGCCGCGAAGCCGTTGCTCGTCTTCGTCCTGCTGTTCGTGGCGCTATTGATTTATGGGTACTACGCGTGAGCGCGCACGCTCTGGAGGACCCATGGGCAGCTTGAGCCTCGCGCATTGGCTGATCGTGGCTCTGGTCGTGATGTTGGTGTTCGGGCCGAAGCGCCTCGCGGAGGCCGGCAAGGGCTTGGGCCAGGGCATTCGCTCTTTCAAGGAAGGGATGAAGGCGGACGACGAGTGATCCGAAGTTGCTCGTGCGAGTGGCGTCAAGCGCGTCACTCGCACTGCTTCCGGGGCGCGGTGCCGAAGCGACGCGTTTGCGCTTGGAAACTTCCGAACGACGTCCGCGGCTAACGGTTGTTTACCTGTGCCACCATTGCTGTGTATCGTCGCCCAATGTTGCGTCTTCTGGGGTGGGGAAGTCTCGCGTGTTTCGCGTTGGGTTGCAGCAGCACCTCGGTCAACGATGGACACGCTACGGCGGGCGCCGCAGGCAGTGCAGGCAGTGCAGGCAGTGCAGGCAGTGCAGGCAGTGCAGGCAGTGGGAATGGGGGCAGCGCTGGCTCGAGTTCGAGCGGTGGCTCTGGAGCCAGCGCGGGAACGGGCGGCTCAGGTGTCGGAGGAGCTTCCGGTAGCGCAGGTGCCGGCGCAGCAGCGGGTGCGGCTGGGACCGCGGGCAGTGGGGGACAGCCCGGCGATCCCTGCGCTGAGATCTTGAGTGAGTACGCAGCTGCCGGGGTGAACTGCGAGGACCTCGGGAGTCAGTCCGTCGCCGCCAACGCGATTTGGGGCGGCGGGTGTTCACGCTACTCCAGCCTGGTGGTTCAGCCGGTAACCGTTGTCGCTGACTCGGATCCAGCTGGGAAACCGACCGCATTGATCGCTGACACGATCGAGATTCAGGCAGGCGCCACGCTCTCGTTGGATGGCAAGGGCTTCGCCCAGGGTCTCGGACCAGGGCACGGGGCCACCTTCGAGAATACCTATGGGTCTGGGGCCGGACACGGCGGGAAAGGCTTGGATCGCGGCACTGCTCCGGGCGGCGGGACGTACGGGGTTGCTGCTTGGCCCGTTTCCGCGGGGTCCGGCGGCGGCATCGGAGTGGGTGATGGAGGTAGCGGCGGCGGTGCGCTACTCTTATGTGCTCGGCAGTCGATCACCGTGGACGGCCTGATCAGTGTCGATGGGGCGGGTTCGGGTCAAGGGGGAGGTGGGGCCGGCGGGAGCCTCCTGTTGGTTTCCCCAAGGATCCAAGGTGCAGGGAGCCTTAGCGCCCGGGGAGGTCTCGCCACGTGGTCTGTCTGCGGAGGCGCTGGAGCGAGTGGCGGTGGAGGACGTATTGCGCTTCGTGCGCTCGACAACCTCTTCACGGGTACGATCGACGTTTCCGGGCCGACCTTGTGTTACGGGACCGCCGGAACCGGGACATCGTATTCCGGTCCGTTACCCTGACCGTCAGCCGGCCGGACCCACGGCGCTGGCAGATCGCACGGCGTCCTACTTCGGCGCGTTGCCGTGAGCCTTCGTGCTGGCTGCTTTTGATATTTCCCCAGGGGAAATCAACCGGTTGCGCGGGGCCTGCCCTCGTCGAGCTCGGCTAGCAGATCATCCGGGTTGAGTTTGGAGTCGATGCGGCGCAAGGCGTTCTCGATTGCCGCCCGGCTGGAGTGGTGAACACCGGTCGGGAAGGGCGGCGAGCGCAGCCAGAAGATCGCCGTGAGCACTCCGCGGCTCACCGCGTTGGGAAATGCGAAGTCAACGCCAGCACAGCGCTTCTTCAGCAACGCCTCGTGCTTGTCCATCCAGGCAGCGGTCAGTCGTCTGGAGCGGGCGTCAGGCCGACCCGCAGAGTCGCTGCCCGCATCGTAGATCAGCACGCCGGGCTCATCCCGGGCAGCCAACACGCTGCGGGCGCTCTCCAACATCTCCGCCATGTCATCAGGGCTCACGAAGCCCACTCGTCGTGCGATGAACACGGGCGGCTTCTCGAGGATGACAAACGGCATGCCAACTATGAGGCTAACCTCGCGGCCGTGTGGTTGGAAGCATCGCCGCAGTACCGCGCGAATCCGCTGGCGGATGTGGCTGAATCACCTGGTTTTGAGCGTCAAAGGCTTTCGAGGTCGGGGTTTTCAAGGCAAGGCGCAGCGAGACCAAGGCGCAGCGAGGCCAGCGCCTGGCGCGCCACGGCGTCTGCAAACGTTGGGCTTCAGCGCGCCAAGCGCCGGACCTCAGTCGTTCTGAGGCTTGGTGGTGGAGAGGTTTCCGCGACGCTGAGCCGGCGGTTGCTCTGTTGCGGGCTCGCTCGCTTCAGGCGGCGGTTCGGCAGAGCTTGCGGTGCGTTCGAGTGGCTTCTGTCGCGTCTCTTGATAGGCGTCCGGAGCTGCCTGCACCACTTCGAGCTCGGCGCTGCCAATGCCGATGCGATCCCCCTCACTCAGCAAGTGCGGCTCGTCGATGGGCTCGCCGTTGACCCGCGTGCCGTTCGCGCTGTTCAAGTCTTGGATCTCGGGACCCTCTCGCGTGAGTCGCACGACGGCGTGCGTGCGACTGACCTCGTTGTCTGGGATCACGACGCTGCAGTAGGGGCTACGCCCCAAAATCGTTTCCCCCAAGCGGAGGGGAAAACGCACGCCGCGGTACCGTAGCCAGTAGCTGTCCAATCGAAACCCTGAAAGAAGGTAGAACCACGGCGTCGCGGCGGCAAGCGCAGCTGGAGCCGGCGAATCCGTGGGGACTCGCCATGCTGGCGCACGTGTAGACTATGCGCGCTCGAACAGGGTACTGATACCTTGTCCAACGCCAATACACAGCGAAGCGAGGCCGACGCGGGCGTCGGAGCGACCGCGCATCAAGTGCGCGAGAGTCGTAACGATTCGTGCGCCGGAGCAACCAATCGGGTGGCCGAGGCAGATCGCGCCTCCGTTTAAGTTGACGCGCGCCGGATCTAACTCGAGGCCCCGGATACACGCGATACTCTGAGCAGCGAACGCCTCATTTAGCTCCACGACGTCGATGTTCGGCACCCTGAGGCCCGCCCGACTCAACGCCTTCTTGGTCGCAGGAATTGGGCCTTCACCCATGAAGCTCGGGTGTACGCCCGCGGTCGCCGCCGCCACGAAGCGCAGCATGGGAGTGAGCCGCAGTTCTTTCACAGCGGACTCGCTGGCGAGCATGACCGCGGCGGAGCCGTCGTTCAGAGGTGATGAGTTTCCGGCGGTGACACTGCCATCCGCACGGAAAGCAGGCTTGAGCTTGCCAAGCGCTTCCATCGAGGTGTCGCCTCGGGGGGACTCATCCCGCTCGATTTTCAGCGGAGGTCCCTTCCTCTGAGGGATCTCCAACGGGATCACCTCGCCATCGAAAGCACCAGACTCCCAGGCCGCCGCGCCCTTCTTCTGGGAGTTCAGCGCGAACTCGTCCTGTTCGTCCCGGGTGATGCCGAACTTCTTTGCGACGTTTTCCGCGGTCTCACCCATGCCGATGAGTTCGAAGCGCTCGGCCATTTTGGGGTTCGGGTATCGCCACCCGAGCGTGGTGTCGAAGATCTCGGGTGCGCTGCGCGGAAACGCTTCGTTTGGTTTGGCCATCGAGTAGGGGGCCCGCGTCATGCTCTCGACGCCGCCCGCGATCGCGACGCTGGCCTCGCCGAGGGCGATCATTCGCGCGGCGTCGTTGATGGCCTCGAGCCCGGAGCCGCACAAACGGTTCACGGTCACCGCGGGCACTTCGTAAGGCAGCCCCGCGAGCAACAGCGCCATGCGAGCGACGTTGCGATTGTCTTCTCCCGCTTGGTTGGTGGAACCAAACACCACCTGATCGATGCGCTCGGCGGCCTTGGGCTGGCGCGCGACCAACGCGCTGATCACATGTGCTGCCAGGTCATCGGCGCGCACGGAGCTGAGGCCGCCGCGGTAGCGGCCGATGGGCGAGCGAACTGCATCGACGACGTATACTGCTTGCACTGCCATACGTTTCTCCTAACCCCCAAACCCTCGAGACGTCTAGTGAGGCGAAGGACCAGCGCGTGCGTTGGTCGGTTCAGGCAGGCACGGGACCTTCATCCGTCCAGCGATAGAAGCCGATGCCGGCCTTCCTTCCGGTGCGACCGGCGCGCACCATTTGGCGCAACAGCGCCGGAGGACGGAACTGTTCGCCGAGCTCTCGATGCAGGTGCTCCAGGATCGCTAGGCGTACGTCGAGTCCTACGAGATCCGTGAGCTTGAGCGGGCCCATCGGGTGTCGGTAGCCGAGTTCCATCGCACGATCGATGTCCACGGCTGATGCGACGCCGCTCTCCAGCATGCGAATCGCTTCCGCGCCGAGCGCCACACCGAGGCGGCTCGAGGCGAAGCCCGGGAAGTCGTTGACGACGATCGGCTCCTTCTCGAGTTGACGTGCGAACGCGAGGGCGCGCTCGACGCTGGCTTCGCTCGTGGAGAGCCCGCGCACGATCTCCAGCAGGGGCATGACGGGCGGCGGATTGAAGAAGTGTAGTCCGACCACTCGCTCCGCTTCGCCCAGGCGCTTGCCAAGCTCCGTCAATGAAAGGCTCGAGGTGTTGGAGCCGAGCAGTGTGTTCTCCCCCGTGCTGGAAATTACCGAGCGGAAAATTTCTACTTTGAGATCCATCTGTTCCGGGATCGCCTCGATCACCAGCTCGGCGTCGGCGACTGCCTCCTCGAGGTTTTCGGTACGCGTGATGCGCCCGAGGACTTCTTTCGAGTCGCCTTCGCTCATGCGCCCCTTCTCCACGGCGCGAGCGAGCTGCTTTTTGATCCCGGAGTCGGCGCGCTCGAGCTGCGCGTGTTGGACGTCGAACAAGCGGGTGGTGATCCCGCGCGTGGCGCACAGCTGCGCTATCCCCATGCCCATCGTGCCGGCGCCCAGCACCGCCACGCTCCAGACTTCACGTACGTCGCTCATGCGGCTACGGATAGGGGCGTGGGACGCAGAAGTCCACCAGGACAGCGCGGAACGGCTACGGAGAAACTAGATGTGCGATTGGCGCGCGCATCTACTGCTGTCAACCAAGTCGCATGCTGCGAGCGCCCACCTTGGAATCGCAAGTGACGCATTGCGACGGCACGTGTTGGAAGAGGTACACCTGGCCGCAGTTGGGGCACAGGCGCGCGTCCTCCTCCAGGGTGATCGTCTTCTTGCTAGCGGCGCATTTTCGCCCCGTGAGCTGCAAACCCTCGACCGGAAGCCGCTCGTAGGTAGCGCTCGGAAGACTAGGTAGCTGCTTCTCTTCGTCGTCGCTCAGCTTGAGCTGATCGGGACGGCGCTCGCTGGCTTCCTTCACGATCCACGCGACGGCGCTTTGATGCAGCTTGACCGGGATGCGCAGCACTAGCTCTTTCGAGTTGATCACCAGGTCGTTTCCCTGGAGAACTATCGACTCCACGTCGCACCAGAGCACCCGAGAGATTTCGCCTCGGCGCTCCACCGCGACGCCCGCGTCGCCGACGCGCACGGGATAGGCCGCTGCATCACCAAACACCAGCGCGGCCATCAGCGCAGCGGCGCCGCCCGCAACCAAGAAGGGCGCGTACTTGAGGGGCTCTTCCCGGATCCACTGACCGTGGACACCCGCACCGAGGGCCAGCGCGCCCAGGGCGCCTCCAATCAAGGCCACCGGGGTCGTGGTTAGGCCAGGCGCGTCGAAGCGCCGCTCGTGAACACGGCCGCCGCTCCGCTTGTCACCGCGTTCGCTCTTGGCCTTGCTCGCGGCAGCCCGGCGCTCCTTGCGGTTCGCTGTCTTCCCACGCTTCTCGCGCTTTTCGCTTTTGGCTCCGGCGCTGTTCTTGACGCGGTTTTCTTTGACAGGGCGGTTCTCTTTGACAGAGCTGTTCTCTTTGACTGCGGCCATGGCTTTCCGGCCGGTCTTACAGCGGTTTCAGCGCTTGGAACTAGGAGAAAGTAGGACTGGCTCCCACCAGGGAAAAACAGCCTCGTCGGTCTGCAGAGTGTGCACACCAAATCAGCACAGCACACATTGGCACCCCCCCGAACGGGACATTGACTCCTGCTCACTGGATGTGGACGCTGTGAGGTTGAGGAACATCGAGTTCGTGTCCGGACGCCGAACAGCGCGCTCCATGCTCAGCGCGACCTAGGGCGCAGTACGGTCGTAACCGGACACACAGAGGGAAGGGCATCGTCATGCGCGAAGGGGACAACGGTCACGGGTCGGTCAGGCTACACACTGCAGCCGCGTTGGCGCTGGGCGGCATCATCGCCTTCATCGGAGCTTGCGGTGGAGCACCCCCGGCGGAAACGCCGACTATCGACAACAGCAAGAAGGAGCCCACGGCTGAAGCCCCAGCGCCTTCCTCCAGCGTCGATCCCAAGGTGGTGGCAGACGCGAACGTGGATGGACTCCTGGCTCAGCTCGAGGGCGGACCGACGAGCGGACCTCCGTCGACTCCTCCACCTGCACCAATTCCGCGCGGTACACCGGCAGTGGATGTCGCTCCGTCGAGCTGGCGCCCCGGCACCTTCATGAACAAGGCCCTCGACGAGATGTCGACGGCGACGCTTGCGGTTCAGCGACTGGGCGAGTCGAAGGGACTCACCGTGGGCTTCGACGACACCGCCGCGACCTTCATGGGCGCTTACATGTATCCCGGCAAGCCGGTGAGGTTCACTCGCACCTTCGATGCGGGCGTGATGTATGTCTTCGTGTCGGGCAGCAGTCGCGCGAGCGGCGTCCAAATCACGGTTACGGATCTCTCGGGACAGCAGCTGGCGGGCGGCTCCAAGGGCGCGGTGGTGTTCACCCCGGCTACCTCGGGCTCCTATGCCGTCCACACCCAGGTTGCTCCGGGCAGCGACTCGAGCTTCGTGACCCTCGGAGTGATGCGCAGCGGTGGCCTGGACATCCCGGTCAAGCGCATCCAGGAGTCGGTCTATGGCGGGGTAAAGAAGGCCGCGCAGCTGTCCGCTGGCGTCGCCAAGCGCGGCATCGGGAACAGCCTAGTTTTCCACGATGAAACGAACTGGGCGCTCTACGGCACGGTGCTCGACAAGGGTGAGGAGATCACCTTTGGTGGCTTGAACCTGCGGAAGAAGCATGTGCTGCTTGGTTCCGGTGACTCGGCGAGCACCGACATCAATCTCCAGTTGGTGGATAGCAGCCGAAATCCCGTCTCGACCGACAAGGATCCAGATCCCGTCGCTGTCCTTGGCTTCAACTCGACGGCTCCCGGGCCCTACAGCCTGCGCGTGCAGTGCGCGGGAGCCACTGGCAAGACGCTCGTTACAGCGATTGTGCTCACCGTCGACTAGCGGGCTGTTGCGCGTGGCGGCCGCTGGCACTTGTCAGCGGCCCCGAGCTAGGGCTTCGAGAGCCAGAGGCTGAGTCGACCTTTGCGATCCACGGCGGCCACACTCGTTTGATCGGGGTCCAGGGCCACGTCTTCCACCAGACCAGCGGCGAGGCTCAGCGTGTGCTCTCCAGCAACCTCGACCAGATCCACTCCGTGGGACCCGCCCCGCAATAGCCACTTGCCGTCCCGCGTGAAATGCATGCGCTTGATCCAGGCGCCGTGCTTGCGCTGGTAGCGGCGACTCGGCTCGCCCTCGAAGGACCAAACGCTGGTCAGCGACTTTTCCCCTTCCTCAGCCAGCCATTGCCCCGTGGAATCAAACGTCAGGGCATCGCTTTCGCTCTCGTAGCGGGTTAGGGGGTGAGGGACCTCCGGCTCGGACACTTTCCACCACCAAATCGAGCCTTGCACCCAGGCCACCGCCAACGTGCTGCCGTCCTTGCTGAGGGCGAGGCTCTTCACGTCAATTGGGGGACCGGGAACGGCGATTTCGAGGCGCTTGTCGTCCTGCAGGTTGTAGAGGCGGATCACCCCGTCGTGGTGGCCGACCGCGAGCCAGGGCCAGACCAGAGTGGCTGCGGTCGCTGGGCTCTCCGCAAGCGTAGGCGCCGGGAGCTCCTTCATGCCCTTCACTTGGTACAGCTCGAGGCGACTCGCGCACACCACGATCAGCTTGCCATCGAGCAAGTAGACCCCACCCCGTAGCACATCGGTGCAAGTGGCGGAGACACCAGCGCTCTTGCCGGACCAGTAGTCGTACAGCTTCACCGGGCTGCCCTCCACCACCGCGGCCACGCGGGCGCTCTTGCGCTCCACTGCCACGGCTACGCCCCGCCCACCGATCTCCTCCTGCCAGCGTAGCTTGATGCGCTCCGGGTGAGCGCCGTCCAACGCCAACGCTATGGGGTGCGCTGATTTCCCTGCGGATTCAATGTTCGGCGTGTTCGGTTCGTGAGCGGGTGCGCTGCTCGCACCGCAGCCGACGCACGCAAGGGCGATGAAAGTGGCGAGCTTGCTTGCGGCTCTTGAGTACATCGGAAGCGCTTCGCTCATTGCTTTCCCGTTGGCGGATTGCTGGCGCAATCAACGAGCTCCCCCTTCGGCAGCACGCAGCTTTGACCCGGGTCGCACCAAAAGCTGGGGTACCGCTCGCAGCGGGCGCCAGCGCGAATACCGACGAAGCTCTGCACCCAAAATGGATTCTGCATGCCTTCCGGCATGGGTTGTTCTGCCTGCGGTTGTGGACCGGCTTGACACGGCACCTTCTGATACAGGTTCTCTTCGCAGTGGCCTGCTTGGTCAGGGCCGGGGCAGTAGCGGTCAGCTGTATAGTAACAGGCGGTTTGACTCGCCGAGAACTGGCGCCGGATACGTATCCACTCGGCACGATTATCCGGGCGGAAATCGTCGATATCGGTGTCCTGTAAGTAGGTGGGCGTTGACGGGGGAGCGGCACCGTCGCGCATGTTGGGCGGACAGTCCGCGTACATCGGTGGAGGCGGATTGCAGCTGACGTCAGGCGGGCAGTGCTGCGGTATCGCGTAGCGACAGCCGTTGCCATCGCCTTTGAAGATTGACGGCTTACCAGGACTGTCCATCGGACCGGTCGCGCCGCTGCCGCCCCCTTGAGTGGCCTTGCACCCGCTCGCCCCCACCAGGGTGACGACGAAGCTTGCGCTCAGGACACGGCCTGCACGGTAACGGCTGGGTGTGTATGCCATAGGCGGAGAGTCTATTCCGAGGCTGGCTGACCCGGTTTGAAAAAGCCGGCACGGCGCCTCAGTGGGCTCGGTACAGCACCAATAATCCGAGCATCAGAAACGCCAAGCCCACGCAAATCAATCCCAGGACCAACGTCAAGCTGTAGCGAGGGGCCTGCAAGCTAGCGTCAGCGCCCCGTTCGGTGTTGCCAAGCGCCTCCTGCTGCTTGAGGTGTGCCGCGAGCGTCGCCTGGGACTCCTGCGCGCGACGCAGCAAGAGCACGAGCACCAGCGCTCCCGACAGCAACGCGACACCGATTGCGAGCCACCTTGCGCGGGACACGCGGCTCTTGTCCCGCTGGTAGGCCGCGGGAAAGCCGTCGAGTAGGTGCATCTCCCGAGCCTGCAAGATGGGCTGCGGTGACTCGCTGCTATCGCTCAGCGGCCAGCCCACCGCGCCTGCGCTCGTGAAATCCGATTCGCTGGAGACGAGCGCCCAGTGTTTTGCTGTACGGAAATTGGCGGGTAGGGGCCAGCGGCCTCGGTAGTTGCCGTCTGGGGATGGCTGGAGCTCCACGCTGCCGCCACCCCAGCGGGCGCTCTGATCCAACAACGCGATGTACGCCCGCTCCCGTTCCACCGGAGAAGTCACGACGAGTTCAGGCGCCTGGCCTTCCCCGTCGATTTGCGCGTCCATCGCCCCCGGTACCACCGGCAAGCGCCAGGCGAGGCGACCTGATAGCGCCTCACCGCTCGGCTGTTCGAGCCGGGCCTTCACCTCGAGCGTGATGACGTGGCTGTCGGGCACCAGCTCTGCGTGAACGCGGCCTCGCTCGTCGCTCACCGTCCGTCGCCGTTCGCCACCCTCTTCGCCGCCTTCGAACCAGGTCGCGCCGTCCAGCCCGAGCTGCACGTCCGCCCCCGCGACCGGCTTGCCTTGGCGAGTTACCTCGATGAACAGGCCGTCGCGGAACGGGACCGCGTAGACACCGCGTGCGGGGGCGACTCGCAGCATCAGGTCACCCTGAGAGCGCTGGGTCCAAGTTTCCCCGACCTTCACGTTGTCTTGCCAGGTTCGCTCGAGTGCCGTGACGTTGCCGCGGGCGAGCACGTAGCCGCTCGGCAACTCGGCCTGTGCGCGATCCAAGCTGACGCTGAGGCTCAGGGGGCCCTCGGTTGGTGCGTCGAACCCCAGTGTGACTTCGGCGTTGCCTTGGGGATCCGTTTGGCCTCCCCAGGAAGCTTCACGTCCGTCCGCAGTCCGGGCGTGCACCTGGAGTCCAAGCTGTCGAGGGCTCTCGAACTCTCCCAAGCGTTCGGCCGCTTCGAGCCTGAGATGGTACTCGCTTTGGCCTTCGAGCGGTCCCCCGTAGAGGCGAGCGGCGACGTACGGGCGAGGGGCGCCGACGACGAACAACGCAAACCCGATCACCAGCACGCCGAATCCGGGTAAGCCAACCAACGCCCACCAAGAGAGGCCGGAGGACGCTGCGATGTCTTCCGAAGGCTCCGAGTCCGGATCGGCCAGCGCTGGCTCTTGCCGCGCTAGGTCCTCCTGCTCGTCCTCCTCCCTCATGGGCGTTGGTCTACTCGACCCCGGCGTCGAGGGCCAGCCGTGAGGGCGAGGCTGCTAGCAGCGCAGCCAGTCGAGGATGCGTGCGTTTACCGCGCGTGGATTCTCCAGCTGGAGAAAATGCCCAACACCGCCGAGCAGCTCACTCTGGTGCTCCGCGGAAAAGAAGCGTTCTTGCCCCTGCATGAGCTGCCAGCCGACGCAGCCGTCCTGGACGCCATGCAAATACAGGAGCGGCACCCGAATGTCCTTCGTTTGACCACCGACGCGGGGCAGGTCGCGTATGGCCTTAGGCAAGGCGCGGTAGTACTCGATGGGAGCCGGGAGGCTCTGCTCCAAGCAAGATTTAAGTTCCGCGAGGTAATCCCCGGGGGGCTCGAACGTTGGCGACCAGACCTCCCATAGGCGATCGATGAACTTGAAGTCGTCCTTGGGAAGGATGCGCTCAGGTAGGAAGCGAGTCTGGAAGAACAGCATGTACCAGGAGCGCCGCAGCTGGCGCAGGTTCGCTCCTCGCAAGAACGCCAGTGGATGCGGGACTGCTAGGGTTACTGCGCGGCGAAATCGTTCAGGAGCTCGCGCGATGGCCAGATAGGTGATCAGCGCGCCCCAGTCATGGCCGACCAGGCTGACGGGGCGCTCCGGACTCAGGGCGTCTGCCAGCTCGAGCACGTCATCCGCGAGTCGCTCGAGGTCATACGGGCCACGAATGGAGCTTGGCGCGTAGCCTCGGAGCCAAGGGGCGTAGCCAGCAAAGCCGGCCCCGCTCAGCTCCTCGAGCAGGGGTGTCCAGCCGCGGGGGATGTCCGGGAAGCCATGCAGGCAGATCACGACCTCTGCGTCCGTTTGGTTGCTTGGCACATGCAGCGAGTGCAAGGAGAGCGAGGGCAGGTCGAAGACCCGTGTGGTCAGCCGGGTGCTCGGGTCATTCTTCGGCTGTGCTTGCATTGCGCCCTTATAGCGCGCCGAGAGTTGCCTGGGCAGCCCAGCGAACTCAGGTGATCTTCGGGTTTTTCTGGCTTTTCGTTGGAAGCTGCGTCGAGAATCCAGGACATGGCAGTCGGACGGATCCAGCGACGTCTGGCGCTGGCCATCGTGCTCACGGCGCTCATCCCCTTGGTGACTGCGATCGCCATGGGAGAGTGGATGGTGCGTCAGACCTCGGCGCGTTTCTATACGCCCGAAGTCGGAACCCGCTTGGATGACGCGCTAGACGTCTATCAGGATCTCGCTCGCGCCGTGAAGGCGCGCATGCGGGGCGGAGCGGCGAATATGGCGGAGGACACGCGTTTGCGCCGCGCTGTGTTCCGCAAGGATAAAGCCGCCGTCGATCGCGCGCTCAAACGCTTGTTCCCGAAGCAGCCCGATCTGGTCACGCTGAGCGTGGAGGACGCGGACGGAGAATCTCTGGGTGAGATCACTCGAGGTAAGGCGTTCGATCCCGCGACGGAGTTCGATCTCGAGGTGCGGGTGCCTCTGGTGGATCCGGACGCACCAGTGGAGAATCCGCCCGAGCTGGTTGCCGTGTTCGCCACGGAGGCCAAGCGATTTCAGGAGCGCGATCAGCTCTCCACTTTTCTCGACGCATACCGCACCGTGGAACGTCGGCGCGAGGGAGACGACTCAGGGCGCCTGTATGCCTTCTCTGCGCTCCTGGGGATCACGATCTTGATGGCGATCGGGGTCGGGACGACCCTCGCTCGAAGTGTATCCGCGCGGATTGGTGAGCTCGCGGAAGCCACCCAAAAGGTCGGCGAAGGGGATCTGGACATTCGCGTTCCCGAGAAGGGGCAAGATGAGATCACCGACCTCGCGGCAGCCTTCAACCGTATGGTGATGGAGGTCGAGACCAGCCGGGCGCGCATCGAGTACCTGCAGCGCATTGGCGCGTGGCAAGAGATGGCGCGCCGCCTTGCCCACGAGATCAAGAATCCGCTGACGCCGATTCAGCTCGCCGTTCAGGAGATCCACCGCCGTTACCCAGGGGCCGACGCGAACTACAAGCGCATGCTCGACACCACGCTGGAGATCGTCGAGGACGAAGTCGGCACGTTGCGGCGCCTGGTGAGCGAGTTTTCGAACTTCGCCCGACTACCGCGCGCCGAGCTGAAGGAAGCGGACCTCGGTGATGTCTTGCGGGAGCTCCAGGGCCGCTCATCCGTGGTCGAAGAGGAAGACGAAGTGATCCCGAGCGGTGCGGCGTTTGGCTTACCCGAAGACTCCTCGGTGGACCTGGAGATCAAGCTGCCGGAGGACGAGCTTCCGGTGTTGCTCGATCGCGACATGTTCAAGCGCGTCCTGGTCAACCTCGTGCGAAACGCGGCTCAGGCCAGCGCGGAGCAAGCCTCTGGAGCGCGCCCGCGGGTGAAGGTCAGCATCGAACGCCAGGGCGAGCAGGTCGTGCTCGACGTGGACGACAACGGCCCGGGTATCCCCGAGGATCAGCGCAAGGTAGTGTTCGATCCCTATGTCACTACCAAGAGTGACGGGACCGGCCTCGGCCTCGCGATCGTGAAGAAGATCGTGGTCGAGCACGGAGGCCTCGTGACCGCCCTCGAGAGTCCGCTTGGAGGGGCACGCCTGAGGGTCCGCCTGCCCGTGCTCGGGAGCGCCGCCTCGGAAGCGGCGCTCGCCGCGCGGAGCGAAGATGGGCCGATCTCCACGCGAGCGTGACGCAGCGCCTCGAGGAGCAAGCGCTGGCGCGCCCGGCAGCTGCGATGGTCCTCACCCCCAAACCATCCTCACTCCTCAGCGCGGGCGTAGGCACCACCGAATGAGTCTCGGGGACTTTCTCGCAGCACCGCTGGCGAGGTGTGCAAGGGTCAGGTAGAGCACTCAGCAGATGAGCCGCGACTCTGAGCCTGCCCGGCCCAAACCCAAGGCGAAGGAAAACCCGAATCAGATCTACATCACCGCTGCGTTGGTGTTGGTCGCGGCGCTCGTCTTTGGTTTGGTGCTATTGCCAAGACTCGATCCAAGCAAGAGCCCGCTGGTGTCTCAGGCAGCGCCGGACTTCGCGCTCGAGGTCATTCACGAAGGGGACGAAGGCAGCCGCATCCGCTTGAGCAACCTCAAGGGCAAGCCGGTGTTGCTCGACTTCTGGGCTAGCTGGTGCGGACCGTGTCGTATGCAGGCCCCAATCGTCGACCAGATAGCCCGGGAGTATGGCGAGCAGCTGCATGTGGTCGGCGTGGACACCGGAGACGCGCTCGAGCCCGCGCAAATCTTCGCGAAGCAAACAAAGCTCTCCTACCCCTGCGTCTTCGATCCTGACGGAGCGGCTGCCAAGAGCTACGGCGTATCGACGCTGCCAACTTTGGTGCTGATCGACAAAGAGGGCAGCGTGCGCCTGGTGCGCTCCAGCGTGATGCAGCGCGACGCGTTGAAGGCCGCGGTCGACAAGCTCCTCGACTAGTGCCCACCGCAGCGCTGGGGGTGAGGGGAGACTTTTTGGTTCCCTGGGGTGGGCCAATGCGCGGCCGGGGGGTAACCTTTGCCCGTTCCCGTCCCATTCGAGGAGAGTCCATGAGCAAGCGGTTCGAAAGCTTCGAAGAGTTCTGGCCCTACTATGTGCGTGAGCACAAGAACAAGCTGACGCGACGCTTTCACTTCGTCGGCACGGGCATGGCCCTCGGCTGCGCCGTCGGTGGCTTGCTCACCGGCCGCAAGTCGCTGTTGCTGCTCGCACCGGTGATGGGCTACGGCCCCGCGTGGATCAGCCACTTCTTCATCGAGAAGAACAAGCCGGCGACCTTCGACTACCCGAAGTGGAGTCTGCTCGCTGACTTCGTGATGTTTGCGAAGATGGCGAACGGCACGATGGACGCCGAGGTTGAACGTATCCTCGCGGAAGAAGCAGCGGCGGCCGACGAGGAGCCGGAGATCGCCACCAATATGGCGACGGACGGCACCCTCCACTAGATCCTCGCCGCGCTGGGGCAGACTGGCACCCTGCGGTAAGGAAGAGTCAGTGTTGCGCTTTCGACACAGGTACGCACGGGGCTGACCGCGTAAGCAGCTGCACAGCGGAGGAGAAAACCCGTGGAAATTCCGTTGTGCCCGCGCCACGGGCCAACGTTCGGAGCGGTGCAGCGCGCCCGGGTGGGTTGGCAAGGCGCTTGCTCTCTGGATTGACCATGGACCAATTCGAGCACGGCTCACCCTCGGATCTTGGCGCCCGTGAGGCCCTGCCCGCAGGGGAGCGCTGGGGGATTTGGATCGACCGCATCGTGCGCCTGGCGATGCTCGGGGTTGCAGCAGGCTGGCTCGCTGGATGCACCACGCTGGGGCCGGTGCCCACCGTCACGGGGCAGGCGATCTCGCCTGAGCCGCGCAGCAACCTAGAACTCCAGGTCGGCGCCGTTCCGGGGTACTTCTTGAGCGGTGCCGTCCAGGCGGAGCCCGAGGGGTCGCCGATCCAACAAGGGGCAGGCATGTTCGATCCCGAAGATCTGATCGGCGTGAAGGGCTTGGGCGTTGGTGGCCGAGTGATCGGTGGTGGGGACGAAGGCGCCTACGGCGAACCCATGGTGCGCTATCGCACCTATGTCGACTCCGACGAGCGGTTCGCCATGGGCGGCTTGCTCTACGGGACGCGCGCCAGCGGCGGGGCAAGTCACGCGAGCTACTCCATGACGCGCATCGGTGGAGAGTATGCTCTCGATTTCCGCGCGACCTCCAAGAGCGAGTGGGCCGAAGTGCATCTAACGGGTGGTGTGGGCCTACTCAGTCTCGACGCGAACGGAAAGTACTGCCAGGGCAGCGATGGCTACGGTGTGGACTGCGATGATCAGCTGCCCAATGCCACCGTCGGCGTGAACGGGCTCTACCCCACGGTGTTCGCTGGCGCCAACCTCGACCTGTTCCGGCACCTGGACTCTGCGTTTCATGGCGCGCGGCTCGGCCTCTTATTTGCCGCAGGGCAAATGCCTCGGGTGCAAAACGCTGAGCAACAGTCGTCGACTGCCTACGCGAGCGGGGGCGCGACCTTGACGGTGATGCTCGGCGGCTTGTGAGCTAGTGAGGCGAATCTGTGATTCGCTGAACAGGTCAACACAGCGTTTCCT
This sequence comes from Polyangiaceae bacterium, assembly GCA_020633205.1. Classification (NCBI taxonomy): domain Bacteria; kingdom Pseudomonadati; phylum Myxococcota; order Polyangiales; family Polyangiaceae; species Polyangiaceae bacterium. Next base: position 92,400 of record JACKEB010000013.1, read on the forward strand.
CGTCTCAAGAGTAGTGCGAAGGCGCAAAACTCGTGCGCCCACACCCTCAGGGGGGCGCGGGAGTTTTGTAGCGAACTACGGAGACAGGACACTAGCTCGCGTCGTCATCGCGACGAGCGAGCAGCCTGCGCAGCAGATCGAACGGATCGAAGCCTAGCAATCCCACCACGTCGCGGTCTTCTACTGCCGCTTTGACGCGCTCGAAGGCTGGAGCCAGCGGGCTCGCGTCACCGAACAGGTTGCCTACGCCGACACGCTCAGCCAGATCGCGAATCGCGAAGAACGCAGCGCGCCCAGCGTCCACTCCAAGCGGGATGGCGAGCGCGGGCACAACGGGGGACAGCACCACGTCCCGCGCCGCCACCGCCGCTGCCCAGCTCCCGGCGTGAGACGCCTCGCTCAGCTTCTGGAAGGTCTCAAGCTCCGCGAAGCAACCCACGGCAACCGGGCCCACGCGGTGCTCCACGGCGCGTAGCAGGTGGCGATAGTCCCGCGTCCAGTCGCCGCTCACGAGGCCCATGTCTTCGCGTAGCTCTTCTGGGCCGAGCAGCAGGTCGAAGCCGTTTCCGCGGCGCCTCAGCGTGATGCTGGTAAACAGGCTGCCCCGCTCGAACACACCAAGCACCAGCGCTTTGCCATCGGGGCACACCAGATCCAGCGCGCGCAGCTTCAGCTTCTGATTGGGTAATGGCCATGCGGAAATCTTCCAGGGCCAGGCTTGGAGCTTGCCGTTCGCTTCGACCTCTTGAGCCGAGCGCAGGAACTCCACCACCTGATCGAACGCGTCATGCTCTGGCGTGAGCTTTTCCGCCCAGCTATCTACCAAGTCGTTTAGCGCCGACCACTCGAGCTCCACCGCCCAGTGGGCGTCGAACGCCTTGGCCAAAGACTCGAGGCTGACTGGCCACTCGAGGGCGCTGACCGAGCGGTCGCCACGTGCCCCCGTCAGCTGAATACGTCCAGTGCGTGTCGAGAGCAGTTTGACAGGACGGCCCTCCGACGTGACCACCACCACGCCACCGCCCACGTCACTGGGTGCCGAGCTACCGGGTCGCGGACGAAACGCCTTCGCGAGGCGAGTCCAATCCTGGGTCGTGAACCCTTCGAAGCGCAGGTCGTTCGTGAACACCGGCGCGGAGTATACGGATCTCCGGTAGTACCTGCAGCAAGTCGCGTTTCCAGCGCCATTGGATATGCGGCGGGGAAACGCAGCGCAGGCTGCTTAAAGCTTGAGTTCGATGGTTTTCGACTATGCTCCGCGCTCTTCCGGCGCTCCGACTGATTCTCTCGAATCGAAGAGCCTGGAAGCGTGCGCGTGTCTGTCTGAGGCACGGGCCATCCCACTCCCCCAAGCGAGCGTCTGCAGACCCGTAGACGACAACGCTGCGAAACCTCCTCTGACGTAGAGGAGGCTCTGCGAGCTTTTCTATGAACCTTCGTACTTACTTCACGGCGCTGCTGAGTGCCGCCATCTTCCTGTCTGCCTGCGCGGAGTCCCAGACGCTCAAACACATGGATCGCGAGGACAGTTCTGGTGGTGATGCCGGTAGCTCTTCGGCAGGGACCGCTGGTAGCGGCGCCACGGACAGTGCGGGCGGAAGTCCGATGGGCGGTTCCGCAGGGCAGCTGGGCGGCGGCGGTGCGGACCCTGGCAGCGGTGGCACAGCAGGCGCTGGGGAAGGCGCCGCGGCCGGTGCCTACAACAGCGGCGGTGCGGACAGCGGTGGAGCAAGCAACGCGGGTGCTGGCGGCAGCCAGGCCAATGGATCAGGGGGTGTTGGTGCCAGCGGCGGCACGAGCGCTGGTGGAGCCGGAGCCACCGCCGGCACCGGCGCAACCGGTGGCACTGGCGCAACGGGGGTCGGCGTCGCGGACTCCTGCCCAGGGCAAGCACTGAGCTTCACCGGTTCGGGTAGTATCCGTACGGCAACTGTCAGCGGCTCGACAGTGGGTGCCATCGCGGATATGACCGGTGGCTGCGGTAGCTCCGCCTCGTCACCAGATGTGATCTATGAGGTCACGCCGGATACGGATGGGCGCCTCGTCTTCACGCTCACTCCGGAGAGCGGCTTCGACTCAGTGCTCTACATCCATGAGAGCGGCTGCAATATCTACGAGGCCGCGTGCAAGGACTCGAGCGGGCCGGAGGAGATCGAGCTCTGGGTCACGGCTGGCACCAAGTACTACGCGATCGTGGACGGCTACGGGGGCGACAGCGGTAAGTTTACCCTGGACGCCACGCTGTATGCGGCGACGCCCGGCGATACTTGCCCTGGGGAAGCGGCGACTTGGTCGGGAAGCGGACCCTACACCTGGTCCGCGAGCGGCGACACGTCGACGCGCCCGGACAACTACGGCAGCAGCGCTTGCGGCAGCGCCGCTGGCGACGCCGTCTACGCGCTCACAGCGCCCACGAATGGCACGCTGACCGTGGAGGTCTCCGGGAGCTTCGACTCTGAGATCTCACTCTCCACCACGTGTGGTGAGTCCGACCTCATCTGCAACGACGACACGGGCAGCAGCGGGACGGAGACGTTCAGCGTTCCCGTGACCAGCGGCACCACGTACTACCTGGTTATCGACGGCTACTCTGCGAGCTACAGCGGCAGCTACAACGTGAACGCCACGATTACGGAGCCCCCAGCCAACGACGTGTGCCCCGGTCAAGATCTGACGTTCAGCGGGAACACCGCGAGCGTCACCGGGAGCACCGTGGACTCCACGCACGACTACGCGGGCACGTGCGGCACCGGAGGAGGCTTCGGACCCGAGCTCGTCTACCACTTCGTGGCGCCCGCGACCGGCAGCTACACTGCGACCATGACTGCTTCGAGCAGCTACGACCCGGTGCTCTACGTCCGCAGCGGGTCCTGCGCTGGTGGCACCCAACTCGATTGCGCGGATGATGGCGCGTCTGGCTCAGGCGAAAGCGTCACCTTCAGCGCAACGGCGAACGCGGATTACTGGGTGTTCGTTGATGGGTACGGCGGCAAGTCTGGCACTTTCACGCTGAACATCACCTACAACTGAGCAGCGCTTCGTTCAGGCCCGGCTTCGTCCGAGGCCTGACTGCGCTTGGCCACTTCGCGCCCGGGAGGCGCGAACAATCAGCACTGTCGCGCCCGGGAGGCGCGAACAATCGACACTGTCGCGCCCGGGAGTCGCGAACAAGTTAGCAATTCTCGCGCTGAGTGTGTTTTCCGGGTGGCACTCGGCGCGTACGCCTGTACATCGCGGGCTCATGTCTCCGTTCGTCGAAGCCATCGTGCTCGGAGTGCTGCAAGGCCTGACTGAGTTCCTTCCCGTCTCAAGCTCTGGGCACCTTGCGCTGGGCCAGATCTTGATGCGCATGGGTGAGCCAAGCCTCACCTTGAGTGTGGTGATGCACGCCGGCACTCTCGCGGCCACTGCGCTGTTGGTGCGCGAGCGTCTGATGGCTGCCGTTCGAGAAGGCGTACGGGGCCTCGCGCAGCCCAAGCGCTTCACTGAGACTCCCGGAGGTCGCGACGTGTTGGTCGTCGTGTTGGCGACCTTGCCGACCGGCGTCATCGGGCTGTTGATGCGGGCGGCAGTGGAGAAGTACACGCAGTCGCCGTTCGCGATTGGCTTGGGCTTCTTGCTGACGGCGCTGCTCCTGTTATCCACGATCAAGGCAAAGCCCGGGGAGAAGGACACGCCGACTTGGGTTGGCGCGCTCCTCGTCGGCGTCGCGCAGGGCATCGCGGTGTTGCCAGGTGTGAGTCGCAGCGGCTCGACGATCGCGGTGTTGCTGTGGCTGGGCGTGAAGCCGGCGCGCGCGTTCGAGCTCTCGATGCTGATGAGCTTGCCCGCCGTGTTGGGCGCCGTGGTGCTCGAGTCGCGACACCTCGACTCGCTGCACGGCATGGGACCAGCGCTGCTCGGCGCAGGCATCGCCTTTGCGGTCGGTGTGATCGCATTGGTGCTGCTGAGGCGCGTGGTGATTCGCAACGGCTTCGCTTGGTTTGCGCTGTGGGTGTTGCCCCTCGGCGTCTACACGTTGTTGTTCGTCAAGGTCTGAGCAGCGCCGCCATGGCGTAGTCCGCGCCGGGAGTTTTTTCGGGGGAGAGGTGCGCCCGCTCGCTTCGTGACTTCCCGTGGTTGCAGCGTCTGAGTTCAGAGGATAAGTCCCGCCCATGTCGAATGTGTATGCAGTGGTGATGGCTGGAGGCAGCGGGACGCGTTTTTGGCCAGCCTCGAGGCGGCTCAACCCGAAGCAGTTGCTCAGCATCGCGCCGGGTACCGACGAGTCGCTGATCGCCGGCACGGTGCGGCGCATGGCGCGCATCACTAGCCCCGACAACATCCTGATCGCTACCGGCAAGCACTTGCTCGGTGCAACCAAGCGTCAGCTGCCAGGTATCCCCGAAGCGAACTTCTTGGGCGAGCCTGTCGCGAAGAACACCGCGCCGTGCATCGGCTGGGCGACGCTTGTTGCCGCGCGGAGAGACCCGAAGGCGATCATCGTCGTCGTTCCAAGTGACCAGCACGTGGCGAAGGAAGCGGCCTTTCGTGCCGCAGTGAAGCTAGCGATCCGCTCGGCGAAATCGGGTGTGATCACCACCATCGGGATTCAGCCGACGCGCCCCGAGACTGGCTACGGCTACATCGAGCTCGGCAAGCCGTCAGACCTGAAGGACGTGCACGCGGTGAAGCGCTTCGTCGAGAAGCCGGATCTGAAGACCGCGAATCGCTACCTGAAGTCGGGGCGGTACGTCTGGAACGCTGGCATGTTCATCTTCCGCGCGGCCGACATGCTGGCGGAGATTGAGCAACACCTTCCGGAGCTTCACGCCGGACTGACGAAGATCGACGACGCGGCGCGCAAGTCACCTGGCGCCGAGGCAGCAGCCACCCGGAAGTTCTTCGCGGCCGTGCAGTCGATCAGCATCGACTATGGCGTGATGGAGCGCGCGCAGAGGCTGAACGTGGTGCCTGCCAGCTTTGGCTGGAGCGATCTCGGGAGCTGGGAGTCCAGCTGGGAGCTCGGAGCGCGTGACGCCGACCACAATGTTGCACCGGGTTCAGCGGTCCTGGTCGACGCGAAGCGGAATCTGATTTGGGACACGCGTCCCCGCGCCGACAATCGCGTCGTGGCGTTGGTCGGCGTGGAAGATCTGTGTGTCATTCAGACGGACGACGCGCTCCTCGTGATCCCACGGGAACGCGCCCAGGACGTGCGCGCCGTCGTGGATCGCTTGAAGGCTGGTAAGCGCGACAAGCTGGTGTGAGTCACTGGGAGGGTGGACCTCTCCCCCTAAAAAATTAGGGTGTTCGTAGGCGCTGAGACAGCCGCACGCGCGACTGGCAGAATCACGTCATGAGCCTGCTGTCGAACACGCTGCTCGAGCTCACCGTGCTGCTCAAGAGCCGCAAGGTGTCCCCCGTCGAGCTGATGCGCGAAACCCTCGAGCGCATCGCTGAAGTGAACCCAGCTCTGAACGCGCTCGTGTGTCCAAGGGACCCCGACGTGCTGATGCAGGAGGCGCGAGCTGCTGAGGCGCGACTGATGGCAGGCGAAGGGCGCATCTTCGAAGGACTCGCCCTGGGGGTGAAGGACCTGGAGGACGCGGAGGGTTTGATCAACTCTCAAGGGTCATTGCTCTTCAAAGACAACGTTTCCGCGCGGGATTCGATCCAGGTCGGTCGCCTCAAGGCCGTGGGCGCGATCGTGATCGGGAAGACGAACGCGCCCGAGTTCGGCACGACAGCCATCACCAAGAACCTGGTCTACGGCACAACCAGTTCTCCGTGGAGCGCCGAACACACGCCGGGAGGATCGAGTGGTGGTAGCGCAGCCCTGCTGGCCGCCGAGGCGCTGCCGTTGAACACGTCGAGCGACGGCGGCGGATCCATCCGCATCCCCGCGAGCTTCGTGGGAGCGTTTGGCTTCAAGCCGAGCATGGGACGCGTCGCGCGTGGGCCCTTCGAGTTTTGGGACTTTGGTCGCACTTCGGTGTGGGGCCCGCTGACCAAAACCGTCGAAGACGCCGCGTTGTTCTTGGATCAAGTCGTTGGGCATCACCCGCTCGATCCGATGAGCTTGCCGCACCCTGGGTTCAGCTACTTCGATCACCTGGAGCAAGCCCGCGAGCGCAAGTGGCGGGTCGCCTACAGCGCCGATCTTGGATACGCGGTGGTGCAGTCGGATGTCGCGCGCGTCGTGCGGGACGCGGTCAAGGTGTTCGAAGATCTCGGACACAGCGTGGAGCAAATCGAAGGCGGTCCACCGGAGCTCGGCGCTGACTGGGGTCTGATAGGTGCGTTCGAGCTAGGATCGCACCTCGCCCCGCAGCTCAAGCGTCACGGAGATTTGTTACAGCGGTCCGTGCTGCGCACGATTCGCATGGCCGAGACGGGCCTCGACCTGGAGTGGTGGGGGGAAGCGGCGCGCCGTCGGGCCGAGCTCTCGAAATGGGTGGCTCAGCTGTTTGGAAAGTACGACCTGCTGCTGACTCCGACGGTGCCCTATGACGCACCGCCCGCCAAGGGTCCGTTCCCGGCGGAAACGGATGGCCGCTTGCAGCGCGTCGCCAGCGTGGCGTCGTTCACCATCCCCTTCAACTTGTCGTGGAACCCAGCCGCGACCGTGCGCGCGGGGCTGTCCGACGCTGGGCTGCCAGTGGGCCTGCAAATCGTTGGGCCTCTGCAACGAGATGAGCTGGTGCTTGAAGCAGCCCAGGCGTTCCAGCGCGCCCACCCGTGGCACCCGAACTGGCCGCTACGGCGCTAGCCGTTCGGCGTGCGCCTAACGGCGTCTAGCGACGCTTGCGGCCGCCGCTGGAAGGGGCTGCGCCACCACGCTTGCCCCGCGAGCTTGGCTTGGATGAAGCGGGCCCAGCTTTGCCGAGCTTGCCTCGAGGGCGACTGGACGCCGCAGCGGATTGCGGCCCACGGGAACGCGGGCCGCTCGCGGGCTCATCTGCTGGAGAGTTACCTGTCAGCCGCTTGATCTCATCGCGACAGCGAGCGGCCTTCTCGAAATCGAGGTTCTCTGCTGCGCTGAACATCTCTTGGCGTAGCTCCTCCAGGCGCTCCGCCAGCGCCGCCTCGTCAGCTGGAGACTCGCTCTTGCCGTCCTTGGCTCGGCTCGGGCCCTTGGGCACTGCGTAGTAGTCGCTGGTACCTGCGCTCGGGCTCACCTCGAGGATCGCGCGCTTGACCGTTTCCGGGGTGATACCGTGTTCGGCGTTGTACGCCTCCTGGATGGCGCGCCGTCGAGTGGTCTCGTCGATGGCTTGCTTCATCGAAGGCGTGATGCGGTCTGCGTACATCAACACCTTGCCGCGGGCGTTGCGCGCGGCGCGGCCGATGGTCTGAATCAGTGAGCGAGCAGAGCGCAGGAAGCCCTCTTTGTCGGCGTCAAGGATCGCCACCAAGCTGACCTCAGGTAGGTCGAGACCTTCCCGGAGCAAGTTGATGCCCACCAGGACGTCGAACTCGCCTGCGCGCAGGCTGCGCAGGAGCTCGATGCGTTCGAGGGTTTCCACGTCAGAGTGGAGGTAGCGCACGCGGATGTTCAGCTCGGCGTAGTACTCCGTGAGGTCTTCTGCCATGCGCTTGGTCAGCGTCGTGACCAAGACACGCTCGTCCGCTTCCACGCGCAGGCGGATCTCCTCCAATAGATCGTCGACCTGCCCGGCAACGGGCCGAAGCTCGATCTCCGGATCAATCAGGCCAGTAGGGCGGATCAGCTGTTCGACGGGCTCGCCGTCGCTGTTTTGGAGCTCGTAGTCGCCAGGCGTGGCGGAGACGAAGAGCACCGTCTTCATGTGTTGTTCGAACTCGTCGAACTTCAGCGGACGGTTGTCGAGCGCGCTGGGTAGGCGAAACCCGAACTCCACGAGCGTTTCCTTGCGGGAACGGTCGCCGCGATACATGGCGCCGATCTGCGGCACCGTCTGGTGGCTCTCGTCGATCACCAGCAGGAAGTCGTCGGGGAAGTAGTCGATGAGCGTAGGGGGCGGGTCCCCCGGTGAGCGCCCGGACAGATGGCGCGAGTAGTTCTCGATGCCTTGCACGAAGCCCATCGTCTCGAGCATTTCCAGGTCGTACTGTGTACGCTGCTCGAGGCGCTGCTTCTCAAGGAAGCGCACCTCTTTGTCCAGGTACTCGAGGCGATCGCGCAGCTCAGCGCGGATGTTGTCGATGGCGCGCCGCATGTGTTGCTGCGGCGTGACGTAGTGCGAGCCTGGAAAGACGGAGTACTTATCGAGGCTGCCCAGCACGCGGCCGCGCAAGGGGTCCACCTCACTAATCGCTTCGACTTCGTCCCCGAAGAATTCCACGCGGATAGCGAGTGCCTCCTCATACACCGGGAAGATCTCCACGATGTCGCCGCGCACACGGAAGCAGCCGCGATGAAAGTCGATGTCGTTGCGCTCGTACTGAATGTCCACCAGGCGCCGAAGCAGCTCGTCTCGGCGCATTTCTTGACCCCGTTCGATCTGGATCAAGAGTCCTTGGTAGCTCTCTGCGGAGCCGATGCCGTAGATGCAGCTAACAGACGCGACGATGATCACATCCGGGCGCGAGAGCAGCGCCTGGGTCGCCGCGTGGCGCATGCGGTCGATTTGATCGTTGATGATCGCGTCCTTCTCGATGAACGTGTCGGAGGACGGGATGTAAGCTTCCGGCTGGTAGTAGTCGTAGTAGCTGACGAAGTACGCCACCGCGTTGTCGGGAAACAGATCCTTCATCTCGCCGTAGAGCTGCGCGGCGAGGGTCTTGTTCGGCGCGATGATCAGCGTCGGCCGGCCCATCTTCTGGATCACGTTGGCGACGGTGAAGGTCTTTCCGCTACCCGTGATGCCCAACAGCGTCTGGCAGCGATGCCCTTGTTCGATGCCAGCCACCAGCTTCCTGATCGCTTCGGGTTGGTCGCCGCGGGGCGTGAAGTCGCTGCGCAGTCTGAAAGGGGAACTCATGGGGGATCTGGCGCCTCCGCCGGCTTGGCGTGTAGCGGTCGCGTTAGCGCGAGCTAACTGCTGGAAGTCGCGCTCTGGACGCGAGGTCAACAGCATAGCCCCGGCACGCGGCGCAGGGTCTACCTCCCCAGCGCTTCCTACTGACGTTCCGTTGTCAGGAGTCCCGCTCAGGTGAGGCGAGCTTGGTCGAACGCGTGACGTTGCTGTCGTGGGTCTGTTCTAAGCGCTGGGCATCATTGAACAAGCACCGGACTGTGCGCGTGGCCGTACAGAATTGCTCGCCTGTGTTCGCATTTCTTTTTCGCGCCCCGAGGCGCGAACAAGGGACAACTGCGCGCCGGCGCAGGCGCGAACCTCAGACGGCACGCCTCAGGTAGGGGCTCAAGGGAACTGACCAAGCTGCGGCAGGCCCAAGTCCTCGTCCCAGCCCAGGGCCACGTTGAGCGCGTGCAGCGCTTGACCGGATGCGCCGCGAGTCAGATTGTCGATGGCGCCAAATGCCAGCAGCGTGCCGGTGCGTGCGTCTAGGCGGTAGGCGACATGGGCTCGGGCGGAACCACGCACCCACAGGGTGTCCGGAAGCTCGTCCTGCATCACGCTGACTAGGCCGCCGGCGGGGTAGAGCGCTCTCGCTGCTTGGCGGCAGCGCTCCGCATCCACACCGGGCTTCGGCTTCAAGTAGGCCACACTGAGGATGCCGCGGGTCATCGGCACCAAGTGGGGGGTGAAGACGACCTGCACTGGTTGCCCCGCGGCAATGGATAGCTCCTGCTCGATTTCGCCGGTGTGGCGGTGCGTACCTGCGACCTTGTAGGCACGGATCCCCTCACTCGTCTCACTGAAGTGGGTGCCCGCACCTGGGGTCCGCCCGGCGCCGCTCACGCCGCTCTTGGAGTCGACGATGAACGGGCTCTTGACGTCTAGCAGCCCAGCGGAGAGCAGCGGTGCGAGGGGAAGAATCGCGCTTGTCGGGTAGCAGCCTGGAGCGGCGATCAAGCGAGCGCCTCTGAGAGCCTCCCGGTGAAGCTCCGGGAGACCGTAGACTGATTCCGTGAGGAGATGTGGCGCGGGGTGCTCGCCGTACCAGGTGCGGTAGTCGTCCAGGGCACGCAGGCGGAAATCTGCCGAGAGATCGACGACGCGCAGCCCTTCGGAGTACAGGCTGGCGACGACCTCGGCGCTCTTTGCGTGGGGAAGGCAGCAGAATGCGACGTCGAGCTGCTTGGCCAAGCGAGGTGCGTCGCTCGGCTCGAAACGTTCGATGGTTAGATCGCCAACACCGGGCACGCCCAAGGTGCCGGGGAGCACCTCGGACAACTTGCGCCCGGCGTTGCTGTTGCCGGCGACCCAGGTCAACTGAAGCCGTGGGTGGCGGTGGATCAACCTCAAGAGCTCGGCGCCGGTGTACCCAGCGGCTCCAACGATGCCAACTCGCAGCGTGTCTTGAGTCATCTTGCCTGCTCCTGCCGTCTCTCTGATCGAATTCCGTGAGGAAAAACTGGTGCCGCTGAACGCCGCAGCTTTGTCCCCGAAATGCAGCAACGCGGCGCTCGGGAACCGGGCGCCGCGTTGGCTGACTTCAAGCGCTTCTCTCGGATTAGCGCTTGGAGTACTGGAAGCGCTTGCGGGCGCCGGGCTGACCGGGCTTCTTACGCTCCTTCTCACGAGCATCGCGCGTGAGGTAACCAGCACGCTTGAGGGTGCGGCGACGCTCGCCGTCCTCCACCAACAGCGCGCGAGAGATGCCGTGACGCATCGCTTCCGCCTGGGCGCTGTGCCCGCCACCGACCACGGTAGCCAAGACGTCGTACTTGTCGCTGATCTCGAGGAGCTCCAGGCCCTGGCGCGCGATCATGCGCGAGGTGGGGCGCTCGAAGTACTCATCCAACGGCGCGCCGTTGACGACGATCTCCCCGCTGCCGGGGCGCAACCAAACGCGGGCCACGGCGCGCTTACGCTTGCCAGTGGCGTACCAGGGAGCCGGGGTGGCCGCCTTGGGGGTGCTGACTTGTTCTTCGCTCATCTTTCAGTCTCGCTCTCTGAGCCAGTGCTCAGAACGAAAGCTCCGCAGGAGCCTGTGCCGCATGGGGGTGCTCCGCGCCGGCGTACACCTTCAGCTTCTTGATCATCTTCCGGCCGAGGGCGTTCTTCGGAAGCATGCCCTTCACCGCCAACTCGATAGGAGCCGCGGGCTTGAGAGCGATCAACTCACCGAAGCTCCGGGTGGTCATGCCGCCCGGATATCCGCTGTGGCGGTAGTACTTCTTGTCGTCGAACTTGCTGCCCGTGACCTTCACCTGCTCGGCGTTGATCACGATCACGAAGTCACCGGTGTCGACGTGGGGGGTGAAGGTCGCCTTGTGCTTGCCACGCAGGACCTTTGCAACCTCGCTCGCCAGACGACCGAGGGACTTGTTTTTGGCGTCGACGACCCACCACTTGCGAGTAGCTTGGGCCTCGGCCGGCTTGGCCACGAACGTACGCATGTTCTATCCGACTACTGGATTTCCAGTGAAAGGCGCGGGCAGTGCCACGCTTGGTTGACGATTCTTCTCGGGTCCGTCTTCGGAGCGAACGCTCGCTGGACCTGCCCGGGGCGAGATGCTGGAGCGCCGACGACTGCCGCGCGACCAACCCTCGAACCCAGGAGCCCGCTCCCGTGGAGAGCGAAACTGAGTACTTTGCAGGGACTTCAGGCGCCCTGGGGGAGGAATCCAACTGGGATTTCTCGCTCCTGGCGATTGAAGGGCGCATCTTCTAGCCGCCAGACCCAACCGAGTCAAGCGCGGGACACCGCGAAACGCTGGTCCTCTCCCCCCACTCCCTTCCAGCGAGGGATCGCCACGCCACACCCCGCCTTGGCGTGCCCGGCGACGGCAGCCAGCCCAGGCCATGAAGTGAGCGCGGATGCATTCGAGCGGACACAGCCCTCCAAGTAGGGCGACCGCGAAAGGGTCGAACTGCTGACCGACATCCGGCTCGGTGTGTGGGAGGATTGGGGGGAGCGTCCTGGCGGCCCGTGACGGCTCGCGCCCTGCTGTTGTAGAAACAAAAGAGCGTCGTCGGGTCCCTGTCGTGTGAACTGACGATGAAGTCGAACTGAGATTGTGCCTAGCTACAGGGCAGGTAGCGTGAGAGGGCCTACGCGCCTTTGGACGTGCACTGCGCCGCAAGCGCCAGAGGGTCAGAAGAAGTCCAAGTTATGCATCCGACCGGGAACGTTCGCATGGTGGAGCGCCTCGTTGCGAAGGGGCTGATTACCCCTGAGCAACAGGAGGCGATCATCGCGTATCACCAACGTATGGGTGGTCGCATCGAAGAGGCGATCATCGAGACGAACGCCATGGACGAGGTGCAGCTGCTGAAGTTCCTTGCTGCGTTCCACAAGACCCGCTTCGTTTCCACGGAGAAACTGTCCAAGGCTGACATCGATCGCTTCACCTTGGACAAGGTGCCGAAGTCCCTCGCGGAAAAAGAGACGATCTTTCCCGTGCTCTTCGACCACGAGAAGGCAGCGCTCAGCGTCGTCATGGCCGATCCGGACAACGTCGCCGCGATTCAAGAGATCAAGCTCGCCGCGAGCTTGAAAGACGTGCACGCCTTCGTCGCGCGGCCCGCGTCGGTGAAGGCGGCGATCAACAAGGCGTACAACGGCGATATCCACGCCTTCGCCGTGTTGGACCGTTCGGCGCACGAACAGTTCACCACGATGCTCAACGTCTACGAGCGAAACCTCGTCAGCGAAGAGAGCATGTCCCTCTCCCTGGCGGACGAGCGCGGTCGCGTTCAGATGTACGACGAGCGCGACTTGAAGGAGCAGCGCACCGCAGGGGGCACCGGGCGCGGCGGCGTGACCAGCGACTCCTACCTCGAGACGCTGAACGTGCTCGTGAGCTTGCTCGAGACATCGCGTCCCGACCTACGCGGGCACTCCGCGCAAGTCGCCCGCTTGATGAAGAAGATCTCCGAGCGCATCGGCCTGAGCGAGCAAGACCGCGCCGCGATGGTGTTGGCGGGCTACATCCACGACCTCGGCAAGATGAGCGCCTACCACCTCACCGCGCTGAACGTCGCGGAATACGAGGGCCACCGCGTCGCAGCAAAGAAGCTCTACAAGGCGCCGCTCCGTCTGCTCGAGGCAGTTGAGCTGCCGCGGGAGACGTCGCGCGCCATCGAGCAAATGTATGAGCGCTTTGACGGAGAGGGTTTGCCCGGGGGTGGGCGCGGGAAAGAGATCTCCCTTGGCGCCCGCTTGCTCGCCATCGCGGACACGTATGCGGATCTGACGCAGAATCCGCGCAATCCCTATCGCCGCGCGCTACGTCCAATCCAGGCCTGCGAGGTGTTGGGTCGCTACAAGGAAAAGGTGTTCGACCCGAACCTGGTCGACCTCTTCCGACACACCGTGACGGGAGACGACCTTAAGGCGCGTTTGCTTGCCGATCGGCACATGGCCCTGGTGGTCGATCCGGATCCCGAAGAGACGACGGTGCTCGAGCTGCGCATGGTCGAGCAAGGTTTCGAGGTGAAGGTCGCGCGTACCGGCGAACAGGCCCTAAAGATGCTCGAGAAGGGCGACGTCGAGGTCGTTGTCAGCGAACTCGATTTGGCCAAAGCGGATGGGTTCGCGTTGCTGGCAGAGGCGCGCAAGCAAGAGTGGGGACGCGAGCTTCCGTGGGTCATCTTGACCGGGCGATCCGGCCGCGCTGATGCGCAGCGCGCGTTCGAGCTGGGCGCCGCCGATTACATGACGAAGCCCGTCGCGGCGGATCTGCTGGTCGCGAAGCTCAAGCAGATCCTCGAACGCCACGCGGGTGGCCGTGGGACCCGCGGCGTCTCGGGATCGCTTATCGAAATGAGCCTGCCAGACATGGTTCAGGTGCTCTGGCACGGCCGCAAGACGGGCTCTCTGAAGATCCGCGCGAAAGGCGAGACCGGGGAAATCCACTTCGTGAAGGGCGACATCCACAACGCCATGTGGGGCCGCCTGCGCGGCGAAGAGGCCTTCTATTCCATGCTCGGTCTGACCGAAGGCGACTTCGTGCTCGACCCCAACTTCGTCACCAACTCCCGCGTGATCAACGCCAGCCCTGAAGCGCTGCTTCTCGAGGGCATGCGTCGCCTCGATGAAGGCGCTGCGTAGCGAACCAAGGGTGCCGCTTAGATAAGGCAGCGCTCGAAGAGCGCGTCAGACCTGCCGTGCTGACGGCGCGCCTCCCCCCAAAAACCGGCCCAATCAAACTCAATGTCGAGCCGCGATCGCAGTCGATGCAGTGCGGTAGCCGTGCACGCGGATTCGCGCCCGGGAGGCGCGAACAAGAAACAAAATTCGCGCCCGGGACGCGCGAACAAACAACATCTTGGGCAGTACGAGGCGAACAATCCGGCAGCGCCAGGCAAACAGTCGTTCGAGAACAGCCAATCGCCGCTTCTGCTGTGGTCTGAGGAGCGCGGAAGTCGCGTCGCGTGGTAGTGTTTCGAAGACGAACCTCCGCGTACCAAAGTCGCTACGCCGCGCCCCTGGGTGCTAGCGTGGCTGTGTTACCCTAAGCCCTTTGTCGAGCCGTCACGTGCCGAAGACGCCGCCTCCGCTGCTCGGATTCAACAACAACGTCAAGCATCGCGGCAGGGTTTTCCACATCCAAACGGAAGACTCCGGCGTGAAGCGTCCGCACGTGATCACGCATCTGTTCGCGGACGGCGGGCGTATCGTCAAGAGCAAGAAGACGACGTACACGGAGCACGTTGGGCGCGAGGACACGCCTCAAGTCGTTCGCCGTCTGATGAAGGAGCAGCACAAGGCGATGTTCATCGCGCTGCGCGGCGGTGAGTTCGACGAGTTGATCGAGGGGATTTGCGGTCCGCACCCGTTGCCTCCCCCGCCTCCGAGGGCGGTAGAGGCTCCACCCTCGAGTCCGGAGGCTGCGCCACCACCCCCGCAGGAACGGCCGAAGCGACTGTCGAATCCGAATCTGCAGCGTGTGGATCCACAGCAGGCTCGCGCGCTCGCTCGCCAGGTCGCGGAGAAGGAGCTGGACATCGACGTCGACTCACATTTGCACCGTCCCGAACCTCAGGTGAAGAACACGCCCGTGCATGGGACGCCTGTGGCAGCGGAGCCCAAGGCCGATGAAGCGGGCCGCTATGCCGCTTCGCGCCCTGCCGCGATCTTCGAGTCGCGCCCTGACGAAGGTTCGATCTTCGGTGGTGGGATCAGCGAGCAAAGCCTGGACGACGTGATCCTCAGCTACATCGCGGAAGATCTCGACGAAGGCTGAGGCTCTCGGCTCAACGAAGGCTGAGGCTCTCAGCCCGTCGTCGGCTCGTATTTGTCCTTGGGATAGCGCTCCGAGGCCTCTTTCAGGGCGCCATGGAGGATCTCCGCGGTGATGATCTCCGGGAGTAGCTTGTGGCTGCCGTCGGGGAAGTAGATCACGTAGATCGGAATGCCGCTGCGTCCGAGGCGCTGCATTTCCTTCTCCAGAATCGGGTTCTCGTCGGTCATGTCTGCCTTCATCGGCAGAATGTTCGTTTCCGTAAGGAGAGACCGAGTGCCGTCCGTCTCGATCACGGCCTTCTCGTTCGCCTTGCAGCTAACGCACCACTCCGCGGTGAAGTCGGCGAACACCGGGCGCTGGCGCTTGTGCTCCGCGTCGATGCGGGCCTTGTCGTAGGTGACCCAGTTGATGTGGCCGTTCTTCACCACCGGCGGGTCCTTCTTTGGGACGTTTCCGTTGCCTTGGGTGCCGGATGTGGGGGAGGGGGTGAGGCCTGCTGAATTGGCCTCTGCGGTCAGATCGCCTCCCGCGCTGTTCAGCGCGCTCTTGGGAGTGAGATCGACGACCCAGAACGCCATCGCTGCGACCAGCGCGGTACCCGCGACGCGAGTTCCAATGCGGCGCCCAACGCTGTGCATCAGGTTCCCGAAGCGGCCCACCGCCCACAGCGCCAGGCACAACACCACGAGGAAGTAGAGGAACTGGGTGTTGCTCGTCTCAGGCAGCTTGTTCATCAAGATGCCGAGGAGCCAGGCGGCAGTAGCGAGCAGGGTGAAGCCCAAAAGTTGCTTGAATGTGTCCATCCACGCCCCTGGCTTCGGCAGGAAGCGTTTGAGAGCGGGGATGTGAGTGACGAGCAGAAAGGGCAACGCCAGGCCGAACCCTGACACGCCGAAGATCACGAGCGTATGCGAGGGCGGCGCCTTGAGCAGCGCGTACGCCACGGCGGGTCCGAAGATCGGTGCCGAGCACGGCGTGGAGAGAATCGTGGCGAGGATGCCGTTTACGAAGGACCCACCGTAGCCCTCGCGGCCCTCACCCCCGGCGAGCCCCACGGTGATCTCGAACACCCCAAAGCAGTTGAGCGCGAAGGCGACCAGCACCGCGACCATCACCGCGAGGAACGTCGTGTTCTGAAACTGCTTTCCGTAGAAGACGGCGTGTCCCGCCGCCTTGAGGCCGATCAGCACGCCCGCGAGCGCCAAGAACGTCAGGATGACCCCCGCCGTGTACGACAAACCGTGCATGCGGTTCGTGCGCGCGTCGTTCTCCGAGTGGTCGACCAGATGAAAGAGCTTCAGCGTGAGCACCGGCAGAACGCAGGGCATCACGTTGAGAATCAGGCCTCCGATGAAGGCCAAGCCAGCGTAGTAGAGGAGTTCCATCGTCATCCGAGGGCGTGGGGGGCGGGCCCACCGCGAGTCCTGAAAATCTAGTTCCCAGAACCCCAGGCGACCAGTCAACCAGGCGTCCCCTGCAAATATTGCCAAAAATGCGCGGAACCTGGCTGGTCGAGAGCTGTGCAGAAGTGTCCGCTGGAGCCCTGGACGTCGCGTGTGGCACTACGCGCCGCTTTTGAGCGGGTTTCACTGGCCCGGGAACGAGGAGCGAAAAATGCGCGCCCGGACCAGTCTTTCACACCATCCGGGGGCATTGCCGTCGGGAATCGCGGCCAGCGCTACCCCGACAAACTCTGATGTACGTCAAACCGGCCACGACCCAGATCAAGCGCCGCAAACTCCAGTCGTCCGCCCGAGCAGGTGCCTGAGTTCACGAAGGTCACACCCGGGAAGTCCGTGCGCTTCGGCACGTGGGAGTGCCCCGTGACGACCACGTCAGCCCGGCGTTGTACGCCGAGGGTGCTCGCCCAGTCTTCGAGGGAGCCGGGGCCCACGCGCTCGCTCTGGATGGCCTCCATGCGCTCGAAGAGCCGGTAGATGTGGGACAGGCCGAAGCGCTTCAGCCAGCCCCCGAGCCACACACCGGCCTCTGAGAGCCAGCGAGGATGACCAACGAAGGCGTCGTGATCATGGCCATGGGTGAAGAGCACCCGCAGCCCACCTCGGTCGATGGTGAGTTCGTCAGGTGCGCCGTCGACCTTGCCCGCCACCCAGTCGTGGTTGCCGTGCACGTACCAGTACTTCGCGCTCTCGAAGCGCCGGGCGATGCGGGGATGCGCCTCCTTGGCCCGGCGTAGCTCGCCCTCGTAATCCCCGGGGATACGCGGTGTCAGCGTTTCCCAGATGTCACCGAGCAGTACGATGCGCTCGAAGTTCCGCTCCAGGAAGCGCAGGAAGTGTTCAAAGCGGGCGTCGTCGTGTTCGAAGCTGTCCGCTTCGTCCCGCTGGCCTAGATGAAGGTCGGAAATGACGGCGATTTCCATGACTCGCTCCGTCTCCGCGGTCACGCCGTCACCCGGTCGAGACCGCCTTGAGTCGCCTCGCGACTCTCGTTGTTGTGCAGTCTGTTTATTCGCTGCGGAAATTAGAGAGCCCAAGTGACGCTGGAGCGTCGCTTCCGTGAGGTGTGCGAGGCGTTATCCACAGGCACTCCGTGGAACAGGTCGCAGAGCCTAGTGGGCGCCCAGCAGATCCTTCAGCCAGAGCCGCGCCTCTGAGGCGTGTTCGAAGCTCTTCACAGGGAAGGAGGGGCTCTCCATCCAGGTCACCGCGGTCACCACGCCACGTCCCATGGCGGTGCGCAGCACCACGCTCATCCCTGCGATGTAGCGTCGGGTGCGCGGGCGCTGGACGTCGAAGAACTCCACGAAGCGGGCGCGAGTCTTGGCATCGGGCACATCGGCTCTGCGCGCATCAATCAAGAGCCCCATGCGCTCGCGCCGGCTGAGCAACTCTGAGCAGCGAGCGAGGTACGCGTCGACCTCGGTAGGCGAGATGCTCACATCGAACGTCACCCGAAGGATCGGCCACTCCGACTCGTCGAACTCCGGCACCCCCACAGCGTCCAGTCTAGCTCAAAAGCGCCCACGGTCGTCCGTGCAGAGTCGCGAGTCGAGCGCCGCCTTCCAGTGGGCCACCCGAAGGGGTGGCTAGTTGCCTCACTTTCTCAACCTCGGGCCCCTGCGCCTGAGACCGAGAGCCCCTTGCCCGGACAGGCAATCCACACCACATGCAGGGGTCCACATGGGAATTGCGACTGACATTATCTTGCTCGTAGTGGCCGCCTTCTTCGGAGGCCTCGTCATGCAGCGTCTCGGTCAACCGCTGGTGCTTGGCTACATCGCGGCTGGAGTGCTGCTCGGGCCTCACACTGGTGGACTGACGGTGAGCGATACCCACCAGATCGAGTTGCTCGCGGAGATCGGCGTTGCGCTCCTGCTGTTCGCGCTCGGCCTCGAGTTCTCCTTGAAGGACCTCAAGCCAGTCAAGCACGTGGCGCTGATCGGTACGCCACTACAGATCCTGCTGACGCTGGCGCTGGGATTTGCCTTGGGGAAATGGTTCGGGTGGGATTGGAAGACCAGCGTGTGGCTCGGTGCGTTGATATCGCTGTCCAGCACGATGGTGATCCTGAAGACGCTGATGAGCCAGGGCTGGCTCGGCACGCTCTCCAGCCGCGTGATGATTGGCATGCTGATCGTGCAAGATCTAGCCGTGGTGCCGCTGATGGTGATCTTGCCTCAGCTGAACGACCCCGCGGTTGGGCTGCCGGCGCTCGGCGTGGCGGCGGTCAAAGCCGTCATTTTCCTGGCGGCAATGATCTTGCTGGGAACGCGGCTATTGCCCAGGCTTTTGAGCTACATCGCTCGAGTCGGCTCTCGAGAGCTCTTCTTGCTGGCGATCACGGCGATTGGCCTGGGGGTAGGCTACGCCACTCACGTGGTGGGCCTGTCCTTCGCCTTCGGCGCGTTCGTCGCGGGCATGGTGCTGTCGGAGTCGGACTACGGACACCAGGCGCTCTCGGACATCGTGCCTCTGCGAGACTTGTTTGGCCTCTTGTTCTTCGCGTCTGTTGGCATGCTGCTCGATCCGCGCTTCTTGCTCGAGCACTGGAAGCAAGTGAGCGTGCTGGTGCTCGCGGTGAGCTTGGGCAAAGGATTGATCTTTGGCGTGCTGGCGAGGGTCTTCAAGTATGGGAACGTGGTCCCGCTAGCGGTGGGCCTCGGGATGTTTCAAATCGGGGAGTTCGCGTTCGTGCTGGCGCGAGTTGGCGTGTCCTCGGGGTCTATCGACGAGGATATGTTCTCCCTGGTGCTGAGCGCTGCGGTGGTGACGATGGTGCTCACTCCGCTCGTGAGTGGCCAGACAGCGCGTCTCTATGGCTTGAAGAAGCGCCTGTTCAAGCACGAAGCGCTGGAGACGGTGAACCTCCCCCAAGACGGGCTGCGCGACCATGTGGTGATCGCCGGCGCGGGGCGCGTCGGCTGCTTGATCGCCAGAACGCTGCGCGACCTCGAGCAGCCGTTCGTGATCATCGAGCTCGATCAGCGTCGCCTCGATGAGCTGCAACCGGAGCAGTTGCCCACCGTCTATGGTGACGCGACCCACGCGCTGGTGCTCGAAGCCGCGCAGGTGGAGCACGCTTGCCTGCTCGTCGTGACCACGCCGGGCATCGTCACCGCGGAGGCGATCGTGGAGCGCGCGCGGCGGGCAAATGCTGAGCTTGACGTGGTGGCTCGCAGCTCCGAGCGGGAGCTGGTGGAACGCCTGCGGGAGCTCCAGGTGACGGAGATCGTCTCTCCCGAGCTCGAGGCGAGTGTCGAGATGACTCGCCAGGCGTTGCTGTTCTTGGGGCTCCCTGCGACCGAGATTCAGCGCCGTACGGAAACGATGCGCGCAGAAGCGATGCCACCTCAGCAGCATCGCCCGTCTACCTACCTTCAACTGAATCAGCTCCGCATGGCGGAACGCGCCTTCGAACTCAGCTGGACGCAGCTTGATGAGACGAGCGGGCTGGTCGGAAGCAGCATCGGCGCATTGGGTGTACGCACTCGAACCGGAGCTTCGATAGTCGGGGTGATGCGCGACGGCGCGTTGGTGCCGAGTCCGGATCCGAGCTTCGAGCTCGAGCCCGGAGACTTGGTCGCGGTGATCGGCAACGAAGGCGCGCACCTTGCGTTTCGCGAGCTGGCCGCGGCTTGAGAGCCTGAGCCGGCGTACGCTGTCAACGCTCGTGCTTGGAGCGACCCCAAGCTGAGAGTTCGCGAGGGACCGATCGGGCGCTGATGTTCACCGTCGCCAGCAAGGGGAGGACGCGGCTGGGATCGCAGCCGCACAGGCCTGACGCCCAGGCAGGGTTCGCCTCCACCACCCCCCAGCGCCACGCCTGCTCACCGGGGGTTCGCAGTGTCCCGACGTCGATCACGAGCGCCGGAGGCAGCTCGACAGCTGGATCCCCCAAGATCTCCTCTAGAAACGCGGTTGCCTCGTGACGCTCGCGGTCGCTCAGGGGCCATTCGCCGTCCGCGCTCTGCGCCAGCTCACCGTCGCGCAGGTAGGCCGAGAGCGTCACCACGCGCCGCTCCGAGATGAACGCGCGAACCTCGAGCTGCCACTCGACCACCTCCGACACCAGTGCCAGAGTGGTGTCCTCGAGTCCTTGGCCCACTCTCTCGAGCTCTCCGGGAGCGTAGACCTGGGAACGGAACAGCTTCTCATCCACGGGTTTGACGAAACGGGGAACCGGAAGTTGCCGTGCGGCAGCAAGACTCATGGAAGCGATCTCTCGCTGGCGGTAGTCTCGTTTGAGACGCGGGAGCCACCCATAGTCGGGCTCGAGCAGCTCAAGGCCAAGCTCAGCTGAAACAGCGTCGATTAGCAGGGTTTCGCCGTAGAGCACCGGGTCGCGCTCTGCCAAGCCTTCGGGAACCCGATACGACATCAAGCGCTCAACGGACCACCCAGCAGCGATGGCTGCCCGCCACATGCTGTTGGAGTCTTCGCTGAAGCGGCGGGAGAGAACCAGAGTTGGCATTCGAACGCACCGACCCTACGCTCAGCGTCTGCTCGCGGCCAATCCGATCTGCTGCGGCCAATGGGAGCCGCTCAGGGCAGCGCGACGGGGTTCGCGTAGTACTTCACGACCGCGTCATCGAACTGGCCGCCGTCACTGTCGATGTAGGTTTGATTGCCCGCGCCTGTGCCGAAGGTGACACCCACACCACCGGCGTCGATCAGCTCTTGCACGTGCTCGAAGATGTATTTCACGCGATTGTCGCGATAGTGCCCTGCGGTACCGCCTGGCGTGTCACTCGGGACGCCGAATGGAACTTGCCACCACAAGATGGGCTTGCCCACTTTCTGCCCGATCGTCTTCGCCTTGGCGAAGTGCTCGTGGAAGTTTGGGCTGGTTTGGTTCGTTTCGTCCCAGTACCACGGCCCGTCGTTGCGCTGACATGCGGGGTCGACGTGGGCCTCGAAGCAACCCGCGTCTCGGTCCAGCATGTCGATGGTCACCAAGTCCGCATCACCAGCGCCGATCGACACCAGGTAGTCGCCGATGGCTTCTGGGGTGCCACCCCACATCGATGCGTGGAAGCCGACGAACGCGTTCTTTGCGTAGGTGCGCGCCAGCTTGACCAAGCACTTGCCCATTCCGACCAGGTTGTCAGGCAGGCCAGCGCAATCCGGGGCCAACGCGCCTACGTGCACTGGGATGCTCGCGGCGCTGCCGTTGAGCTGAGCGAATGCCCAAAAATCAGGCTCGAACTGTACGACGACCGGATCGCCGAAGATCGCGATGCGCTCGAACAGTAGCTTGGCTCCGTCCCAGTACGGGCCCATGTAGCCGTCGTTCGTCAGGACGCTCAGATTCGACTCACCCCACGCGGCCATGGAGTACAGCGTGAACATCGGCGTGACGCCGTTGGCCTTTGCTGAATCCGTGAGGATATTCACGAAGGAACCGTTGGCGTTCCAGTCGGGCCAGCCGCCTTGACCCAACAAGCCGACCAGGTAGGCGTAGTGCAAGTCGACGGTCGCACTCAGGGTGTACGCGCCGTCTTGGTTGTGGTCGTTGCTCAAGTCGTTGCCCATGCCGAACAGGAAGTTCGGCTGTCGACCGAGCGCCTTCGCCAGCTCTGCGGCGCTGCCAATCCCAGGGTTGGTTCCTCCGCTCGCGCCGCTTCCGCCATTCGCGCCAGCGCCAGCGGTTCCTCCGTTCGCGCCCGTTCCTCCGCTCGCGCCGCTTCCGCCGTTCGCACCCGAGCCGCCGTTCGCACCCGAGCCGCCGTTCCCGGCGGAACCTCCGTTGGCGCCGGAGCCGCCGTTCGCGGAGCCGCCAGCATTTCCCGAGCCGCCCGCGTTCCCCGTTCCGCCGCTCGCTCCACTTCCGCCGTCACCGCCGCTGTCGTCTCCCGAACAGGCCCCGAGCATGGCTGCGACCGCGATGAACCCCACCCCTCGCTTCATGGGCACAGTATTCTGCAACTGCCCCGAGAAGCCAAAGGGCTTTGTAGGGTTGGCCCGCGGTCGATCAAACCATATGGAAACTGACGCTTTCTCAGTTTTCCAGCGCTTCGCAGCGGAAGAACTCGAAGGAGTCACACACGCAGCCGGGCTCGCCGCCCTGGCATTCGCAGCCGGCGCCGCAGCTGCAGTCCACTCCAGCGTAGATCACCTCGCAGTCTGTGCGGGTGCCGCACTCGGCCTCGCCTAGCTCTTCACAGGTCTCCGCGTCGCTCGGAGCACAGAGCCCCGCCTGGTAGTCGCAGTTGAACCCCGGATCGCAGTCGCTCTCGTTTTCGCACGGAATGGAGCTGGCGCTTCCGGAACCTCCCGTGTTGGTGCCGCCGCCAGACCCCGCGCTGCTGCTCCCGCCGTTGCTCGATCCGCCACTAGTGGAGCCTCCGCTGCTCGAGCCGCCGCTGCTGCTGCCGCCGCTGCTACTGCGGCCGCTTGAAGACCCGCCGGAGCCGGTGCTGCGTGAACCCGATCCACCGTTTGCGTCGCACTCGTCGCCTTCATGAGTTTCGATGCTGCAACCGTTGGCGAACGCCAAGCTCAAGGCCAGACCAACGAGCGACACGGATTTGAATGAGATGAAGTCCATGGTTCCTCCCGCACGCTCACAGCGAGCGCACTTCAAGCGGCTCGCGCGGTATCGCGCAAGCTTCGTCGGGGAGTGCCCAGAGCCACTCTGGGTGTTCACGAGAAAACGCGTCCACGATCGGTTTGGGGGTGAGGAGCGGTGTACCTCCCCCCAAAATCCGCCTGGATCAAACGTGAGCGCTTGCGGAACACGACATCGCGAACAACCGGATACAGACCGGGTGTGCCCGCTGGTTCACGCTTGATGATTACCTGGCGGAAATGTAAGCGCTAGTTCGCGGGATAGTGGATGTTGTCGAGACTGATCCAGCGTTCGCCGCTCGGGTTACTGTACTGCTGCCAGTAGATCTCGCCGTTGGGCTTCACATCGACGCGGACATGTCCACCGCCTGCCGCCCCTTCGGTGACGTAGTTGAATGGCGGCCTGGCTTCCATGGGTAGCGTCGCCGCGGTACCGAGCGCGCTGGTGCCAGCCGGGAGTTGAATGCGCCCGTGGAGATAGACGATGCCATCACGAATCCGGTAGCCGATCAGCGAGCCCGCGTAGGCGGTGTAGCCAGAAGCGAGGGTAAACGCTTGGCGTGCGCCTTGGCCGTACGCGATGCCGCTGAGCATGACGTAGGGATGCGTTGGAGCTGGACCTCCAACGACGCTGACCGTTCCGTTCGTGGCCACACGCACGATGGACCCGCGGTCTTGGCCGGTGTAGCCCGCGACCGCAACGTACTTGGTCTCGTCTGGTTCCATTCCGCTCGGAACCGTGCCGAGATCGGTGAGCAAGCCAGCGCCAGCGCCCGCTGTCGTGTTGTCGTCGGTCTCCAGCATGCCTTGGATGACTACCGCCTCATTCACGCGCGTCGCTGTGACGGGCTCAAAGCGGGTGTCGTGGTAGCCTTTCCAGCCGGATGCGTAGCCGAAGGGTGTTCCCCGCTGGGTGAAGTAGATCGTCGCTCCGAGCGCCACCCAGCCGAACTCTCGAGTGCCGTATGCAACCCCGACGTCGCCAGTGTTGCTGACATCCAGGCGCGCTGTGTTGCTGTGGGTGTTTCCCGGGAAAGTGAGAATCGCTGTAGGTCGCATCGCCGATGGCAAGATGGTCAGCGGATCCGGGTTGCCTGAAGGGAGTCCGTAGAGCGAGACCATGCTGCCTGTCGTGCAGCGCTGGACGGGGATGCTGTTGGAGGCGAGCCAACCTATCTCGAGCGCGAGGGTTTCGCAGGCCGTGGGGTTGGCGACTCCGCCAGTTCCTCCAACGCCGCCCGTGCCACCGCTGCCGGCCGCGCCGCCCGCACCCGCCACGGCTCCGCCACTGCCGCCTGCTCCAGCGACGCCTGAGCCAGCACTGCCGCCGCTCCCGGCATTGCCCACACCGCCGCTGCCAGCGCTCGAGCCACCACTGCCGCTTGAGCCGGCGCTGCCGCTCGAGCCGGCGCTGCCGCTTGACCCGCTCGTTCCGCCACTATCGCCTGCACCGCTCCCAGCGGATCCGCCTTGCCCCGCGGATCCACCCGTTCCAGCGCTCCCTGCACTACCACCAGCTCCGTCAGCTTTGGGAGCGTTAGTCACGTTGCTCGAGCAGCCAATCGCGCCAACGATGCCACCCAGCACCGCGTAGTGTCGTAGTCTCATTGCGTTCCCCCGGGCAAAATTCGCCCGAGCCTACCAAAGCCAGGATACGCAGGGAACCCAGGCTTGCCGCTTTAGGAGATCCAGTGGGTGCTGGTCCTCAGTCGCTGGTTTTCAGGCGAGACTTCGCGAACTGCTTGGTGGTCTTGCAGAACACCAGAAGAGAGCCCTCAAGGGCCCGCAGGTAGGTCGTCGCAGTTGCAGTGCAGGCTGCTGAACGACTCGCCACTGACTGTTGCTTCGGGGATCGCATCGCAGCCACTCAGCGGGACGCGCAAGGACATGTTCCCGTACTCAGCCCAGCTCTGCTCTTCGAGATCGCATACTTCGCCGGGGCACACTCCGTCGTGGTCGCAGGTGCCTCCGAGAGAGGCGCAGGCTGCGGTGCACGAGGTGCGCGCGTCGAAGCTCTCGTACACCTCGTGGCAGAGCGCTTCGCGGCAGTAGCTGAGCGGCGAATTGGGGTTCGTGCTTGCGCCGGAGCACGCCAGGTCGCAGCCGCCGCAGTTGAAGTCGTCTTGCAGCATGTCGATGCAGACGCCGTTGCAAGGACCCTCGCTGGTGGTGTCGCAGGTCAAGTTCAGATCGATGCGATTGAAGGTGTGGTGGTCGTCGCGATCGATGACCTCGAGCTGAAAGGTGCGCTCCACGCCCGCTTGGGTGCCAGAAGTCGCCTGGACTTCGTGCGCCCGCCGCCAGTCGAGGGTGAAGGCGTAGGTGCCTTCGCTAAGGGCATCGAAGCTGCCGTAGCTCGTTCCGTCGACGTCGAGCAGCTTGACGGAGACGATATCATCGATTCCTTGAGGATCACTGATCGTCGCTTCGAAGGTGACGCTGAGCGTCGGGGTCAAGCGATCGCCGCTCTTCGTGAACGAAGCGACTCGCGGGCTAAATGGATCCTTCGCGGCGCCTGCTCCGCCGCGCGGGCCTGTACTTTCAGAACTGGAACAAGCGCCTGCCAGCGCCGCGAGCAACAGCCAACACACGCACTTCGACCTCCAACCACTCATCCGGATCTCCTGTGAAGGGTGGAAGGGACGACTGAGGTGAGGGAAAGTTCTTTCTGGGCGAACTTTCAGTCCGCGGCGTTGCCTTTGGTGGGCGCCGAACGCTTGAAATGGAATACCGTCTCTTCGAGCTCGCCGTTCGCTCCCCGATAAATTTCCGTCTGATCGAAGGCGTCCGCGTCGATGAAGTGCAGGCGCTTTTCGACCAGCACCGAGGCGTCTCCGCTGACATTCGTTGCATCGAGGAAACGCAAGACGATGGAGTCGGCGTTCACCTCTGCGGCGCGCAGTCGGGGTTGATTGCCCTGACCGCAGTAGTGCGTGAGCATCAGCGACTGCTGATCGGGATGATAGACGCTGACCGTCTTACGACCATTCGGCGGCACGAAATCTTCGACCAGAACGCTCTCGTTGGAGACCAAGCTGAACGACTCCGTGAGTTGCTTGCCGTTAGGCAACTGGGCGCTCCAGCTACCCGGCAGGTGGCTGCTCATGCGCTGCCAGAACGCGGCGCAGTTGGGAGCGGTTACGCTGGTCGCGATTGCTGGTCGCTCAGGGGGCGCGGCGCTGCAGCCGTTGGAGAGCGCTACGAACAAACTGGCCCCGAGCGCTCCCGTGCTTTTCCTCATGGCGAGCCGGCTAGCACGGCTTTTCTGCTGAGGCGACTCACACTTCTAGGCCCGCGGGCTGGTAGTGATGTGGAAACGGCGTACGCTCTCCGGTCAGCATGACTCACTCGAGCTCATTCAGCGGCAGTTTGGCTTCAGTGGTGGCGTCAGCACTGCTTAGTGCCTGCGGCGGTGCAGCGCCTACCGCTGGCTCACCAAGCTCCGACGGAGAGATTGAACCTGAGAGCATTCCCATCGCGGACGAATCGGACCCGGAGCCGCAACGCACTCAAAATCCGACTCCGCCACGCCAGATCGTCGCCGAGCCCGAGCCCGCGACGGATAGCGACTGCTGCCGGGGTCGCAACGAGTGCAAGGGGCTCGGCGGATGCGCAGTTGCTGGAGCCAACGACTGTCGCGGCAAGAACGAGTGCAAGGGGCTTGGCGGCTGTCAAGCGCACTGCCCCGACTAGCGATCGCCCCGATTGGACATTGCCGCGAGGCAACACGTGACAGCGCTAGGGTAGCTCCGCATGTTGGAATGCGCTTGCTCCAGACACGTGGCGCACCAAGTTGTCGAGGGTGATGTCCGTGTTCTCCGCGACACCGACGTTCACGAATTGTTCGAGGTGCTCCGGGGACGAACAGCGAATCGTGACTTCCATGTGCGTCTCGCTGCCCTTCGCCTCGAGCAGGACGGTGCCAACCGCGCCCATCGCCTCGAACACGAGGCGGCTTGGCGGCGTGATCTCGACGTAGGTCCCGGCGAACGCCTGGGAGTGGTGTTTGTTGCGGAAACAGAACGCGCCGCCGACGCGTAGGTCGACGTCGCACGACTCCAGGCGCTCGCCCGTTGGATCCCACCACTCCGTGAGCTGGTCGGCCTGAGTCCAGGCGTCGAACACGCGCTGGGGTGATGCCTGAATGCGGCGAGCGAAGCGGATGGTGAGGGTGTCTTGTTCGATGGTTGCGCGCATGATCAGTTCTCCTGCTTGCGGCGTTTCCCTGCGGTTGACTTGCCGCTTGATTGTTTGCCGCTTGGTTGTTTGACGTTCTTGGGTTTGGCTGGGCCGCTTTCGGCGCGAGCCAGGAAGTTTTCGAGGCGGTCGAAGCGCCGCTCCCACTGCGCCCGGAACGGCGCGAGCCAGGTGTCGACCTCTGCGAGGGGGCCGCCAATCACCAGGCTCCGCCACCGGCGCTGCTTGTCGCGCTGGGTGTTCACCAGCCCAGCGTCTTCCAGCACCCGCAGGTGCCGCGAGACGGTGGGTTGAGCGAGATCGAAGGGGGCGGCGAGCTCCGTGAGTGTCGCGTCTCCCTCGGCGAGGCGCGCCAGGATCGCCCGCCGAGTGGGATCCGAGAGCGCCGCGAAGACCAGGTCCAGCTGTTGGTCTGTGTTCATAGCGACTATGCTATATAGCAATGTAGCTATGTAGGCAAGCGGGCGTGCGCTGAAACTCGCCAACGCGCGTGCTGCAGCCGCTTCGAGCTAGCCAACGGTGGGAACTCGATTCGAGCCTGGTCGACCCAGCGAGTCGGGCGAGGCGCAGACAGACCGCAGAGGCGTGGCCCAAGTGGACGAGCGGTCCCGCGAGCCCGTCACGTCCAGTTGCTTGGAGCGTTGCGAACGGGCTGTGGTGGGGAATGTCTGGAGGTGGAGACGGGATTCGAACCCGTGTATGACGGTTTTGCAAACCGTTGCCTAACCACTTGGCTACTCCACCGTTAGGCTGACTCCCCGTCGGGACGGGGCCATCCGCGCCAGGGGCTCGAATGAGTCGCGAACTCTGTTCAACAGAGGCACTCGAGTCAAGCGGGAAGCGCGGGGCGGCGGGCGATTTCTGGACGATATCGGGGGCTTGGCCTCAGCCGTAGAGCGCGGATCAGCCCTCACCCCCGAACCCTGCGCGGGATCTGCTCAAAGACTTGCGCGCTGCGCGTGGGCTTTATGCGCTCCAGGTTGCTTGGACCGCGTCCTTTTTTGGGGGGAGGCGGCACCGCGCCAGGGCGGCAACTCAAGGGGAAGGGCGCTGTTTCGTCACTCGCCAGCGGGGCGCTGCAGTGTATGGTGCCGAGCCTCCGACGGGCGGGTAACGAAGCAGATTTGGGGGCGTTATCGACGCTCTCTCCCAGCGGTCTCCCGCGCGCCGTCTAGAACTGACCACCCGTCGTTTCCATATTGAAAAACCAATGAGTGGAACAGAGATCGCCGAGTTTAGCCATTCCGCGGAGTTTCGCAGGCGCCGCTTTCTGAACTGGTTCCCGATGGGCCTGACGTACGCGTTCCTCTACATGGGGCGCTACAACCTCACGGTGGCCAAGGGCGCGCTCGGCGACCTGATGACGAAGGAAGACTTCGGCATCATCTTCGCGGCGGGCACCACGGTTTACGCCCTGGCGTTCTTGATCAACGGCCCGCTGGTGGACCGACTCGGTGGTCGCAAAGGTATCCTCGCGGCAGCGATTGGTGCGTCGGCCGCGAACCTGTTGATGGGCGCGTATCTGTGGCACGTCACCGGCTCTGGCAACCCGGAAGAGGCGCCGCTCAGGCTCGTGTTTTCGATCCTGTACGCGCTGAATATGTATTTCCAGAGCTTCGGCGCGGTCAGCATCGTGAAGGTGAACGCGCACTGGTTCCATGTGCGCGAGCGCGGCGGCTTCAGCGGGATCTTCGGCACGATGATCTCGAGCGGCATCTTCCTCGCCTTCACCGTGAACCAGTGGTTCCTCGACGCCGCCAAAGCGATCTTCAAGAACGCGCCCTCCCAGTGGGTGGTGTTCCTGATGCCGGGTCTCTTGCTGCTCTTGATGTTCTTCGTCGAGTACGGCCTCTTGCGAGATCGCCCCGGGCTCGCCGGCCACCAAGACTTCGACACCGGCGACGCTTCGAGTGGTGATGATGACGAGGCGCCCGTTCCCGCGTGGGAACTCATCAAGCGCATCCTGACCAACAAGATCATCTTGATGGTCGCGTTCATCGAGTTCTGCACTGGTGTCTTGCGTAACGGCGTGATGCACTGGTTCCCGATTTACGCCCAAGAGGTGTGGGCGCTGCCGGACCACCATCCACTGCGCTACGGTTCCTGGGAGAACCTCTGGGTGATCGGTGCTTGCTTTGTCGTGGCCGCCATCAGCGGCTTCATCGCGAGCCGCGCTCAAGGGGCAAGGCGTGGCTACTTGGTGATCTTTGGTGGCCTCGCGTTCCTGGCTCCGTTCGTTCAAGGCGGCTGGGGCGGCCTCTTGTTCATCGCAGGCGTGATCGGCGGCAACGTCGCCGGCTGGGTGAGCGACCTGTTCTTCCAGTCCCGTCGCGCCCCGGCTGCCGCGGGGATGTACGGCCTGCTCACCTTGTTCTCCATCGGGATGATCTTCACGCTCGCGCCGGCTCACAACACCGTCGGCAACGCGGACGAAAAGACGCTGCTGAAAGCCGGTGACGAGATCCAGAGCATCGGGGACCGCGCGGGATTCGATGGCTGGGCGCAGGTACAAGACGCCATCGCCTGCTATCGACCGGTGTGCGTGAAGTCGACGTGGGACGCGAAGACCTGCATGTGCACCACCGGCGAGAGCGCGTCGGGAGACGCCGCGGAGTCGACAGGTGTGATCCCCGTTGTCGTCAAGCGTGACGGCACGGAGCTGAAGCTCGACGTGCCGGATCCGAAGTCGAAGCAACGCGCTGGCGACCGACGGCGCATCAAGGCGAGCCCTGAGCTCCCCATGTCGCCGTACTTCCTGGGCGCGCTCGTGTTCTTGCTCAGCCTGTGTGTGATCGGCATCCACGGTTTGCTGTCTGGCACCGCGACGATGGACTTTGGCGGGCGCAAAGGCGCGGGCACCGCGGTGGGCGTGATCGACGGCTTCGTCTATCTGGGCACGGCGCTACAGTCGATCAGTCTCGGCTACATCACGAGCCGCGACTGGCAGTACTGGCCGGTGTTCCTGGCGCCCTTCGCGCTGCTGGGCTTCATCCTGTGCACGCGGATTTGGAGCGCCAAGCCTTCGGGTAAACCGGCCCACTGATTGTTTCAGCCTTGAAGTACCTGCGCTCGCGGCAACAGTCCTTGCTAAGCTCCGCCAGTGGACGCGAAGCCGAGCGAGCGAGAACTGCCAGCGTTCTTCGCGCGCCTGTGTGAGCGCTACCCCGAGGCAGAAACGCTGCTCGGGGACGACACCAAGAGTCGCATTCTCGCTGGAACGGCAATCGCGATCGCGCGTCATGGCCTGCGAGAGTCGTCCGTAGAGCACATCCTCGAGGCATCAGGCTTCTCTCGGCGCACCTTCTACAAGGCGTTTCGCTCCAAGGAGTCGGCGGTCGAGGCGCTGTTCGAGGCTTGCGCTGGCTTCCTCGTGGTAGCGGTGCGCACTTCCGTAGAGAAGGCAGCGACGCCCGCCGAGAAGGTGATCGCCGCGGTCGATTGCTACCTCGAGCTGCTCGAGCTCGGTGGTCCGCTGTTGATCAGCCTGCAGGCGGAGGCGATTCGTCCCGACTCACCCCTGGCGGTGCATCGGGAGTTCGTGTTTCAAGCGCTGGTTGGCTTGCTGGATCTCCATGTGCGCGCAAGCCTCGGCGTGGCCGTGGACCCCTATGTCTTTCGCTGTCTCCTGATGGGCATGGAAGGCCTGATCATCGAAGCGGAGCGGCGCGCCGAATTTACCGTACGGGAACGCGAGCGGGTGCGCGCGGCATTCTTGCCGGTCTTGCTGCGTACGCTGGCGCCCGAGGGAGCGAAGCTCGCCAGATTGCCCAAGGCGCCCTAGTCACCTCACCTCTGAGCGCTCTCGTGTGCCAATCTGTGCGTTGAAGCGATAGGTAGCTGAATTGGGCTGTTGTTGCGTCTGGCACATGACCTGCAATCAACCTCGCATGCTTTCTCGAACTTGGGTCAGTTGGACGCTCGCGGCGCTCGGGCTGTTTGCGGTTGGGGCCTGCGGAGGGAACTCTTCAGGAGCGGGCGGCTCGTCTGGGGGGGAGACCGGATCCGCTGCCGCAGGGAAAGGCGGTGACGACGGCCACAACTGGAGCGCGGGCGGAGTTGGTGGCACGGCGGGTAGCTCAACCGGAGGCGGTTGGACCGTCGCCGGTGGACCCGGAGTGGGTGGGAATGGTCCGAATTGTTGGTCGGAGCCACTGCGCTCCGCTAGCTTTTGCGGCGACTCGTACTGGGACAACGAGGCGTGCACCTACTCGGTCACGTGCGGCGGCGAGTCGGTTGAGTTGACTTATGTGTGCCGCGGCGCGGCGTTT
Organism: Polyangiaceae bacterium; assembly: GCA_020633205.1. Lineage (NCBI taxonomy): Bacteria > Pseudomonadati > Myxococcota > Polyangiales > Polyangiaceae > Polyangiaceae bacterium. The sequence continues at coordinate 124,118 of JACKEB010000013.1, forward strand.
GAGTTGCTGGGGACGCCATGCGGTGAACCCTTTGCCCTGTGTCCCGAGTACGACTTGATTTGCGACGGAGTCTGGAAGTTCGCGTACACCAAGGAGTGCCCCGGCGCGTTCGCCAAGGAGGGAGACGCCTGCGGCGCGGTGGAAGCGAATGGCTGTGAAGTGGGCTGTCGCTTTCGGTGTGCTGGCGTGCCGAGAGAGCGGCGCCTCGAGGCGTGCAACTAAGCGACTCGCGTCGCCAGGGGAGTCGCGGAAGTGTGCCAACTGGCACATCCCCGGGCTGTGACTCGCCCGGATTTCCGCGCACGAAGACGCCCGGTGAGCTGGCACGCATGCTGCTTTTCAGAGCACATGGCTTTGGGGACTCGAGCGAAGTTGAAGGGCATTCGTACGCCGTTCGTGGTGACCACCGCGGCGGCACTGGCTGTGGCGTGCGGAGGGAGCGCGTTCGACAGTGGTGGTTCGGGAGGGAATGGCGGCAGCGGCGCGGTTGGCGGCAGCGGTGCGGTTGGCGGTAGCGGTGCGGTTGGCGGCAGCGCTGGCTCCTCTGGCAGCGCTGGCTCCTCTGGCAGCGTGGGCACCGGAGGCAGCGCTGGCGCTGGCGGCTCTCCTGCTTGTCCAACCACGCCGCCCTCAGCCTTCGAAGCCTGCCCTGAGGGCATCAACGAAGCGGGCGGCTGCCAATACACAATTGGCTGCCAGAGCGGGACCTATCCCTTCACCTTCAAATGCAACGACTACGGCACTTGGACGTTGGAGAGCTACGCTTGCTCGAACCCCTACGACTCGTGCCCGGGCACCGAGATCACCTGCTACGACCAGTGGCAGATCTGGGAGGGCACCAATCCGCCTCCGCCTTGCCCTGCGGAAAAGCCTGCGCCCAGTAGCTCATGCGACAACAACTGGGGCTTTGGGCCGGCGACTTGCGGCTACCCGTGCGAGAACGGCCAAGGTTGGACCGTCGGCACCTGCTACTACTGGAGCGACCCAATTTGGGCCTTCGACGGAGCCTGCAAGGGAGACTGCTCTGCGCAGGACGCCGAGCTGCTCCAGTACATCGAGCAGAACAAGAGCTGCAACACAGTGGAAGACTGCAAGATCGTCTACACCAACGGCTGCTCCGCGCGTACGGAGCACTGTAGCGGTGCGTTCTACGTGAACAAGGCCGCTTCAGAGGCGGAGATTGGCAAGCTCGATTCGGCGCTCTCCAGCTGCATGGAAGGTGGATCGTGTGCAGTGTGTGATGGGATCCCGGCACCTGTCGCCTGCAACAGCGGCGTGTGTGGGGCCGAGCTGGGCAACTAGCGATCGACACCGGAGTGGATCCGCAAGGTCGCGGTTTCGAATTGTGCCAAAGTGTGCGGCCGCGCATCGTGGTCGCGGTTTCAGCGCGTGGCATGGGGATTGCTCCGGCCCCCGCATGCATCTGAAGACAGGTCTGGGCGCAGAGCCTCGAGGTAAGCTAGCGGCGTTGCGCGTGCCGCTCATGGTGACCACTGCAGTTGTTGCTCTCGTTGCGTGCGATGGTTCGACGAACGGTGAATCTGGAAACAACGGCGGCAGCGGTGCGGTCGGCGGCAGCGGTGCGGTCGGTGGCAGCGGCGCGGTCGGTGGCAGCGGTGCAGTCGGCGGCAGCGGTGCAGTTGGCGGCAGCGGTGCCGTCGCTGGCAGCGGCGTTGGGGGTACCGGCTCTGGGGAGTGCCCCGCGGAGCGACCCTGGCAAGGGAGTGGCTGCGCCAGCGTCCCCAGAGGGCTGGAATGTGAGTACGACGTCGCCTGTCAGACCGCGACCCAGCGCTTCACCTACGTTTGTAATGGCCGGTGGGAGCTTCAGCCCTCCTCGTGCAGCAACGAATGGGAGTCTTGCGGTTGGACCAACATCCATTGCCACAACGGGAGCTGGTTCGAGTATGACGATGAGCTCGATCCTCCTCCGCCTTGCCCCGCGGAAAAACGTGACCCTGGGAGTAGCTGCGCTGACGACCGAACCATCTTTGGGGTACCGACGTGTGGTTACTTCTGTCCGGACGGCCAGACGTGGACTGTGGGGTCTTGCTACCTCAACGAAGACCCCACGTGGGCATTCGACGGTGCGTGTGCCGGTGATTGTTCCAACTCAGGCCTGCTAGGCTACGTCGAGCAGCACAAGTACTGCAGCACCGCGAGCGACTGCCAAATCGTTCAGACCAGCGGATGCTCGTCGGTCACGGATCACTGCTCCGGTGCGCTTTATGTAAACCAAGACGCCGATGCGACGGAAATTGGCAGGCTCGATCAAGCCCTGACACAGTGCCAGCAGACGGGAGGCTGCGCCGCCTGCGCGGATACTCCGCCTCCGCCGGCCTGCGTGGAACGGCAGTGCGTGCCGCAGCCCGCGAGTTAGGGGGCTCGAAGTATTGCCTGGAGGAAACAAGGGCCAGACGATACTCCGAGAGGTAAATGATCTGCGCCGTCGCTGGGGCCGCTCGCGTCTTGCCTTTGAGTTGGCGGTCGTGGTGATTGCTGGTAGGCTTTGGGAGATATGAAGACCTCGCGGAAGCGCTTGCCATTCGTGGTGACGACGGCAGCGGTGCTCAGTGGTTGTGGCGGCAATTCAGATGGCGGCGCTTCGCGCGGCGATGGTGGGAGTGCCGGAGTTTCCGTCGGCGGAATGGGGGGGACTTCCACCGCGGGCGAAGGCGGTTCATCAGGTAGCGGCACTGGAGAGTGCCCGGCAGAGGCTCCGCGCTACCTCGGGTGTCTTGGTGTTGGCGCCGGCACGACTTGCGACTACGCGGTCGCGTGTCAAAGCAGCGAGCAGACCGTTCGCTTCACTTGCGACTCAGCGGGCTACTGGCAGGCAGGCGGCAACTGTGATTTGCCCTACGACTACTGCGCCGACGCAGACGTGGAGTGCCGGGGTGGCGACTGGACGCCGCGCCACCCCGAGCCCTTCGTTGGCAACCCACCGCCACCTTGCCCCGCGGAAAAGCCAGCGCCCGGTTCCAGCTGCGCGGACTCCACGCTCGAGTGGGGGTCGCCTACGTGCGGGTACTCCTGCCCGAACGGCACGGAGTGGACCGTCGGGTCGTGCCACGCCTCAGGTCCAGTTTGGGCGTTCGATGGCGCCTGTGCTGGCGATTGTTCTAACGCGCCCCTACTCGCGTACGTGGAATTCAAGCGGAGCTGCAAGAAGGTCAGCGACTGCCAGATCGTTCGGATCAGCGGCTGTTCGACGATCACCGACCACTGCTCAGGCACGTTCTACGTGAACCAGTCCGCGGACCCCGCGGAGATCAGGCGCTTGGACCAAGACTTGGAAGCCTGCCAAGCGGCGGGTTGCACCCGGTGTGGTCAACCCGCGCCGGCAGCGGCCTGCGTGGACAACCGCTGCGTGCCTGCTGACGGAAGCTGAGCGCTCCTAGATCTCGAACGCCATCGCCTCGAGCCGTGCCTGCTCACGAGCCCGCAAGATCTCTCGTGAGAGCTGGTTCAGGTCGGAGCGCATCGCGTTACGGGTGACCTCGATGCGGCTCTCCACCAAGCTGCTCGCGGTGTCGAACTTGTCCTGGAGGGCGCTGACCAGCTCTTCGAGTTCGCGATCGAGCTCCAGGAGCTCTGCTTCGGTGCCCTCAATCAGCTGCTCGAGGGTTTGGGGCAGCACGTCATCCAGGGGCGCGAGGACTTCTTCCGCGTCCAGCTCCGGAAACAGCCGCTTGTAGCCTTCCAGTGTTCCCCACAGCTCGAAGGCTTGCTCCGCGTGAGGCACTTCGCTTTGCAGGTCGCTGAGGGTCGACTCGAGATATTGCCACGCGGAACGATAGCGTGCGAACTCGCGCTGGTAGTTCATCTCCTCGATGCGTGGCCACAGGTGATGCCTGAAGCTGTGGTCGTAGCTCGTCGCCGCGTCTTGCAGGCTGTTGCTTGCTTCGGGCAGCTTCTTGAAGATGCGCTTCGACAGCTCCTCGGCGCACACCAGGAGCGTCTGGGGAACGATGCGCTGCCGGAGCCGGTGAATCGCGCGATCCGTCAGCATGCTGGCCTGGCTGACGGTGATGTCCGTTGCCTCGTCCAAGGTGTGCGCAAACTGATCCACCCAGAGCCTGAGCTGGGTCAGGTGATGCTGGTAGATCTGCTCGCGCTGCTCCGCGGCGCCCGCGTTCAGCTGCTGCAGGTGTCTCACGGCCTGCTGAGACTTGGAGTACAAGAAGAGATACAGCCCGACGTACACCAAACCGTATGCCGCCAACCAAAGCCCGAGGGCGATCAGCGTGGGTGCGTTTTCGTTGATGGTATCCGTGAAGAAGCCGTGACCTGGCAGCTTGAAGCGGCCGTGCATCCACAGGTCGACTTCGTGAATCAGGCGCCGGCGCGCGCCGAGGGCGATGTCGATCAGCACCACACTGACGATCAGCACCACCAAGGACAGCCGGCGGAGCAGCACGCCTAGGGGCATTTGCGCGTTCTGACTCATGCGCGCGAGGTGCTGAGAGCTGTAGACGACGTCAGCCGCACCCAAGAAGAAGACCAGCGCACGCCGGACGAAGCCGTAGCGTGAGCGCAGGGCGAGCTTGAAGTTCGTTTCGTCTGGCGCGGGCTCGCGCTCCAGGCGCCCGAAGTTCGGCTTCAAGCTCACCGCGTCTCGCTTACCCTTGCGGTGCCTGATCGAGAGCGGCTCGATCTCCTCAGCCGGCTCCGCCGAGAACAGCCGCTCCACAAAGTCTTTCCGTACGGATTTCGCTCGGATGGCCTCGCGCAGCTCCACCAGCTGACGCTCCACACGCAGCGAGTACAGCTCCGCGTCGGCGTCCTTCAAGTCGCCGGATAGCTTGCGCCAAATCTTGGAGGCCTTGGCTTTCCACTGGCTGCGCGCGCGGTGGGTGCGCTCCTGCGTTGCCGCGGCCGCCTCTTGGACGAGTCGTGCTTGGAGGCTGCGGAAGCGCGTCAGCCAGAAGACCTTGTGCACGAAATAGCCGAGGGCCAGGAAGGTCGCCCCATAGAAGGCCGTCGCAAGCAAGTCCCCGAAGCTCATCGTTCCGCTCGGCGCATGCCATGCAATGTCTAGCGAGACTTTGCAAGGCCCGCATCGGCAGCAGCTTGGCGCCGATCCAGAGCCTAGCCTAGATGGCGGATTTTTGGGGGCGCTGTCAGGGATTCAGGGAGGCGCGTCTCGGGGCCAATGGTCCTAGCTAGTTCAGCTGTTCCTCGTACTGGCTCACGGCCGTGAACGTCGCCTGGATCCCCGAGAGCGCCTGTCCGGCGCTCGCTGAGCACTGAAGCAGCTCTTCGAACGCCGCAGTGGTCGCGAAGTTGACCACCTCCGTCGCGCTCGTTTGAGCCAGCTGACCGTCGGCGCAGCCATCCCACAGCATGGTCGCGAGGTTCGCGTTGGTGATGTTGTACGCCTGGGCGACGGCTACCAGGTCTTGGCCTTGGGTGTTGGTGAGTCCACACAGATCGCTGAAGGCCAAGTGCCCGGCGTTGCCCAGGCCTACCAAACGCTTCTTGGGTGGAGCTGCCGCGTAGGCGTCGCTCTGCCTCGAGAAGGCCACGACACCGTCGTCCAGCGCGCCCATGATGAGTGTGGACTCCGGCGCAGGGTCGACGCCGCCTGAGGCCATCGGGATCAGCACCTTGACCCCGGCGGTCTGACCAAACCCAGCGATGCCACCGCCGCCCGCGCTGTGGCCGGCCATGCCAATGCGCGTGAGATCCGCTCGATCCCCGAGGAAATCGAGGCCGGCGCTCCCGGTGCTTAGCGCACTGAGCAAGGCGCTGGTGTCTCCCGGTAGGTCAGCGCCAAACTTGAACTGCAACAAGTCTCCCAGATAGAGGCCCTGGTGATCCTGGCTCAGCACGATGAACCCTCGGCTTGCCCAGTGGGTCATCTGGCTCAGGCTCTGGGTGCGGAACGCTGCGGTGCCGTGAATGAAGATCAGCACCGGGTAGGGGCCGCGCCCTGTGTCCAGGGGTAGGTCGCGATAGCAATCGCAGGCTTGCCAGGGGTTGTCCTCATCGGGGATCTTTCCCTGCTCTGCGTCGGGCAACCAATTCCTGAGATCGTAGACTACGCTCTCTTGCCCGCGCTCGCTGGCGTATTCCGCGGGGTACCAAATCTCGGTGGTGACGCCGCCCACATCCAACGTGCGGGCTCCGACGGGCCACGGGCCGCGCTCTCCAGGATCTTCGGAGATCTCGAACAGCTTCGAGCCGCAGCGCTCCTCCTCAGGAGGCAGCGTGACCTGTCCGCTACTTCCTCCGGCTCCGCCTCCGCCGCTCGCGCCGCTGCCGCCAGTGCCTCCCGTCGCGCCGCTGCCTTCGCTTCCGCCCGAATCCGAGCCGCAGGCGGTGCTCAGGCTAAGCAACGCTAAACACACCGTTCCCAACCCCACTCGCGTCATGCCGAGCAGGCTGACCGAAGCTCGGTCCAAGCGCAATGTGAGAAGTGCTACTTTTAACTACGTTTCAGCTTGGCTGTTCAAGCGCCAGGACCACTTCAACGGTACGGGCTGGAATCGCTTGCTAGATGGGGTCGATGACCACGCAGTTGCGTCCGCGGTTCTTGGCTTCGTAGAGCCGCGCATCGGCGACCGCAATGAGCTCTTGGGCCGTGGGAGCGGTCACGCAATCCAGGGACGCACACCCCGCGCTCAGGGTCACGGGGATCTGCTTCCCTTCGTGGTCCACTGGGGAGCGCCCGACCACGCTGCGTATCCGCTCGGCAGCACAGAAGGCGCCGTTCAAGTCGACGTTGCGTACGATCACCAGGAACTCTTCCCCGCCATAGCGCGCGAACACGTCTTCCGTTCGCAGCTCACGCTTGGCGAGCTTCGCCAGGTGCTTGAGCACTGCATCGCCCGCCTGGTGGCCGTGCTCGTCGTTGACGCGTTTGAAGTGATCGAGGTCGACCAAGATCACGCTCAGCATGGAACGGTGGCGCACCGCGTAGGCGATTTCAGCAGCTAGGCGCTCCTCACCATGGCGGCGATTGTGCGCGCCGGTGAGTGGATCGAGGATGCTCGAGGAATACAGCCGCTCGAGCATCGACTTCTGCTGACCATCCATCAGGGAGAAACGGAAGCTGACGCGCGGACCGAGCTGCAGGCAGTCTCCATCGCGGAGTTGCAGGCTGGTCACGTTACGCCCGCCGACATAGCAGCCATTGCGAGAGCCCAGGTCCTCGAGCCAGATCTCACCTGACTTCAAGTGGAGCCGAGCGTGCTTGCGGCTAACGCCAGCGTCATCGATTTGTAGGTCGGCGGAGGGGCTGCGACCGAGCACGATGCCACCTGGAGGGATGGTCCGCACGGCTCCCGCGCCATGCCCGTCCATGCGCACCAACACTGGCGTCTCCCGTGCTGGCGGGATCGAACCGGTCGCTTCAATGACCTCGAAGCGACCCGTTTCACGCTCTTCTTCGCTCTCGAACGTTTCCCCGAGGAATTCGTCTTCGTGGAGCGGTCGGTAGCTCGAGCGCTGAGGACGCTCGTAGCGCCAGCCCGACTCGACTCTCGCGGTCGGCTGTTCGCCGAGGGGCGGCCGGGTTGGCAGCCAGGGGCGCTCCAGGGTGTTTATCCGCACTGCCGGCATCTCCGGAGCGGTTGGCTTATGTGCGAAGTGCGTTTCCGACCCAGTGCGCAGGCGCGCGCCAGACTCCGTACGGGCCGGGCTAGGGACAGGTTCGCTCTGCGCCTTCACAGGGTCTGGTAACGGTCGCCTTAGCTCGAGCTTGAGCGCGATCGGTGAAAAGCGCCCGACGCCGCGCCTCACCCCCGAAAAAACATTCGGATCTACCGGGGACTAACCCCGAGTGGAGCCTGGGCTCGGCTCGATACTCAGGGGGTTCAGCAGGTCGAAGAGCTCACGGCGGACCTCGGTGACCTGAGCGGCGTCGAGCCGTAGCTTCTGAAGCAATTCTGGATGAGCGTCGAGCTCACGGCAGAGCACGATGCGCTCGTCGAGGAGCTGTTGCTTGTGACGTTGCTTCAGGCTCGTGAGGCAGGTGATGGGGAACGCCAGCTCATCGGTGATGCGCTGAGCCAGGTTCCGGCGCGGCAGATCCAACTCCAGCACCGGCGGCGGCGGCACACTGGGACGTTGGTAGTCGGGCACGTTGATCGGGTCGCCATCTGGATAGTCCCAGCTCAGGAGGCCGAGGTGCACGCTCTCTGCGTACACGATCGCATCCGCGGTGAAACGACCGTTGGTGACCAACCAAAACTGATCGGAGTTTCCGTGGAGATCTCCCAGCAGGTCGCGGGCGCGCGCAGACACGTAGAGCGCTGTCTTCACGTCGCATTTCGCGTCGCCGCTCATCTTGTGTTTGCACTCGACGAGCAATCGGTGGCTCTTTGGTCCTTCGGCGAACTGAGCCAACACGTCGATCTCGTGATTGACCGCGCCCTTCAGGTTCACGCCAACTTCGGTCCGCCAGCCCTCACCGTGGAGCAGCGCGGCGATCAAGCGCTCGAACGGATAGCCCGTGGGTCCAAGCTGCATCACCGCGCGCTTGAGGCTATAGCGTGCAGCAATGTGTCGACGTTCCTTGCGCAGCTGACGGAAGGCGATGCGATACAGCTTATCCGTGGGGATCCCGTTGTCGACCCGTGAACTGACGCGCTTCGCGACACGCTCGATCAGCGCTTCGGCAGCCCCAGAGCGCGCGAGGGAGCGCTTGAGCTTCGTCAGGTCGAGAGGTTGCCGCTCCCCGTCCGCTTTGGTGACGTAGACGTCAGTGCCCATGCAACTTCAGCGCGGTGGAAGCTCGATGGTGTCGCCTTCGCTGGCGACCGAAAGCTCGCACTCGGGCGCGAATTCTTGGAGCCACGTCTCTGCGGCGGCGCCGATTGCGTCGAGGGCGTCGTCTGTGCGATCCGGGTCGTGATGGAACAGCGAAAGGCGCTTCGGACGCGCGAGCTTTCCGAGCTCGAGCACGTCATCCACCACCGAGTGACCCCAGCCCACCTTCGCGGGCATGTCGCTCTTGATGTACTGGGAGTCGTGGATCAACAGATCGGCGTCAGCAGCGAAGCGGGCCAGCTCGTCCAGTGAAATCACGGCGCCGGTTGGCGCTGCGAGTTCATTATCCGTGAGGTAACACACGCTGGAGCCATCGTCGTCCACGATGCGGAAGCCCTGGGCGCCCCCCGGGTGGTTCAACAGGATGCGAGATACTTGCGCGGAGCCGATCTGCCAGACGTCCCCGGCGGGCTTCGTGAAGTCGATCGTCGACGGGATGTCGTCCAGCCCGATCGGGAAGTGGATTGGATCGAACAGCGTTACCGTTTGGCGGAAGCGCTCCTGGGCTTCACTCGCCAACGGGTAGACGACGATCTCCGTCTCTTTGCGCCAGAGCGGACCGAAGAACGGAAGCCCCAACACGTGATCCCAGTGGGTGTGGGAGAGCAGCAGATGCACGCGAGCAGGCCCCGGGGCCATCTTCTTGCCGAGTTCGCGAAGTCCAGTGCCCGCGTCCAACACCAAGCGCGAGCCATCTGCGAGTTCGACCTCGACGCACGAGGTGTTGCCCCCGTAGCGAGCGGTGTTCGGTCCTGGCGCTGGTACCGAGCCCCGAACCCCATGAAATGTGACGCGCATCTGCCGGCACTCTAGCAACGTCCGGGCAATCCACGGAACTAGGTGGCACTCGCTACCGCAACAATCCGCCTCGTGCGCCAAAAGACGCGCGGAAAGTTCAGAATTATTCGGTACTTGGCTCGCACTAGGGAAACCGGCCTAGCTCAGATCGGCGGGGTCGTCGTGTGGCTAGCCACTGAGGTTGGATGAGGCGAGCGCGTTCTTGAGCGCCTTGGCCATGCGGTCGACCAGGCGTTGGACCTCGCCCACTCCAAACCCGAAGCGCGCGCCGAGGTCCAGCAGGCGATCCGCTTCCGCCTCGCCCAGCTCGCGGTCCGCGATCGCTGCAAGCACCGCGAATGACAACGCTTGTTCCCGCTGCTCGAAGCTCACGAGTTGGTCCGCGACGCGGCTCAAGCTGCCTTGGACGCCTTCGACTTCCAGGTGGCGCTGTAGCTCCTGAATCAGTTGAGCGGCTTCCGCGTCACCTAGCACCTGCTGAAACAACCGCTCGAGGGCCGTCTGCTCCTCTGGTGTGAGTTCGTCAGCTGACGCGACGATCAGCGCACACTCGAGCAACGCGCGCTGGGCGCGAGCGTCATTGGAGTCTGGAGCGGCGCGCAGTGCTCGTTGTCCATCGAGCAGGCTTTGCTTGCTTGGTAGGCGACCGCTAAGGGCGCGCACACCGCTCGCTCCCGCTTGGGATAGGGCCGCCTCGATCACGTGGTCGAGCGCGTCGCGCAGCAGAGGCGCGGACGCGCGAGGCAAGGCCGGCAGCAACAGGGCACTCATGGCGCGAGCTTATCCCGCTTCATCGATCGACGCTTCGATTTGCACGTGCGTGAGGCGTAAGCTCGTAAGGATGCACACACGACCAGCGCAAGTCCGCGGGCGCTTCTATCCCGGCAGTCCGAGGGAGATTGAGCGCCAGCTGGCGGTGTGTCTCGGTGAGCCGAGAGCGGAGCAACCGGCGCTTGCTTTGGTGTTGCCCCATGCTGGCTGGGTCTACAGCGGTGCCATCGCAGGCGAGGCGATCGCTCAGACGCGGATCCCGGAACGCGTGATCGTGCTGTGTCCGAATCACACGGGTCAGGGAGCTCGTGGCGCGGTGTGGGCGCGGGGTGAGTGGGAGTGCGGCATCGATCGAGTGCCGATCGACGAAGCGCTGGCAGACTCATTGCTCGCGCGCACGTCGGTGCTGCAGGCGGATGACAGCGCGCACTTCGGCGAGCACGCGATCGAGGTGCTGTTGCCGTTGCTGCAGGCGCGTCAGCCCGCGCTGCGCGTGGTTCCGATCTGTCTGGGTCCGCTGCGCTATGAGCAAAGCGCCGAGGTTGGAGCGGCCATGGCGAGTGTGATCGCTCAGTTGCCTGAGGCTGAGCGTCCGCTGATTGTTGCGAGCACGGACATGTCGCACTTCTTGAGCGCCGAGCAAGCGCAGCGCGCGGACGCACCAGCGCTCGACGCGGTGCTGCACTTGGATCCGCGCGCGCTCTACCAGCGCGTCGTCGAGCAAGACATCAGCATGTGTGGCTTCCTGCCCACCTGCGCGACGTTGTGCGCCGTGCGGGAGCTCGGTGCTTCACGCGCGGAGTTGATGAAGTATGGGCACTCCGGTCTCGTGACAGGCGACGACAGCCGCGTCGTGGCCTACGCGAGCTTCCGTCTCAGCTAGGGAATCGTGAGAATTCGAGTTGGGCCGAGCCAGCTTTGGACAGCGCCCTCGGGTGGGAGTAGCGTGTGACGGGTGAGTTCGCTGGCACCAGGTCTGTTGATCGCAGCTCCTCCGCTCGGAGATCCGAACTTCGACCGTTCTGTCGTGCTGCTCGCGCAACACGGGCCTGACGGCGCGTTCGGCTGGATCATCAACGGTAGAGACGTGATGACCCTCGAAGACCTGCTCGAGCGCGCCGACATCGGCGACACGCGGGTCGACACGGACGGTGCGGTGCGCATCGGCGGTCCCGTGTCCCAGGAGCAGGTCTGGTTGATTTACCGCACGGAAGAAAAGCTGCCGGACATCGATGGGCAGTTCGAGGTGTGTGAGGGAGTCACGGCGACTGCCTCTCGCAAGATTCTGGAAGCCGTCGCCGAGGGCAAGATGCCGCCCAGCTTGTTTGGCTTGGTCGGGTACGCGGGGTGGGCGCCCTCTCAGCTCGAAGACGAAATCCGCGCCGGTGCCTGGCTGCCGACAGATGTTGATGCGTCGCTGGTCTTCGACGTCTCTCGAGACGAGCTCTGGACCAAGGCGTATGAGCGCATTGGCGCCTCTGCCTTGGCCTTCACGACTCGCACCGTCGGTTCCGCCTGAAGACCCATGCAGCCCCGTGGCGAACTCTCGGCGCGGCGTCGACTGAGCCCGAGCCGCGCTTGGATTTGGGGGGGAGGGTGCATCGCACTGGCGCTGTGGCTCTCCGCAGCGAGCGCGACGCGAGAGGCGTTGGCGCAGCCGAGGGTCGCCGCTAGTGGCGCGTCGGAAGGCTCGAAACCCATCGCTGCCCCGACTCGAACTCGCGGTTGCCTTCCGGAAATGCAGCGGGTCGGTGCGTTCTGCATTGACCGCTGGGAGGTGCGCACCGAGACACCCGAAGGGCAGCCGCTCTCGCCGTTCTATCCCCCAGACTATCGAATCCTGAACAAGATCCGCAAGGTGTGGGTCCTCGAACGGCCGCATGTGGGCCCCGAGCGCGCCCGCGCCATGCCCCTCCCGCCGCTCCCCAGCTGGCAAAAAAAGCCGTTCAAGCTGCGTGCCGTTTCAGAGCCTGGCGTGGTTCCTCAAGGATACATGAGCTACTACATGGCCAAGCGCGCCTGCGCCGCTGCTGGCAAGCGCCTGTGTCGGGACGAAGAGTGGGAGAGCGCCTGCAAGGGCCAAGCGAAGACTAAGTTTCCGTACGGCGATGACTACGTTGCCGGGCGCTGCAATGTGTTTCGAGAGTTCCACCCGGCGGATGTACTGCACCTGGATGCTTCGAGCGGGCATCGGGACCCGCGGCTGAACCTGGTGCTGGAAAACGGCGTCGACCCAGGGCTTCGGGACACCGGTGGGACGAAGAGCTGCCTGAGCCACTGGCCGGGTGGTGATGTTTACGACATGGTCGGCAACCTCGATGAGTGGGTCGAAGACCCCAAGGGCCATTTCCGTGGGGGATTCTACTCGCGGAACACTCGCGCTGGGTGCGAAGCCAAGGTCGCGAACCACCCCGCTGGCTACTTCGACTACTCCACCGGGACGCGCTGCTGCGCCGACCCTCGCTAGCTGACGAATCGGCTCTTTTCGCGGGTCGTCGCTCAGGCGTCGCCCGCGCCCTGGAGTTGATGCTTCAGGCGCTCGAGCGCCAGATCGAGCTCTGCGATGACCGATATTTCAGGTTGGCTCTTGAGCGCCTCGTGTTCGCCGGCATGGGGGTCGCTCTCGAGTTCTGCGGGCTGCCACACGCTCCACACCAGCGCGACGATGCGCTCATCGGCGCTGAACGGGCTGGGTAGGGTGCGCAGGCTCAGGGTGCTCGCAGCTTCCTCCTCCCAGACGATGCTCAAGTCGCGTCCAGGGACGTGGCACAACACGCGGCCGCTCAACGGACGCTGGGCGATGCGCAGCTCGGCGCGCTCTCCCTCTTGCCCCACGGTACCACTCCAGAGCCAGCGACTGGCGAGCGCGGGTTCGGTGCCGAACGCGTACACAGTCTCTGCGCTTGCGTGCAGCGGTTGCGCGGCCCAGTGGCTCTTTCGCTCGAGACCTGGATGGCGCTCGAGGCTATGCCCAAGCTGGCTCAGCGCAAGCCGCCACGAAGAACTCATACCTTCCAGGTCATCAGCGTGCACCGACTCGTGGGTGAGGCGCAGCCCGCCAGCGATCACCTCGATCACGAGCTTGGTGTCCATGTCTTGGAGAACCACCCTGCGTCCTTGTTCGACCTCGGCGACGTCGAGCTCCATCGACACCCCGAGGGCAGGCCAGCCAAGCTCGATGACGGAGCCTTCGGTCACGTCACCTTTCACTTCGTCGGCTTGCCAGAGCGCGAGGCCCTTGGCGGTGCTGATCGCGCGCCAGACCTCCAAGCTCGGCGCCACGATGCGCCGCTCAATCTCGATCGCCGTCATGAGTTAGCGCTGCTTTCGCCCGGCCCGGGAGGCGCGAACAAGGGACACTTGGGTGAGCGCGTGGATGACGCGGAGCAAGACGAGGCGGACTGGACATTTCCATAGGAGTTCAAGGATGTCTGCCATATAGCGCGGTGCGCCGGAGTTTCCGATTGTCCTCGACGGACCAGCTGAGACAGCTTGAAACAGCGGGTTCTTCGAGGTTCTCCACCGGGGTGGAAATGATCCACCGACTGGAATTGGTGTTCCACCAGCCGTATGGTTCAGGCCTCTCCACGGGAAACCGGCGCTGCCCTCCGAGCGCTGGTGGCTTTGCTCTTTGCGTGGAGAGCTGCGCGTGTGGCGCAAAGGCTCGCGTCCTTAGTCGCGCACACCTCCGTAAAACCGATCCCCTTCACCGTCGTAGGCTGCCTCTTATGCGTCGACTCCTTCTGGCTGTTCCTCTTCTATTTTCCGTTGCCGCTTGCTCCACCGAGCAAGGCGAGCCGGTGGTCCTGAGCAAGAACATGCAACCCATCGCGGGTGGCGTGAGTGACTCGACCCACAAGTCGGTGTTTGGCTTGTTCTCGTATGCGTCTGGGGGGATTTGCTCGGGAACCCTGATCGCTCCAAACCTCATCCTTACCGCGCGGCACTGTGTGGCGCCGACCACGGGTGAGTACGTCATCTGCAATCAGTCGCCCTTCGGCACCCCTTACTCCGGGTCGCAGCTCTATGGCACGTATGAGGACCGCCTCAGTCAGAGTGCACAGTACTTTCAGGGCGCTGAAGTCTTCGTCCCCGCCGACGGCAACGATACTTGTGGCTTCGACGTCGCGCTGATTCGCCTGAAGCAGAACGTGCCAGGTTCGGTTGCGGAGCCTTACGTGCCGCGGGTCGATCAGCTGGTGCGCCGCAACGAGGTCTACACGGCCGTTGGATTCGGCAACACCAACGACACCAGTGGCGCCGGCACCCGACGCATGCGCGAGAACTTGGTCGTGCAGTGTGATCAAGGTAGCTGTGGCTTCGGCGTCCATCAGAACGAGTTTCAAGGCGACACCGGCATCTGCAGTGGTGACTCGGGCGGTCCGGCGCTGGACGACCAGGGGCGCGTGATCGGTGTGGTCTCTCGCGGCGGACAAGGCTGCAGCACGCCGGTCTACGGCGCCGTTCCTCACTGGGGCGATTGGATCCGCGAGATCGCTCTCGATGCAGCCAACAAGGGCGGCTACACACCGGCGACCTGGGTCACCACGGGCTCGACTCAAGAGCCAGGCACGGGCGGTACCGGCGGCACCGGTGGGCAGCCGGGGACCGGCGGCGCTGGAGGTGATGGCGGTACCGGCGGCACTGGCACCGCAGGCGACGGCGGCTCGGGTGGCAGCGTTTCGACTGGGAAGCCCCAAGGCCTGCCGTGTGGCGCCTCGAGCGAGTGCGCTAGCGGCGCGTGTGGTCAGCTGAGTAGCGACACCGTCTCGGTCTGCACCGCCGCCTGCGGTTCATCCGAGGAGTGCGGCGACGGTTTCGCTTGTTCCGACTCCGGCTACTGCTTCCCAGAGAGCCACTTCGCCAGCGGCGACGCCGGCACCAGCACGGCGTGCAGCTTCTCCCCTCCGGAGAAGGACCCCGCGAAGCCGGTGCCGTGGGCCGTCGGCGCCCTGGGCCTCGCGCTTTGGCTGACGCGCCGCCGTCGGAAGTGAGCTAGTAGACTCTGATTTCGAACCCGCGAGGCTACGTCTTCGCGGGTTCGTCGATTTTGTGCCTGGCGTGCGGGGCATTTCCGCGGGGCGAGGCGGGAGCGCGCAGTGTCGTGCTCAGAAACGAGCGTCTTCCACGTGCGCGTGTGGGCACGTTCGTTGCTGATGCCCCGCCGATGCCGAACACGAAGCGAAGCACGAAGGCGACCGAGCACCGTGGTGAAGGAGACGAGCTTCACCAGCCGGCTACAGGTAAACACCCCCCGTTGACCACGAATCAGGGCGTGGAGATTGCGGACAATCAGAACTCACTGAAGGACGCGCCTCGCGGGGCGACGCTGCTGGAAGACTTCATCCTCAGGGAGAAGATCACCCACTTCGACCATGAGCGCATCCCCGAGCGCATCGTCCACGCGCGCGGCTCTGGCGCTCACGGCTACTTCGAGCTCACGCGCTCCCTCTCGAAGTACACCACCGCGGCAGTGCTAACCGAGGTGGGGGAGAAGGTGCCGGTCTTTGCGCGTTTCTCTACGGTTGCCGGGGGCGCTGGGTCGGTTGACACACCAAGAGACGTGCGCGGCTTCGCCGTGAAGTTCTACACCCAGCAGGGCAACTGGGATCTGGTCGGCAACAACATCCCGGTGTTCTTCATCCAGGACGCGATCAAGTTTCCCGATCTGATCCACGCGGTAAAGATGGAACCAGATCGCGGGTTCCCTCAGGCGGCGTCCGCCCATGACACCTTCTGGGACTTCATCTCCCTCACCCCAGAAGCCATGCACATGGTCATGTGGGCCATGTCGGATCGCGCGATACCGCGGTCGCTACGCATGATCGAAGGTTTTGGAATCCACTCGTTTCGCCTGATCTCGAAGAGCGGAAAGTCCACGTTCGTGAAGTTTCACTTCCGTCCGAAACTTGGTCTGCAGTCGTTGGTCTGGGATGAGGCGGTAAAGATCGCTGGAGCTGATTCGGACTTTCACCGCAGAGATCTGTTCGAGGCGATCGAGTCGGGGCAGTTCCCCGAGTGGACTGTCGCCGTTCAGCTCTTTTCCGAGGAGGAAGCCGAGAAGTTCCCATTCGACCACCTGGACCCGACGAAGCTCATCCCTGAGGAGCTGGTTCCGCTGACCGAAATCGGTCGGATGGTGCTCAATAGGAATCCGGATAATTTCTTTGCGGAAACTGAGCAGGCGGCGTTCTGTCCCGCAAACATCGTCCCGGGAATGGACTTCACCAACGATCCACTGTTGCAGGGGCGCCTGTTTTCGTACCTGGACACGCAGATCTCACGCTTTGGTGGGGTGAACTTCCACGAGTTGCCGATCAACGCCCCCAAGTGTCCCTTCGCGAACAATCAGCGCGACGGGAAGATGCGTTCTCGGGTCAACAAGGGGCGCGTGGCGTACGAGCCCTCATCCCTCGAGCCCACGAGTCCACGGGAAACTGCGAGCGGATTCAGAAGCGCAGTCACCTCACGCGATGAGGGGGCGCGGGGCCGTCTGCGCCCAGACTCATTTGCCGATCACTACAGCCAGGCTCGACAGTTCTTCTTCAGCCAGTCGGAGATCGAGCGCGCCCACATTGCCTCGGCCCTGGTGTTCGAACTCTCCAAGGTGGAGACACAGCATGTGCGGGACCGCATGGTTTCGCTGCTGCGGAACGTCGATGAGGGACTCGCCAAGCGCGTGGCCGATGGGCTCGGGTTCAGCAAGCTTCCGGCGGCCGCTCCGTGCAAGGTCAAGCCCGTGGACCATCCCGCGTCGCCTGCACTGGGTTTGATTCAAAAGGCTGACCCGTCACTCCAGGGGCGAGTCGTTGGCATTCTGTGCGCCGACGGAAGCTCGAAGGCGACGGTTGACAAGATCCGCGCGGCAGCGAAGAAGGCTGGGGGAACGACGCAAATCGTCGCCCCAAGGGTGATGAACCTGCGCTGGTCGAGCAAGGGCACGTTCGACGCGGACGGCAAGCTCGAGGGAACACCCTCGATGAACTTCGATGCGGTGGCGCTCGTGCTCTCCAAGCCAGGAGCGGAATCGTTGAAAAGCGACGCGGCCGCGGTCGACTTCGTGAGAGATGCCTTCGGTCACCTGAAGGCGGTCGCTTACGACGCAGGCGCGAAGGCGCTGGTCGACGCCAGCGGAATCGACGTCGACGACGAGGCCGTGCTCGAGCTTGGCGTGGATGAGTTCATCGAATGGGCAAAAACGCGAAACTGGAATCGAGAGCCCAAGCTGAGAAAGCTTGCGTGAGCGGCCTTCCTTCGCCTCTCACCCGTCGCCGAAGCTCGGCGCATCGCTTCCCAGGTTCCCAGCCGTTCGCGTCCAAGCGGGACTGATGCCGCTTAGCTTCCCCGGGCAGCGCACCCGACGCACCGGTCCCCACGCCGTCTCGGCCCTCTCGAATAGTTCGTCGGGCCAGTGTTCCACACGGGGCGTGGGGTCAGCGATCGGTCGTGACCAAAGGTGGTTTGCCACGCCGAGTAGCGATGCCCGAACATGCATGAGCTCACCACGCATGCGCTGGCTGAGTGCACGACACACCCCTGCGGCGAGCAGGTAGCCCGCGGCGTGGTCCAGCGCCTGAGCAGGTAGTGCGCCGGGAGCATCGCTGCCGTGCGCCGTGATCCCGCAGCTCATCTGCACCAGGCTGTCAAAGCCGCGGCGTCCGCACCACGGGCCCCTCCAGCCATAGGCGTCGAGCTCGGCGACGACGAGGTTCGGATTGAGGTCGCGAAGCGCTTCGGCGTCGAGCCCGAAGCGTTCGAGGGCGCCCGGGCGTAAACCCACGACGAGCGCATCGGCGGCGGCGACCAGCTCCCTCAGGCGCTGCTTGCCCGCTGGCGTGTGAAGATCGAGAAAGCAACGGCGTTTGCCGATGGTCGTTTCCGGGAGGAGAGCCGGTACCTCCTCGAAACCCGTCGGGTCCACCCGCAGCACATCCGCGCCGTAGGCCGCCAAGAAGCGAGTGCACAGTGGCCCCGCGATCACCCGGGTCAGATCCAAGACGCGAACGCCAGCGAGGGGTGCTCCACCGCGCTCTCCGGTTGGCAGCGGGCCGAGCGGGGACGTACTCACACCGCGTTCGAGCAGCGCGACGGGGGGCTCCTGAGCCGTGGCGCGGCCGACGTCGGAGTTCAGCCATTCGCCTCGCGCGTACATGCACGCAGCGGCCCCTCCGGCGTCGACTACCGCCTGCTCGAGCGCCTCAGCCTCCCAGCGGGAAACCGCGGCCGCAACGGCTTCCCGCTCGGCTGTCACCCCCAAGACGCTGAGCACAGCGTCTCGATGTGACTTGTAGTTGGTGTGCAGACGGATCCAGCGATCTTGGGCGCGATAGTTACCCGCGATGGGATCCCAGCTGGGAGGTAAGGGCCAACCCTCAGGCGCTTGTAGCGACTCGCAACGGAACGCGGCGCTCGCTTCCAAGCGACTGACGATTACCTCGGGGAAGCGAACGCCTGAGCGCAGGCTGGCTAGTTCAGCGACTGCCAGGCTCGCTACGCCGATGCTATCTGCGGCTAAGCCTGATACATCGAACGCACTCGAGAGCGCGGGCGGACCGTACAGCTCCAGGTATTGATGCGCTTCTTCAGCACCGCGCAGTGCGCTCCAGAGCTCAGCCGAGCGGTCAGCTGCGCTGCCGGCTTCTGTGGTCGAGTTCATGCACAGAGCTTGCTGCTCTCGACTCCGCGGGGCAACGTTGATTCGACAATCAACCTGGCTTCAGTCGAGGTCGCTCGCCGGATCCTGCCGATAAAAGCTCGAGAGCTCTTCGTATAGATCCGGGTGCCGCTTCTGCAGCGCGCGCGGCTTCTCGAAGAACATCTCCGTCAGCACGGCGAAGAACTCCGCGGGGTTGGTGGCGCCGTAGGGATCGATGTCGCTGCGTCTTCCTTCGTGAATCCGCTCGGAAAGCTCTTTGAACTCGTCGCCGAGCACGTGGGCCCACGACGTGTAGCGCGCACGTGTGCCGAGGTCCGGCGCGCCGTCCATCGCGCCATCTTCGCCATCGAGCTGGTGAGCGAACTCATGCAGCACGACGTTCTGGCCATCGGCAGGCTGCGCCGCTCCGGACTTCACGTGATCCCACGCCAAGACGACGATGCCGCGGGTCCACGACTCACCCAGGCGGGCTTGGTCCCCCTCGAGCACAATCCCACCCTCGGCGTGCCCAGCGGGCACCTTGTAGGCGCTCGGGTAGACGAGGATCACGTCCAGATCGGGATAGATGTCTGTCTCTCGGTGGAGCAGCAAGACGCACGCTTGGGCGGCGATGGTCAGGCGCATTTCGTCGGTGAGCTCGAGGCCGCCACAACCCTCGAATTCTTTTTCTGCGAGGAAAATTTGGACCAATCCTTCGAGCTCCTCGCGATCCGCGGAGGACAAGCGTTTGAGGTACGGAACGTTGCGTTCGAGGATCGCCCGTTGCTCGCCATCCAACGGGGTCGTTTTGAGGGCCTCTCGGCGCCGTCGCTTGAGGAAGTCGAACACAGTCGCGAGTCTACTGGAGCGCGCTCGACCCAGCTTGACGCATCGCTTCTCGCTGCCTTCGGCGCTGGCTTTTTCACAGGCAAAAGCCGCGAGCCGCAGGCAAATTGCGGTACGGGGTGGTCATGACTCTAAATTGAGTTACGCTGTGCCGCACCAGCTATGAGACGTCTTGGTCGCGTGCGATTCTGGGGTTTGGGGTTAGGGAGCGCCGGGTGCCTGTGCGCGGCGCTCGTCGCCTGCAGCGCAGCTAACGACTCAAGTCGGCAGACGGCGAGCGGCGGTAGTGGCGGCGCCGGCGGTGCAGGTGCTGGCGGCACTGGTACTGGCGGCGCTGGTACCGGCGGCGCTGCAGGCGCAACGACCGGTGGAGCAGGGGGTACCGCCGGAACGACCAACGCCCCGCCCGAGGGCTGGGGCGCTCGGTGGGACACGGAGCGCAACCTCCACCTATCCGTGCGGAGTCAAGCCGCGACGCGGATCGAAGCGTGGCTCTACGCCGCCGCGAGCGGCGAAGCCGAAGTGCTGCGTGTTGAGCTCCAGCCGGACGCGGACGGTGTGTTTCGGGGCAGGGTGCAGCGCTCGGAGCTCCTCGCCGCCGGGCTATCGGGCACGGTGTTCTACGGCTTGCGCGCTTGGGGCCCGAACTGGCCCTATGCAGAGGACTGGGTACCGGGTAGCGACGCCGGCTTCGTCTCCGACGTGGACGCTGAAGGCAACCGCTTCAATCCGAACAAGCTCTTGTGGGATCCCTACGCGGTCGAGCTGAGTCACGATCCAATCAACCCTGAGCAGCGCTCTGGCGCGATGTTCCGAACAGGTGCTGAAGATCGCCTGTTAGATAGCGCTTTGGAGGCACCCAAAGGGATCGCGTTGCTACCGACCCAAGTCGATGTCGGCACGCTGCCGGCGCGCCCGCTGGGCGAGCAAGTGATCTACGAGGTCCAGCTACGCGGCTTCACCCAGGCGGATGCGTCGCTGCCTGCTGAGCTGCGCGGCACCTACGCAGGCGCGGCGACCAAGGCTCAGTACCTCGCGGATCTAGGAGTCACCGCGGTGGAGTTCTTGCCGCTGCATGAGACGCAGAACGACCAAAACGACATCGACCCAAACTCCGCGAGCGGCGACAACTACTGGGGCTACAGCTCCCTGAGTTTTTTTGCGCCGGATCGCCGCTTTGCGTCGGACAAATCTCCGGGCGGCCCGACGCGGGAGCTGCAAGCGATGGTGAAGGCGTTCCACGACGCGGGGATCTCCGTCTTCGTCGACGTCGTCTACAACCACACGGGTGAGGGAGGCGCCTGGGGCGACGGCGGTAGCATCGCGCCGCTCTATTCGTGGCGTGGCATCGACAACACCGGCTACTACCAGCTCGCTCAAGACCCCGCCGGTTATCAGAACGACAACGGCGTGGGACCCAATCTTGCCGCGCGGAGTCAGCTCGCGCGGGATCTGGTGATCGACTCGCTGCGCTACTGGCACGAGACACTGGGAGTCGACGGCTTCCGTTTCGACCTCGCCCCGATCTTGGCGAACCAGTGCGAGCGCGGCTGCTTCCAGTTCGACGGCGGCGACCCAACCGGGATCTTGCGCCGGGCCGTGACGGAGCTACCCGGAGTGGCGCTGATCGCCGAGCCGTGGGGAACTGGTCCGGGCACGTTTCAGCTGGGGCAGTTTCCTGCTGGCTGGGCGGAGTGGAACGGCGCCTACCGCGATACGTTGCGCGACGATCTGAACCTGCTGGGCAGTGCCCAGGTGACCCCCGGTTGGCTCGCCGATCGGCTGAGCGGGAGCTGGTCGCTGTTTGGAGATGATGGTCGTTCCCCGACGAGCTCAATCAACTTCCTGGTGAGCCATGACGGCTTCACCTTGCGCGACCTGAACTCGTGCAACGCCAAAAAGAATGATCAAGCGTGGCCCTTCGGGCCCTCAGACGGGGGCACCGACGACAATCGCTCTTGGGATCATCGCGGAAACGACGCCTACCAGCGGCAGGGCACGCGCACGGCGCTCGCGCTCTTGATGGTGAGTGCCGGGGTGCCGATGATCGTCGGAGGCGACGAGCTGTACCGCAGCCAGCGCTGCAACAACAATCCGTACAACCTGGACAGCGTGGGCACCTGGATCGACTGGTCAGCTCTGCAGAGCGAACGCGCCTTTTTCGACTTCAGCTCGCGCTTGCTCAATTTCCGTAAGGATCACCCTGCGCTGCGCCCAAGCGCCTATCGGCCTCTAGACACCGACACGGACGGAGATGACTTGCCGCTGGTTGCGTTCCTGGACGACCAAGGAAAGCAGGCCAGCGCCGCCTACTTGGATGATCCGGCGCGTCAGTTTCTGGCGTTTCGCCTGGATGGCGACGAAGTCGGCGATCCGGCGCGCTCGCTGCTCGTGGCCTACAACGGCTGGAGCGAAGCAATCGTTTTCGACCTTCCACCGACTGCACCCGGCCTCGCCTGGGACATCGTGTGTGACACGAGTGAGGCGTTCGCGGCGTTCGGCAGCTGCGTCGACTCGCCGAGCGCCTTCCCTGTGGGTGACGCTCAGTACGTGTTGCCCGGACGCAGTGTGCTGATCGCCATCGAGCAGTGAGGTGGTGCTGCTACGGGCGCATGCGCACGGACAAAACAATCGCGCCCGGGCAGATGCCCGGGCGAAGATGTTTTTCGTGGAGCTGTGGGGGATCGAACCCCAGACCTCCGCATTGCGAACGCGGCGCTCTCCCAGCTGAGCTACAGCCCCTAAGCGGGTTAGGAGCGGGGAGGGTAGTCGCGGCGCGCCTTCTGTCAACGCAAATGAGACGGACCCCGTTGGCACCTGGCGCGCCTCACCCCCAACCCCAAGAGAAGCAGGGCGTTCTTCACCGCGAACCGCTGACTTCGCACCTGCGCCCTTGCCAACGCTTGTGGACAACCCAACTTCTGCGCTCGGGAAGCCGCCGTGATGGCTGAATGAAGTCAAGCGGTTGACCCCCTGGATCAGGTGGTTAGTTTGGCGACCCAGTTGACCCCTCGGGGAGCCTCCCCGGGATCAACGAGGTTCAAGCACAGCACCACTGGAGCCCCTAAGAACGCCAGGGACGCTGCGCAAGGGCCTGAGCCACTGGCTTCCGAGCCGGTGCTCTGGGTAAGGCCTCGCGGTGCATCGGCAGCGTGAGTCGACCCACGGCAAAGTGGTTCAAGCCTGAAGGATTTCAGCTCGCGACAGCGAAAGCACGATTTAGGAGAGAACGATGGGCAAGATTATCGGAATCGACCTCGGCACCACCAACAGCGTCGTGTCGGTGATGGAAGGCAAGGAGCCGAAGGTCATCGTCAATGAGGAAGGTTCGCGCCTCACCCCCTCGGTGGTCGCATGGGACGACAAGGGAGAGATCCTGGTCGGCACGATCGCCAAGCGCCAGGCGGTGACGAACCCGGAGAACACGGTTTATTCGGCCAAGCGTTTCATCGGCCGCCGCTTCGATGAGATCACCGACGACCTGCCGCGCGTGCCGTACAAGGTCGTGAAGGGCCCCAACGGCGACGCGCGCATCGAAGTGCGTGGCAAGCAGATGGCGGCGCCTGAAGTGAGCGCGAAGGTGCTCTTGAAGTTGAAGCAGGCTGCCGAGGCGTACCTCGGAACCACCGTCACGGAAGCGGTCATCACCGTTCCCGCGTACTTCAACGACTCCCAGCGCCAGGCCACCAAGGACGCCGGCAAGATCGCTGGCCTCGAAGTGCGGCGCATCATCAACGAGCCCACCGCGGCTGCGTTGGCGTACGGCCTGGACTCGAAGAAGGACGAGCTGATCGCGGTCTACGACTTCGGCGGCGGTACCTTCGACATCTCGATCCTCGAGGTGGGCGACAACGTGGTGCAGGTCATCGCGACCGGCGGCGACACGCACCTCGGTGGTGACGACGTCGACGAGGCGGTGATGCAGTGGCTCGAGGCCGAGTTCAAGAAGGACACCGGCATCGACGTCAAGGGCGACAAGATGGTCATCCAGCGCCTCAAGGATGCTGCGGAGCAAGCCAAGATCGAGCTCTCCAGCAAGCAGGAGACCACCATCAACCTGCCGTTCCTCACGGCGGACGCATCGGGCCCGAAGCACCTGCAGAAGACCCTCACCCGCTCGAAGCTCGAGCAGATGATCCGTCCGCTGATCGAGCGCACCATGGAGCCCGTCAAGCAAGCGCTGGCCGACAGCAAGAAGCAGCCGAGCGACATCGATGAGGTGGTGCTGGTCGGTGGTTCCACGCGGATTCCGCTGGTGCAGGAGACCGTCACCAAGTTCTTCGGCAAAGAGCCTCACAAGGGCGTGAACCCCGACGAGGTCGTGGCCATCGGCGCCGCGGTCCAGGGCGGCGTGCTCGCCGGCGACGTGCAAGACGTCGTGCTCCTCGACGTGACTCCGCTGAGCCTCGGCGTGGAGACGCTGGGTGGCGTGATGACCGTCATGATCCCCCGCAACACCACCATCCCGACGCAGAAGAAGGAGACCTACTCCACGGCTGCAGACAACCAGCCCTCGGTAGAAATCCACGTGCTTCAAGGTGAGCGCGCCCAGGCGTCGCAGAACCGCACCCTTGGCAAGTTCCACCTGGATGGTATCCCCGCGGCACCGCGTGGTATGCCGAAGATCGAGGTCACCTTCGACATCGACGCCAACGGCATCCTCTCGGTCGCAGCGCGTGACACCGCCACTGGCAAGGATCAGCGCATCACCATCGAGGCGAACAGCGGTCTCAACGACAACGAGATCAGCAAGATGGTGGACGACGCCGCGAAGCACGAGGCGGAGGACAAGGCCCGCCGCGAGCAGGTGGAGCGTCGCAACCAACTCGACAACACCATCTACAACCTCGAGAAGCAGCTGGCTGACAACAAGGACAAGCTCGAAGGCTTCGACACCAGCAAGATCGAGGGTCTGATGCGCGACGGTCGCGATGCCCTGGAGAAGCAGGACGACGAGAAGGTGCAGACCGTGCTCAACGACCTGCAGACCGCGGCCCACGAGATGGCAGCCAAGCTCTACGAGGGCGCTGGTGGTCAACCTGGTGCAGCGGGCGTGCCTGGAGCCGACGCGGCTCAGGACAAGAAGAGCAAGGGCGACGTGATCGACGCCGAGTTCGAAGAGACCAACTGACTTCGAGCTGAGCCCAAGAAAGACAAGCGGCCCGTGAGCTTCGGCTCCGGGCCGTTTGCTGTTTGTGCGCCTGCGTAGGCTGCGTGCTCAGCCCAGCTGAAGCACGAGCTCGCAGCGGCTGAAGTCGAGCGCGGCTAGGTCCGCTTCAGGCATGAACACGTGCAAGTAGCACTCTTCCGCGTTGACTCCGAAGCTGCCCGGTTCCCCGCGGATTTGGAATAGCTGAATGCATCCCTCGGGCACTGCGCACTCTTCGTTGATCCAGTACGCGTGGCCCAGCAGGCGATGGCAGCCCTCTGCGCTCTCTGCATAGAGCGCCGCGTAGGACTCGAGCAGCTCCACGTCGTCGCCAAGGAGCTCGATCACCGCTGGATCTTCAGGGTGGGGGGAGGTCAGCTCGAGCCCACTCACGACGCTGCGAGGCTCTAGCGCCACGCTACCCACTGGCGCGCTCCGCACCGGCGAACCTGCCGGGCTGTAGCACACCGCGAAATCCCGCCTCGAGCTCCGAAGATCGAAGAAGAGCGCCAAGTAGCCCGTCGCCGGAAACCCAAAGAACCCCCCCCAACCCCCGTCCGTCACCTCCGCTAGATCCAGCTCGAGCAGTAGAGGCAGCGGGTTCGCTCCGCCCGGCCAGTCGATCTGTTGGCTTAACCGGGGCAAGCCCCCGAAGTGAGAGCTACGTTGCACGATTGTTTCCGCGAGGCTCAATCCCAGGCTGCGCAGGCCGAGCAGCGCTGGATGCTGATCGCCCAGCACCGCCTGAGCCTCTGCGAAGTCGATGGGATCGAGTGCCCCGCTGAGGGGCTCAATCACCAGCGCCGGGTTGTCGGCCTCTCCCAGCAGGCGGCGCGCGTCGTTTGTGTCGCAGGCGATCAAGTAGCCTTCCATCTCGCCTTCGACCCAGCGGAAGTACGCCATGTTTGCAGTGTAGCGCCGCCTGTTCTGCTGGTGTAAGTCACCCTCGTCTTGAGAGAGTTCGAAGTCGTCATCGTCGGAGGAGGTCCAGCCGGGATCTCGACGGCGCTCTTCCTCGCGCATCACCGCCCGGATCTCACCGATCGCATTGCGGTGCTGGAGAAGGCCACGTACCCACGTGAGAAGTTCTGCGCCGGCGGCGTTGGCGGGCGGGCGGACAAGCTGCTGAAGAGCATCGATGTGGTGGTCGACGTCCCCAGCGTTGCCTTTCACGGCATCGCGTTTCGTTCTCGCTTCGGAGAGCTGGTCGGCCGCGAGCCGGACATCGGCCGCGTGGTGCGTCGCAAGCAGTTCGATCACGAACTAGCCCGCCAGGCTGAGGCGCGCGGCATACGCATCCTGCAAGGCACCTCGCTGAGCGAGTTCTGGCGGACCCATGATGGCTTCGAGCTCGAGACATCCCAGGGTCGCTTGAAGGCGCGGGTGCTCGTCGGGGCCGACGGCGTGGGAAGCGTGGTGCGCAAGCGCCTGGGTTTCGTTTCAACGCGGTATCTCGCGCAGGCGCTGGAGCTGGACACGGAGCATGTCGATGGCGACCTGCCCCGGGATGTGATCTTGTTCGACTTCACGCGCGGCGATCTCCCGGGGTACTACTGGGACTTCCCCACGTTGGTGGACGGGCGGGAGATGATGTGCCGCGGGGTCTATCTCCTGAAGCGAGATGGCGAGGCCAGTCCAGTGAACATTCAGGCGGTGCTGGCTGAAGAGCTCGCGGCGCGAGGCCTGAAGTTGGGGGACTATCGCCAGAAGCGCTTTGCCGAGCGCGGCTTCGAGCCCCATCAGCCCATCAGTCAGGAACGGGTGTTGCTCGTCGGTGAAGCGGCGGGGATCGATCCAGTGAGCGGTGAGGGCATCGCTCAGGCGATCCAGTATGGGGCTACAGCGGGTAAGTACTTGAGCGAGCGCCTGGCGGACGGTCGCCTGGGCTTCGAGGACTGGCCTACGGCGGTAGGGCGCGCTCACGTTGGCATCGACCTGCGCGCCCGCACCGCGGGCGTGGATTTGTTCTACGGGGCGCGGCGGGAGACCATCGAGCGCTACGTGCTCCGCTATCCAGAGTTCCTTCAGGTTGGAATGCGCTACTTCGGCGGCAAACCCTGGGGCACGCAGACGGCGCTGCGCGCTGCTCGTGGTGCCATCTGGCACACGACGAAGGCATTGTTCGGCGAACGTGACGTAAAACGCGCCTAGCCCAAGGAGAATGCCCTGCGGGAAAACGAGCACTCGGCGGCTCGAGTGGCCACGCTTGCGCTTCGTGCGAAGCCGGATAAGGTCTCGCGATGATTTCTAGCCGGGGAAAGACACTGCTCCTTGCGAGCGTGGTGTGTGTGGCGTGTGGTGGAGGGGCGACGCCGACGCCCGCAGCGCCGGATACGGACAGCGGCCAGGCGACGCCCATCGCGGAGGGCATGGAGGGCGAGGCTGCACCGCCACTTCAACCTGTCAGTGCACCTGACCGAGTGTTCCTCGTGGGTCGCCTGAAGAACCCGAGCAAACTCGCGGACACCGTCGAGAGCTGGGTCACCCTCCCCATGCGCTGGCGCGACGCCATGCAGCAGGGGCTACCTGGCATTGAGCGGGTCGTGGACCTGAACGCTCCCGTGGACGTCATGGTCAGCATGGACGACGGGGGTGCCATGCAGGAGCCAAAATTCCGCGCGGTCTTCAGCGTCGGTCTGACCTCTCTGGACAGCGCGCTCAAGTTCTCGAAGGACCAAGGTGAGCGCGCGGAGCGCATCGCCCCTGGTGTATATCGCGTCGACTCGGACTGCGTGGTCGCCCGCTCGCTGGGACAGGCGCCCGCGCGCTTGGTGTGCGGAGACGGAAAGAAGTCTATCGACGCGCTGCTCGACTTCGCGACTCGCGGCTTGCCGAATGAGGATCTCGGCCCTGACGACATCAGCGTTGAAGTGCGCGCCGAGCCTTTCCGCAAGCGCTACGCGGCGGATCTGCCGAAGCTTCGCCGTCTCGCGATGCCCTTTATCCGCGAGGAACTTCAGAGCGGCTTCGCGCCCTTCGATCGCGCGGTGAGCGATGTTGCCACTGCGTTGCTCGACGAGGGGCTGGCACTGGTTGAGGATCTGGACGCGCTGCGCTTGAAGGGCATGCTGGAGTCGTCTCCTGCGCAGGCGCGCGTCAAGTTCGAGCTGGCGTTCCGCGGTAAGAAGTCTTGGATCGCCCAGCGGGTCGAGGACTCTGGGCGCCGCGCCAAGCCCGCACCGGCGATGTTCTGGGATTTGCCCCGCGACGCAACGAGCGCGACGTTTGGCATCGGTGGAGACGCCGCCGCGTTTGCGCCGATTCAGAAGTCGTTGTCCGAGTTGCTCGACACGTACCTCGCCTCTCAGAAAATGGCCGCCGGTCCACGCAAGAACCTGGTCGGTCTAGTCGACAAGCTCTGGGTGAATGAGGGAAGCAGTGTCTACGCCTCGGGTGCAGTGACCGCGGACACCAAGGTCAAGCGCGGCACTGTCGAGTTCGAGCGCGAGGTGATGCGATCGCAGCTCGCGTGGCACGTCGTCGGGCTGCAGGAAGACTCGAAGCGCACCATCGCCTACCTCGATCATCTGGTGAAGGTCAGCGCTGATCGTAACCTACGGGCGGTGCTCAAGAAGGAGGTCGGCTCCGACATCGACAAGCTCGGCCCCATCAAGCGCCGCGGACCCAAGGGTAAGTTGCCGCGCGGAAGTGTTGCGTACGAGGTGGCCATTCCCGGAGACGCCTTCCGCTCTGATGACTACTACGAAGAGCCACCGTCTGGAGCGAAGGCGCAGAAGCGTCCGGTTGCGAAGGCGCTGCCCGTCGTCGTGATTGTCGTGCCCGACGGTCCCTACACGTGGATCGGAATGAGCGCCGACGAGACCAAGCTGGTGAGCGAGCTAGCGATTGCCGCCGCAGGCACGCCTGCCAAGACGCTCGCCACCCGACCCGACCTGGAGAAGCTGCGCACTGGTAGCTTCGTGGCAGGCGGCTTCGTGACGCTTCAGCGCTTCACGGATGCGCTGAAGCTCGGCGTGATGAACGCGGCGTCGGCGAAGGACGCAGAGGCTGTGTTGCAGGCCATGCCGAATCGGGGCGAGTCGCCCGGATTGATTCAGGTTCAAGTCAGCGCAGGCCCAACCCTCAGCTACGAAGTGGTGGTGCCAAAGGAGATGATCACTGATGTGGGCGGGCTGATTGGCTACGGGCTCCAGAGCTTCGGAGCGGTTCCGCCAGTGCCCATGCCGATGCCAGCGCCGCCGCCACCCGTAGCGCCTCGACCCTGAGAGCGCCTCGACCCTGAGAGCGCCTCAACCCTCGGCGCGCTTCGACCCTCGGCGCGCCCTGGGGGCGCACGCAAATCGCGCTGCCGCGCAGGGCTGGTCACGCAGCGGATCATGACGGAGACTAGCCGCGAGTGAACAGCCTACGCGCAGGGGATGTCGTTGCGGGCAAGTTGCGCGTAGTGCGGCTCGTTGGCGCCGGGGGAATGGGCGCGGTGTATGAGGTGGAGCACCTCTTCACGCACCACACCCGGGCCCTCAAGCTGCTGCACCCGAGCATTGCTCAGGCGTCGACGGCCAGAGAGCGGTTCCTTCGCGAAGCCACCGCCGCGGGGCGCATTGGGAGTCCTCACGTCGTGGAGACGTTCGATGCAGGGATCCTCGATGATGGCTCGCCCTTCCTGTTGATGGAGCTGCTCGAGGGGCAGTCGCTCGACGAGTTGCTCGAGGCGCAGGGAGCGCTGGAGCTGGCCTTTTGCCTCGAGTTACTGAGCCAGGTCTGCGAGGGAGTTCAGGCCGCACACGATGCGGGCATCGTGCACCGCGACCTCAAGCCAGAAAACCTGTTCGTCGCCAGCGTCCGAGGTGCGCCGTTCATCAAAATTTTGGACTTTGGCATCTCGAAGTTCGACATCGACCTCGACCTCACGTCGGCGTTGACCCGGGAAGGCGCGCTGCTCGGCACGCCGTTCTATATGGCGCCGGAGCAGCTGTTGAAGCGCCGGCCTGCCTCGATCGAGAGCGACATCTACGCGCTCGGAGTGATCGCCTATCAATGCCTCACAGGGAAGCGCCCGTTCGAGGCGGAGAGCCTGCCTGAGCTCAGCGTGCGACTGAACGAAGGTAGCTACGACACGTTGGATGTACTCCGCGGCGACATCCCCAAGGAGGTGAGCGACGCGATTGCTCGGGCTATGTCGCGCGAGCCCGAAGATCGATTCCACACGGCAAGAGAACTCCAGCTTGCGCTAGAACAAGGCCGGGCGTCTCCTCCGAAGATCGAGCCGAGCGTCGAGCGCCCTCGCGGGCGTGGGGTGTATCGGCCGATGCTGTTTGTCGGTCTGCTGCTTGGCTTGCTCACGGCGCTCGGGTTCGCGCTGCTTCGCACGCCCAACGATCCCGCGGAGTCACCCGTAGCTACCGCCACTGGCGACTCGCCGGTGGACTCGGTGCTCGCCAGCGCGGCGAGGCCATCGCCCGTTCTCAGCCTCAGCGCGAGCGCGGAACGCGCGTCGACGCAAGCGCCCGACGCTCCGCCCTCTGCCTCCTTTTCCGGCCGCCCTCCCTCCGTGCAACCTTCAGCGGCAGCTCGTCCCGCCGCGTCCTCGCCGGGCGCAGCACCTCCTACGGTGCAGGGCGCACCCCGCGATCCGAGCCGAAGCGAGAAGCTTCAGCTCGACACGGCAAACCCCTACTAATATGCGAGGCTCTCGTTACTTGCGATCGCTGCTAGCCCTTGGGGCGGGTTTGAGTTTTGCGCTAGCGGTCCCCGAGCTCGGCGCTCAGGATGCTCGAACGGAAGCGAGGGAGCGCTTTGATCGCGGTCTGCGACTGACGGATCAGGGAGATGTCGAGGGCGCCCTCGCGGAGTTTCAGCGGGCCTACGCGCTCGTCCCGCATCCTCGGGTGCTCTACAACATTGGACTGGTACAGGCGTCGGCAGGGCGCATGGTGGAGGCGTTCGACGCGCTGGAAACCGTGTTGAAAGATCCGACGGGTTTGGGACCCGAGCAGCTCGAGCACGCGCGTAGCATGCGAGAGCGTGTGCTGGCTCGCATCGCCTATATCCGCGTGGAAGTGAATGCCGACGATGCGGAGGTGGAGCTGGCGGGCGAGTCCCACAAGCTGACTTCGAAGCCTCTGCGGGTGACGAGCGGTCGACATTTTTTGACCGTCAGCGCTCCGGGTCGCGGAGCTCAGCGGGTCTCATTGAGCGTTGCTGGCGGTGAGACTCGAGTCGTGAAGGTGACGCTGGAAGCCCACCAGGCGGCGCAAGCGTTGCTGAGAGTGAATTGTACGCTGCCGGACGCGGAAGTGAGGGTCGACGGGGCAGTTCTGGGTGAGACGCCACTCCCGGCGCCGCTCAGCGTCCAACCTGGGAACCACGTCGTTGAGCTGACGCGGGAGGGGTACGTTGCGGTCCGGCGGAAGATCGCGTTTGGGTCGGCGGTCGCGGCAGAGCTGGACGCGTGTCCTCGGGTGGACACTCGCGCGCTCCGTCGCAGCGGTGGGCGCCTCGACGTGCGCGTTCGGGAAGACAACGCGGTGATTTGGGTGGACGACGAAGTCATCCAGTCGACGTCGCTCGTCGTGCCCCCGGGCAAACACCGCCTACGCGTCGAGCGCGCGGGCTTCGTGAGCTTCGAGCGAGAGGTCGACGTGCCTCGCGGCGGCTACCGCGTAGACGTGGAACTGATTCCAGACGCCAGCTACCGGCGCGACTACCGTGACGCAGCACTCAGCCAGCGTACGTGGGGCTGGGTGGGCGTCGGGGGTGGCGCCGCGATCGGGGTCGGCGCGGTTGCTTTCTTGCTTTGGAACCGTGGTCAGCAGCAAGACGCGCAGCGCACCTTCAATCAGGAGGCACCAAGGCACGAGAGCAGCGGCGACTGCTGGCCGGGCCTGAGCGACCTGGCTGATGACTGCAAAGACCTCAACACCCTGGTGGATGACATCGAGGCCGCGAACGGGCGCTTTGGGTACGGATGGGCAGCGCTTGGACTGGGCGTTGTCGCGGCGGGAGTTGGTAGCTATCTGCTCATCGCGGGAGATGACCCTGACCGTTTCGAGCCAGGCGCCGACAGCGAGTTCCTGGTGTCTTTCGGGCTCACCCCGATGCCGATGATGGGCGGGGTCGGTTTGGGCCTGAAGGCACGAAACTGGTAGGCGCGGTGTCCCCCGCGCCGCAGGTTGTTCAGGCGCCACACCGCGAGACTAGGGCCACACGGGTTGCCCAGCAGCCCCCCGCGCGAGAGACGCTGCTACCTGATCCGGGGTGAGCGCGACGTCGTAGAGAGCGACCTCGTCCATCAGGCCTTGATACTGCTTGCCGAGGATGCCACTGCCCCCAAGGTAAAGCGGCACCGCCGCGCTGCCGAGCGGTCCGGTTTGCGCGGTCGGAGCCGTACTGCTGGAGGCGTTCACATACAGCTGGATCGCTTGGCCATCCCAAACGAGGGCGACGTGATACCAGGTATCCGCGAGGAAAGACTGGGAGATGCCGTGCACGGCTGGTCCGATGTTCGCGCGAGGCGCGTATGTGCCTCCGGCGATGATCTGATAGCCGTCTGGGTAGTTCCACTTCTCGATCAGTCCGGTATGCTCTGGATCGGTGACTTGAATCGTGACGCTCGGACGGATCCAAAGCGTGACGCTCAACGCGTTCGGGGGGGTGAGCGCGGCGGCGTGAGGCACGACCACCTGGTCTGCTGAGTGGACGAACTTGAGCGCCGTGCCAACTCTGCCGGGAACGCTTGCGGCGCCGTCTACATTGGTCCCTGAATGGGCGGCGACCGCGTCGGGCACTGTGGTGTCCACGCTGTCGTCGAACTTCCAGTGGAAGCTTGGTGATACACAGGCGCTGCAGTCCGGCAGCGCTTGACCCGCCATGCCCGCCGAGTACGCGGCGGAAACTTCAGCCTGAGACAGGCCGCGCTTGTAAAAGCTCACTTCATCCATCTTGCCGACGAAGGGTTGCTGATACGCGACGTTGGAACCGATGTAGAGCGGTTGATTGGTGGCGCCGATGGATCCAGGCCCCGCCTGAAACGCGACGCGCGTCCCGTCGAGATAGAGTTCCATTTGGTTGCCAGCCGCGACGTCGTAGGTCCCAACCAAGTGGTGCCAACCGCCCGGAGAGAGGTCCACGGCGTGGTCGAGATTGGTGGGTGCACCAGCACCGCTGTAGACCACGAAGCGAAGCGAGCCGCCGACATACTGTAACGTCGTCGTCGTCTGCAGATGCATGAAGGTTCGGGAGCCGGCGCTGGAGTTGAGGAAGGTGGAAGGATTAATCCACGCGGAAATCGTCAAAGCCGTGGCGGCGTTGATCTCAGGCCGGTAGTTGACTGTGACGTTCTGAGTCAGGGTGCTGATGTTGAACTCCAGCGCCTTGCCAACCCGGCCGGCCACGCTCTGCGCGTCCCCCTTGATGGTCCCCAGCAGGTCGCCGTAGCTGTCGGCCGCACCTCCTCCAACGTCATCGAAGGGCCAATAGGCGACCGGCGCGGGCAACGTGGCACCGCCGCCGCCAGTTCCCGCGGTTCCACCCGTCGCTTGTCCGGCCGTTCCGCCCGTTGCCTGCCCAGCGGTTCCGCCCGTCGCTTGTCCGGCCGTCCCGCCCGTTGCCTGCCCAGCGGTTCCGCCCGTCGCTTGTCCGCCTGTTCCGCCCGTCGCTTGTCCAGCGCTGCCTGAGTTGCCCCCGACGCCCGAGTTGCCCCCGGTTTGGCTAGTACCGCCCGAAGCGCCCCCGGCGCCTCCCGCGCCGACTCCACCAGCGCCGCCTCCTGCCGCACCGCCTGATGATTGCCCTGCGGAACCGCCTGAGCCGGTGTCCTCACAGACCGACTGCACGCAGCTCTGAGTGCTTAGACACTCGCTCATGTCCGTGCAGTAGTCGCGACAGAAGCCCGCGGAACACACCTGCTTGCCCGGACACGGCTTGCTCTCGCCGCAGGTGATCTCGTCGTCCAGTTGACAGACTCCGACGCCCTCCCACTTCACGCAGCGGGATGGTGCCTCGCAGTCGCGCGCGGTGTCCTCGCACTCGACGTGGCAGCGCGAGAACGCGCAGACGTATGGGTTCTTGCAGTCCGAGTTGATGCTGCAGCCCTGACCGAGGTCCGCCGCCTTTGCGCGTTCATCACTGGTGTCGGAGCCGCACGCGGCCGCTAGCCAGGCAGAAAACACGAGAAACCCACGAAGCTTGTGCAGTTGCACCACTGGATCTACCTCTCTCTTCCAACGACTCGAGGCGAGCGCTGCCAATGCTCATCCCCGGAAGTGAATCCTCTTCAGCTGCCTCCGCGTGCCGCCGGCCGCTGGCCCCCATCCCCCCCGGAATCCGGGATTTGGTCGTGCCCCGTTGTAACACTAGACTGAGTTCGAATGGAGCCAGCGGACTATACGGGACGACTGCTCGGGGGCAGGTACGTAATCGGCGCATTGCTCGGTGTCGGGGGTTTCGGCGGCGTTTATGCGGGGCAACACTCCGTGACGGAGCGCGACGTTGCGATCAAGTTGTTGTGGCCGGATTTCGCTCAGGCACCCGACTTCCGGAAGCGTTTCGTCCGGGAGTGTCGCTTGGCCGCCCGCGTGGGCTCTGAATACGTGGTTGACGTGCTCGACGCTGGGTTCGACGAGCACCTCGGCCAGCCGTTTCTGGTCATGGAGCGCCTGAGGGGCGAGAACCTGGGCGAGCGTTTGATTCGCAAGGGGCGTTTCTCCGCGGAACAGACTTCGTTCTATCTGGGGTGCGCTGCTGCAGCGCTGGAACGCACGCATCAGAAGCACGTCGTACACGGTGATCTGAAGCCCGGTAACCTGTTCCTCACGACTCGGCCTGGAGGGACGCCGATAGTCAAAGTACTCGACTTTGGAGTCGCCAAGCTGGTGGGGCCGACTGGGCTTGCAAACTCCAGCCACTCCATGGGCACGCCGCTCTTCATGGCTCCCGAGCAGCTGCGTGGCGGCGCTTCCAGCGCTGCTGCGGACATCTATGCCTTGGGACAAGTGGCTTACTCGATGCTCGTAGGGGGTGAGTATTTTCGCGCGGAACAGCAGGCTTGCGGCAGCGTGGTTGAGTTGGTGGAGCGGCTACAGGGTGGTGTGCGCGAGAAGGCGGGGACCCGTGCCGCCTTGCGCGGCGTCGAGCTGCCGCAGGCTTTTGACGACTGGTTTGCCGGAATGACCGCACTGGATCCCGGGCTGCGTCCCTCGGACTCTCGATGCGCGATTCTCGAGCTGGCGGAGCTACTTGGCGTTGATCCTCCGCGACCGCTTGCGCCGCTGCGCACGGAAGCCGCGCTCGCCGTCAGCTGGGACGAGGAGGAACGCAGCCAGCCGCGCGGAGAGCCAGTGCAGCCGATTTCCGAAGAGACCGCTCGCGTCACTGTGGAACTGCCGGACGACGGTACCGCGCTGAACCCCGCGAACGCCCGACGCACGCGTCAGTGAGGCGCGGGGGGGGAGGAGACCCCGCGCCTCGGAACGCATCTGCTAGCCGGTGATTGCCCAGGGGCCGTAGACCTTGTTGATCTTGCACTCTTGGTCGCCAGACACCTGGCGATTGTTCCCGACGATCACCGCCGACCAGTTCCCCGCGGCATCGCGAACCTTGTAGTGAAAGCGCACCTTGTCGATGTTCCGTCCTTCGACTCCGGAGAGATTGTCCCCGTTCGTGGTACACGTCGCGCCCGGTGAGCAGGTCTCGTTGGGGACGTCCTCGTTGCGCCACTTGCCGTCGTGTTCGCTGTGATGTTCCACCCTCACGACCTGGATGTCGCGGTTGTCTGGGTGGCTGTTGGTGAACTTGAACTTCACGTTCTTGCAGGTGTTGGCTCCTGCCTGGGCTTCCGGGGCCGCTCCAAGGAAGGCCGCGGCCAACGCACCAACGAATGTCACACCAGCGAGTAGTTGCTTGAACTTGTACATTTCGAATTCCCTCTTTTGATTTCGGCCCTTTTGGCCGTCGCTAGTCCCTTCAGCAACGGTCGTGCCGAGGCCCAATACCGACTGTTTGCGGGGTATTTGCGCCGTGGTGGCTTCGAAGTGGTTCGCTCGGGTAACGCATCGAGGAGCCAAGTGTGTGGTGCGGGTACCACTCGGGATGAGGTGGCTGTGGGCGAGGGAGCCGACTGCTCTCGACTGTTCAGTCGCCGTCGCGGAGATGAAAGAAGCCGTGCGGAAATATAACTGGGTGCCAGGAGCTACGGTGTATCGGTGCCAGTCGCTCGTGAGCGCCCACGCGGCGCACCAAGCTACACGCGAAACCGCGTGATACTCCGGGCAACGGACTGGGGGTTGGAAGCGCCTTGACGGCCCCGCCCCCTCGCGGCACAAGTGCCCCACATGGGGTCTGAGCTCACGATTGACCTGGCGGAGGCGCTGAGCTCCCGCGGCGTCCGCATGAAGCTGGTCGTGCTCGACGGACCCGACGCTGGAGCGGAGTGCGCTCTGGATGCCGAGGTCATCGTGGGCGCAGATGCTGGCGCGAACCTGGTGCTAGGGGATGCCGCGGTCTCGCGGCGTCACGCGAGCTTCACTTGCTCTGGCGGCCGAGTCTTCGTTCGGGACCTGCAGAGTCGGAATGGCACTTTCCTTGGCGCAACCAGGATTGGCGAAGCGGAGGTCACCCTTGGCGCGGTGCTGCGCCTGGGGGGGACGACGCTCAGCATCCAGCCGCGGCTACAGGTTCGGGAGGTGCAGCCAGCGACGAGTCGCCGCTTCGGTCGCTTGGTTGGCGAATCAGTCGCGATGCGGGAGATCTTTTCCGTACTCGAGCGAGTTGCGGACACCGATGTCACCTTGCTCGTGGAGGGAGAAAGCGGAACCGGCAAGGAGCTCGTAGCCCAGTCGGTTCACGAGGCCTCCTCGAGATCGAGCACGCCTATCGTGACGTTCGACTGTGGTGCTGTGCCGGTCAACCTCGCGGAGACGGAGCTCTTTGGCCACAAGCGCGGGGCCTTCTCAGGTGCTCTCGCGGACCGCATCGGAGCGTTCGAGCAGGCAGACGGCGGGACCATCTTTCTGGACGAGATCGGCGAGTTGCCACTGGATCTTCAGCCGCGACTGTTGCGTGTCCTGGAAACGGGCGAGATCCGCAGAGTGGGTGAGAACAACATGCGGCGTGTAAACGTGCGCGTCATCGCTGCAACCAATCGCGACCTTCACGCCGAGGTGAGGCGAGGGAATTTCCGAGGGGATTTGCTCTACCGAC
Source organism: Polyangiaceae bacterium (assembly GCA_020633205.1). Taxonomy (NCBI): domain Bacteria; kingdom Pseudomonadati; phylum Myxococcota; order Polyangiales; family Polyangiaceae; species Polyangiaceae bacterium. The sequence continues at coordinate 161,251 of JACKEB010000013.1, forward strand.
TTGAGGTGATTCGGCTGCGCATCCCCCCGCTTCGTCATCGTCCTGAGGACATACCTGGCCTGGTGCAGGTGCTCCTGGACGGCAAGGTCTCCGACTCGGAACTCGGGGGCGAGAACCTGCGGTTGCTGCAGGGCTACGCCTGGCCGGGGAACGTTCGCGAGCTGCGCAATGTCCTCACTCGCGCCCTCGCCCTCGCCTCAAGCGCCCGGCCAGCGTTTGCTGATCTTCTGATCAATCTGGGCCCAGCCGCCAGCAGTCCCGCGCACCTGGGCATCCAGTTCCCCGGAGTGGCGTCCCACCTGCCATACCGGGAGGCGAAATCGCAGCTCTTGGAGAGCTTTGACCGTGCCTACCTGGATGCCCTGCTTCAGCGCTATCCCGACAACCACTCCAAGGCTGCAAGCGCGGCCGGCCTGAGCCGGAAGCACCTCTACGAACTGTTGAAGCGTGCGGGCGAAGGTGGCGACCCACCCGACGAAGACTGATTCTAGCTGCGGGCGATCTCGAGGTTCTTGTCGATGGCCTCGAGGTCTTTGCGGGCAAGCGCCAGGTTCGACTTCTTTCGGTCGAGGACGACGTAGAGGAACATCGTCGTGCCGACCATGCGGATCAGGTGATACTGCGAGTTCAGCGTGATCAGGATGTCCTCGATCTTGTCAGGTAGACCCAGCTTGTCGCGGATCTTCTTCTTCGCGCGCACGACCTCAGCGTTGCCGGCAGCCGCGAGCTCGAGGTCAAAGCCAGGATTGCCCACGATGCCGAGTGCCAGACCGCTCTCGAAGTCAACCAGGGCGGCTCCCAAGCAACCATCGGTCTCCATGCACTTTTGAACGGAAGTCTTGATGTCAGCCACTACGTTTCTCCTTTGAAATTGCCCGGCCAGCTCATTGGCCGGTCTTTGATTATGACCTGGTCGTCTTTGCGGGAGCAGCGACAATTCCAGGTATTGGTTGTTTGCTTGGATAGCTTGATTTCCGCAAGGATATAGATTCGGCGTCTAGAACTCCACTATCTCCGTCGCCGGCTCTTGATTCGGCTGCGCCTGTTGCAGTTGTTGTTTGCGGATCGCTCTGCCTGACGTCTGTCAGCATTGCGGATCTGATGCCAACTGTTGCGGCCGGCCGCGAAGGGCCGTTCGGCAGTCGACGCTGGCGCCGCCGAGCGCGAAGTACGACCATACACCGTACGGCTCCCATCTGACGCGCTGACTGCTGGCAGTTCGCTATGTTGTGGCAACCTTTCTCTCGGTCCTGCTGGGAATCGCGCTTGCATCCTCGACCACTGCGCTGAAGTACTCGTGCTCGCAGGAGTGCTGCATGCCGCTCGGGTCGATGGTTGTTGGGGCGTTGGTCCTTGGGGAGGCGCGGCTTCCTCCAGGGTAGTCCTGGAAGCCGTCAGCTCGTCGATCTTTGTTGGGACGGCCGGCTGCAATTAGCAAGGGTGCTGTCGGAATCCGACTTGTTGGCGGATTCCGTCGGCGGCTTTGGCCAGGCCCGTCGGCGCTTCCCTCGGGGATTCCCCATCCGAGACAGGTGTGGGTGCAGAAGTTCAGTACCGCGCGGTAATCAGGTTCCGGCGGATCCCTCGACGTATCTAACATGGAAACAGCGAGCGGACGCTTTGCGCCTCCTCCGGGCTGCTTCTGGGCCACCCGCCAGGCCTGCATTGGTTCGTGGGTACTTCATGAAGTGAGCCAAGCGGTACGGCATCTCGAAAGCGTCGCTCGCGCGCGGCGACGACCAGCAAATTTGGCCTTGATGCGAGAGCCATGGCTAGGAAGGTGGCAGATGTGTGCAAAGCTCCGACACGGCCTCGCTCTGCTCTTGGGACTCCTGCTGTTTGCCTGGGCTCCGGGAGCACTGGCTTGGATTGAGACATCGGTGCGCTCCGACCTGGTCACGGTCGAGGTCGCTCGCGATGGCACCGCGGTGGTCACTCACGAGCTCATCATGCGCGTTCGAGGCGGGCCGCTGAAGAGCTTTGAGCTCGCGGGAGTAGATGGTGACGCCGAGGTGCTGCCAAACGCCAGCGTGACCAACACACGTGCTGGAGCTGGGGTGAGCGACAGCACACCGCTGTTAATCGAGAAGAGCGAGGACGGTTCGCTCAAGATCGAGATCGACAACGAGAAGGGGCTGCGGCGGGGCCGTTACCTCTTCCGCTTCGCTTACAAGACGAACCTCGTCGGACGTGACCTGATCACGGCCAAAGGAGCGGGTGTCGAGCTGCGCTGGGTGGGACCTCGCCTGGAGAGCGGCGTCGACTCGGCCAAGGTCGTGTTTCGGCTGCCTCGAGCTGCCAAGCCTCCTCACGTGCCTGACGTGCAGTCGCCGAGCGCGGGGATCGGCATGAGCGAGGAGTTTGACGGCGTCTTCCTCAGCAACCTGAGCCGCGAGGGCGAAATCGATGTGCTCGAGGTGGTGCGGCCCCACGTGGCGAAGGGGGAACCCGTCGTCTGGCGCGTCCAGGCCGATGCGGGCGCGTTCGACGCGTTCTCTCAAGAAGCCGGCGCTGAAGAGCCGGTTCTGGTGGAGGCTCAAGGGCCCCACGGGCTGCCGCGAGCAGCGCTGTGGGCTGGGGCTGCGCTCGCCGCGCTGCTGTACGCGTTGCTGGTTGCGCTGAAGGCGCGTGCCGTATCGCTCGCGTGCACCGCTCGAGAGGCTCGTGCCCGGGTGCTCTTGCCGCTGCCAGCGCCCCTCCGAGGAGCGCTCGCTGGGATCATCCTGGGTGCCGCTGTCGTCGTGGGTGTGCTTCTAGACCAGCCGACGGGCTTTGGGGTGCTCTTGGTGCTGAGCATGCTGTGCGCTAGCCACCTAACACCGCGCCTGAGTCAGGTGATTCGCGGACCAGGGTCTTGGCGAGGCCTCGAGCCACGCTGGCTCCGCGCGGATTCAAGTGAGGCGAGCCTTCCAGGTCGCTTCTTGGACACTGGACGGCTGCCAGGGTTCTTCACCTTCGTGTTGCTGCTCGGCGCGTTCGGGGCTGTTGCCGTGCTGGTGTTCAAGCGTTCGCCCTACTTCGGCATGATGGTCGCGATGGGCTCCGCCAGCCTGTTGCCGATCTTCTGTACTGGGCGTGCTGGTGAGCTGCCTCCGGATCCCGTCGCACGCCCCCGGCGTCTGCTGCGGTACTTGATCAAGAAGCTCGCGAAGCGTCGCGGTGTCGACGCCCGCCTCGTTGGGCGCTTCCCGGAAGGCAGCGAAGTTCCCGACGAGCTACGCCTAGAGGTTCTACCGCGCCGAGGGCTCAGGGGGCTCAGGGCGATCGAAGTGGGCCTCGAGTATCACCAGACCGGCACGGGCCCCGTCGGGATGCCCTGTGTCATCGTGCGCGTGCAAGACGAGTCCGCGGCCTATTCGGCGCTGCCGCGCAGCGTGGTGTGGACCCGTGGTCGTGATGAGGACGAACGGGTAACGATTCTCCGACCGAAGCTCCCGACCTACAGCATGACTCTCGCGCTCGTGGAGCGGCTACTCGTGGTGCTTGCCGCGCGGAAGCGTAGGCCAGCTCCGGGCGCGCCCAAATCCGTGCGGGTCAACCAGGCACCGGTGCCCCACGCCGCGTAGGGCGGAAAGCTTTCGTTCAGGCGACTCTACAACTCCTGGCGCCTGCCGAGCGCTCTAGGCTCCGAGACTCTCGAGCTCTGGAGGCACGGGTGCTTTGACGTCTAGCGCGTAAGGCGCCGCACCGGAGACCTTGATCCGCACGGCATGAAGCGCCAGGCGGGGAGCGAGGGCCGTGACCTCCGGGGGTGCGTACATCTCGTCTCCGAGGAGCGGGCAGCCGATGTGCGCCATGTGCACGCGCACTTGATGTCGATACGCCCGGTGCACCCAGAGGCTCACCAGGCTGACTTCTCCGCTTGAGTTCGTCGATCTCTCGAGCACCTCGTAACCTGTGGTGGCGTCGTAGTTGCCGCCCACTGCCACCTCGCGGCTGCGGCGAGGGTCCGGGCCGAGCTGGGTTTGGATGCTGCCCCTTGGTTCTTCGGGACTGCCGCTCACCCACGCAAGGTACCATTTGGTGATCGCGTCCTGTTCGTGGCGCGCCTGCAGGGCAGCAAAGGCTTCTCGGGTCCGCGCAGCCAGCACCACGCCGCTGGTGGCGCTGTCCAAGCGATGCAGCAGGCCCGGTTCGCGTTTCGCGTGTCCCACGTCACGCATTTCAGGGTAGCGACCGAGCAACGCACCCGCGAGGCTGCCTTTTTCGAGTGTGCTGAGGGGGGCAGTGGGTTGCCCCGCTGGCTTGTTCAGAACAACGAGCGCTGGCGTTTCCAGGAGGATATGCAGGGGAGCACCAGGCTCAGGTACTAGGTCAAGGGGCGGGCGCAAGAGCTCGACCTTCTGCCCTGTCTCTACCAGTCGAGAACCGCGCTTCTCCAGGCGCCCGTTTAGCGCGACGCGGGCTTCGGAAAGAGCCGCCTTGGCTTGGCGGCGTCCGACTCCCAGCACCTGCGCCAGGTACACATCCAGGCGAACTCCGGCGTCGGTCGATTTGACCTCTTCGCTGACGAGCTCGAGCCCGTCTCGTTCCTCGAGCATCGCCTAGTGTCCTGTCTCCGTAGTTCGCTGCCAGACTCGCCTGACTAGAAGCTGCCTTGTAAGCCGAAGCCCGGGACGGGGTGCTGCTTGCCTTGACGGTCCTGACTGTAGCCCACGACACCAGCGTATGGCAGCACGTCGACCGCTTGCGCCGTCTGGTTTGGGGCGTTGTCATAGAGCCCCTGGGTCTCCGACGGCGTCATCCAGTATGCGATGAGCGCGCCTGCAACAGCCCCCGCAGCGACGCTACCCGCCCAGTAGCGGTTCTCTTTCTCGCCGGTGTCGTCGGAGAACACCAGGGGACTCGCCACCGCGGCACCGGTGAGCGCCCCGAGCCCAATGCCCAAGTCGATCAACAAGGCGCGGGAGGCACTGATCTCGAACTGGGTGGCAAGTAACCCCGCGGAAACGACGCCGAGGGCCGCGCCGTAACCCATGCCCCGGGTCGGCGTCTCGTCGGTCTTGCCGTCGATGCCCACTTGCGTCAGGCCACCGATCATCAGGCCAAAGAAGCCGCCGGAATGCGTGAGCACCGCGCCACCTTCGCCCATGCCTTTGAAGGTGAGCGCGAAGGTCGCCGAGCTGACGCCAATCGCTGCGCCGACCAAGCCGTAAGCGAACTGGTCTTCTTCGCGCACGTCGTAGCCGCTCGCGAGGAGCACCCCGGCCGACGTGGGCCAGACCATCGCGGCCGAGAGGTACCAGGCGTCGCCGAGACCGACGTCCCACTCATCCGCCACGATCATCGAGCCGCCGAGGCCGATGCCAGTACCCAGCGCGATCAGCGGATAGGTGAGCCGCGGATCATCGGAGCCGCTGGAGCGCTGCAGCGAGTAGCCGATGTAGCCCCCGAGCACCGCGCTGTTCAGCGCGAGCACCGCGCGGCCGTCGCCGCGAGCGCGATCCCGCGTCGTCAGCTGCACCGGGCTGCGATCTTGACCGCCACGGCCACCGCGGCCGACTTGCACCAGATCGCGCACCATCACTGCGAGGCGCACCTCGAGATCCCGCGGCGTGACCAGCTCCGTGCGCACCAAGAGCACCGAAGAGCCGGGCGCGACGACGGTCAAGCGAACGCGCAGCTTGCCACGCTCCGCGGCGAGCTCCGGGAGCAACACCCAATCGGTGCCTTCACCCAGCTCCGCGAGCGCATCTTGTGTCACGCGGTCGGCGTCGAAATCCGAGCGATCGGTCATGCCGAGGCTGAGGTTCATATCCTGAACCACTTCCGCGAGGATACTGTCCATCTTGCGCGCGTAGCGGAACAGGGTGCGGTGCTTCTCTCGCGTTGGGCGGATGAACTCCCCGGTGCTGCGGTCCACAGTCAGTGTGGGCAGCAACAACACGGACTCCATGTCCTCGTCGTCGTTGTCCAAGTCTTCGTCGAAGACGTCAGGCTTCTCGGCGGCTGAGTCCGCTGGGGGTGTGCTGTCGCCGTCTGCGGGAGCTGGCGGTGTGCTCGGTGTTGGCGCGGCTGGAGCAGCAGGTGGAGGCGCGCTCGGAGCGGGCCCCGTAGGCGCCGCTGGAGGCGAAGCTTGTGCTGCGGATGGTCCAGGGGGTGAGGCGCTACCCGCCGGGGCGGCGCCGCTCTTTGGCGCTGGCTTGGGTGGCTGGCTCTGGTCGGCGGGCTGCGCTGCCGCACGGCAAGGGACGATGCAACTCACCCCCAAACCTGCGATCAAAGCTAGAGCGGTGACTCGCCTCGCCATGAAAAGACCCTGCCACAGCTGAACCACGGATGCTCGTGATGCGAGTGGGTGCACCGACGTGGATGCCTGCCGCACCGATGCAGCCCGCAAAGGCGGCAACGGGGGCAGGCGCCGGAGCATCAGAACATCACGGTGGCGTTGAGCCAGGCTTCGAAGGCGTTCGAGTCGTCGACCTTGAAGCGGCGCCCGGGCACGTTGATCGGGGCGCGGTAGTTGGGGTTCGGAATGCCCGTGGGGGTCGGCGTGACTTGCCTTGGGTCGCCCCGGCGGCAGGGACCTGCCTTGCCAACGTCGTTTGCGAAGTCGGGATTACACGGCTGATCGAAGCTGATCAGGTGGCTCTGCACGATGGTGTAGGCGCCGCCGACGTTGAACTTCACGTACTCTCCAGCTTGCCAGACGAAGTCAGCGCTCAGGCGGTACTCGCCGTGCTGCTGCACGTCGGTGAGTCCGGTGAAGTAGACCTTCTGAGAGGCCGGGTTCACCACGGAGACATCGGAACCCGGACGCTCACGCTGGTATTCGGCGAAGGCCGGGTAGCGCAGCGACGGCGCGTCGCTCGAGCCCAGGGCGTCGAAGAGCTCCGAGTAGTCGCGACCCTCGGACACGTAGGTGCCGGAGAAGCGGAAGTCGATCGCCACGCGCTGGTATTGATCGCGAACCTCCCAGGGGATCACGTTCAGACCCATCACGATGGTTCCGCGCAGCGGTGGGTGATTCACGAGGGAGCCCTTGAGATCCGACTGGCCGTAGTCGCTGGACTCGTTCTGGAACTCGAACAGCGCTTTGAAGCCACCGTAGGGCTCGATGTACTTGATGCGCTTCGACAGGTAGGTGTGCACCTCGAGGCCGGTGGTGCCCCGACCAACGCCCGCCTCACGGGAGCCGCCCTTGCTGCCGTCCAGCTGGAGGTTGTCGCCGTTGGTGTCGTCGAAGAACTCGTTGGGCTGACCATCGCGATCGATGTCACCGGGCTGCGCGCACTTCTTTTGCGTGGTGCCAGGCAGGTTGAGTCCCTGAGTCGACTCGCTGCACGCGTGCATCGGCTCGGACACGTTGAAGCGCCCTTCAAAGCCGAACACCCAGGTCGGCTTCGACGAATCGCGGTACTGATTCATGATGCCGAAGTCGAGGCCAACCGCGAGGTACTCGATGCCGCTACGGGTCGGTGACTTGAACGGGATCGTGAAGAGCTGCTCGCCTGGCTCGCCTTGAGCGACGATGGAGGCTTGCTTGTCGCTGCCCTCGAGAGACTTCAGCTCGCGATCGTTCGACAGGATGATCGGCAAGCGGATGATCAGCGCGAGGTCCTTGAAGATGCCGATCTCTGCCTTGGTGTTGAGGCGCGCGGTGGTCTCCGAATACTCAGCTACGTTCATCCCCGACGCGGTGTAGCCACCCCCCGCGAGACCGCCCTGATCGATGAACGTCTCGCGGCGGATCTTCGCGCTCTTCCAGGTCTGCTGGTAGCCAAGCGTCAGGCTCAGGTCGAACTGGTCATCGCCGTCGAAGGCGTCCACCACGTTCGTGATTTCCGACGGTTCGCCCAACACGTTGGGCTCCGTGACCTTGCGCGGCTCCTCCGCGAACGCGGTCGTGCTCAGCAAGCTCACGCTCGTCAAAGCGAAGAGCGCTGTGAGTCGAGGCCGACCGACCAACGAACTGAAGGGAGCGCCAAGGACTCCACCCACGCCTGCGCCCATGCGCTGACGAAAACTAAGGTCGCGTTTGCTCATGCCTGAGAGACCCTCACCCGTGCCTGCCGGACGCTAACGGCGCCAGGCCAAAACTGTCAACATCACTCGCCCTTATCCTGGGCACTCGGCGCCTTCCGCGCGGGCATCGGCACCTCGCGCCACTTGGTGTCTGCGGCTTCAAGCCGACCTTCTAGGGCGCTCAGCGGCCCGCCTTTGGCGTCTCCAGCGCCCACACTGGCCCACGCCTCCGCACAAACTTTCCGGGCTTTTCCCCGAGACTCCGCGTGATCTCGGGCTCGCGTGCCCAGGTTGCCTCGCGTTGCGCGGTCTCCAGCCGAGCTCGGTGCCGGGGCAGCGTTTGTCGGCGCCAGAACCTCCTGAGCGAGCTTTGCAGCCTGCAGTGCGCTTTCCTCGCACGCCTTGACCAGCACCTCGCTGCGCTTCGCGTCCGCCGGGGGGCCGAGGAGCTTGCCCTGTTGGGTCGCCTGAACCTCCGCTTTCCCCTTCAGGGTGGAGCCCGGCGCCGGCGCGAGCAGCGCGTTTCCGGTCTCTACCGCGACGGCGGTCTCCGTTCGGGTCACCTTCAGCGTGAGCTTGGTGTCACCCCACCACACGCTCCCCTGAGGCGTGGCGACGCGCACCTGAGCGCCGGGCCGCATGCCCGAGCCGGAGCCAGACTTGAGGTCTCCGTAGGCCAGCCACACGTCCTCCTCGCCTCGCGGGCATGCGCGAAGCCGCGCCGGACCCATCACGCTCCACTGGCGTGCGCTGGCCGTGTGTTGGACGTCGACGCGCTCACCCTTGGCAAGTTCCAGCCACTTCTCTCCCGCGGTGAGTTCGCCCTGCTTCGCCGCGGCGTCTCCCAGCTTCACCGCGCCGGTCACCGCCATCAGTCGACACTGGGGAGTCGCGGCGGGCGCGACCCGGGGGACCAAGCTGCTGTGCGCAGGGGGAGCGCTGTTACTCGCTGCAGCCTGGGCAAGGCTGCCCGTCGACGACGATCCGCTTGCTGACGGCGCGCTCGTTGCCTGATCGTCGCAGGCACTGCAAAGCATGAGCAACACGCCCAAAATCCAGCGCTTGGCGATCACGACTCATCCAGCGTGAGGGGAGGCAGCATGACCAGCGTCTTGCGATCCTCTTCTTCATCCTCGGGATAGATCTCCGTGGTCACGTCTTCCGCGAGCTCCTCCTTCGCGGAGCTCAGCTCCTTGTTCGTTGCGGCGAGCCTATCCGCGAGGACACAGGTGAACTGCCACAGGAGCTTCACCGCGAGCTGATGCTCCTTGCGCAGGATCTCGAAGAACTCCGTGCGTCGGATCACCATCAGCTCCGCCGGTCCATCCGCAACGACCGTCGCGCTCCGCGGCTGACTGCGGATCAGCGCCATTTCGCCGACGTGTTCTCCTGGACTCAGCGTCGTCAGCACTGCGTCGCCGTGCATCACCTTCACGCGTCCGCTGAGCACGATGAACAGCTCGTCGCCGGTATCGCCCTCCTTCATCACGAACTGCCCGTCGTTGAACTGAACGGCGTCCGTGACCTGCAGCACCCGCAGGATCTCGCGATCGTTCAGCGGACGGAACAGCGGCATGCGAGCGAGGATCTCGCGCTTCAATGCGAGCTTGCGCGCGCGCTCATCGCCGGCTTCACCCGTCTTGAAGGTGATCACCAATGCGGTGATGTTGTCTTTTCCCCCGAGCTCGTTGGCGGTGTCGACGAGTGTCCGAACGGCGTCGTTCTCGTCCTCGGTGCGCAGCAGCTTGCCCAGGCCCTCGAGGTCGTCCTCGAAGTACATGCTGAGCCCGTCGGAGCAGAGCAACAGCCGATCGTCTGCCGCCAGGTCGAGCACCAGGGTGTCGGGCTCGACGTGCTCGTAAACACCGACGGCGCGGGTGACGGCGTTCTTCTGCGGGAGCTGCTCGACCTTCTCGCGCGACATTTTCTTGCGCTTGAGCAGCTCGTTCATCACGTTGTGATCTTCGGTGACCTGCTCGATCGCGCCGTTGCGCAACAGGTAGAGTCGGCTGTCCCCAACGTGGACGATGAACGCCTCGCTACCGATGATCAGGGTGCCGACGAGGGTGGTGCCCATGCCTCGCTTCGAGTCGTCGGCCTTGGCCGCTTCATGCACCCGGCTCGAGCAGCGATTCACCGCAAACTCGAGGATATTCATGATGTCGCGGCGACTCACTCGCTCCGCGCCGCTCTTCTTGGCGCGGTAGTCTTCGATCATCTCCCACTCGCGCTTGAGTTCTTCATGGAAGGCCCGCACGGCGATGGCGCTGGCGACTTCTCCTGCGGCGTGGCCGCCCATGCCGTCGCAAACCAGGAACAGGCTCATTCGGCGATCCACGAGGAAATTGTCCTCGTTGTGCTCGCGCTGTTTCCCTACGTCGGTCAGAGCTGCAAACTGCAGCGGCTCGCCTTCGGTGGTGGTCTCGACAGCCTCTTGCATTGGCGTCGAGAATAGCCAGCTCGCTACAGCATTACTACAGCTCCGGGGCACCCGATGCCGCCCTCGGTGGAATGTTCGTGGTGCAGTGTCCTTGAGCTGCGTTCTGCGCATTCATTTTTCGCGGAACAATCTTTTCCTTTCGCTGTGAGGCGACCTCGTCCCACGAATCCTCACACCACCCCCAGGTCCAGCATCGACGCGGCGCCTCCGCGGGCAACGACGATGTGATCCAGGAGCGGCGTGCCCAACAGACGCGCCGCCTCAACCAGGTGGCGGGTCATGTCCACGTCATCGGGGCTCGGCGTGGGATCGCCGCTCGGGTGGTTGTGGACCAAGATGAAGGCGCTCGCACCGTCGCGAAGCGCAGGCCGCAGCACATCCCGTGGAAGCAGCGCGCAGCCGTGCAGGCCGCCTTGGGCTACGCGCCGGCTCTGAATCAGTCCGTTCTGCCCGTCCAACGTCAAGAGCCAGACCTCTTCGTGATCGAGAGTAGCGAGACGCGGCCGCGCCCAGTCGACCACCGCTTCGAAGTGGTCCAAGCAGCGGCGCTTGCCGCTGAGGTCGCAGAGCAAGCTGCGCGCGCCCAGCTCGAGGGCGCTCAGCAGACGGAGCGCCTGGCCCTCCAACAACCCGAACTCAATCAAGCCCGCGACTCCGAGTCGGCGGAGCCCCGGCAGCCCGCCGCACTCACTGAGCAAGCTTTGGGCGAGCTCCTCCGCATCCGGTCCGGTGCGCGTCGCGCCCAGAACGCCGCTCAGCAGTTGTAGATCGCTTTGTTCCCCCGGGGAAACGAGAAGCCGACGTTGGCCATCGACTCGGAGCCGACGGCTCTGCGTGTGAGGACGGGCTTGGGGGGGAGGTTGCACTTCGAGCATGCCGAAGCCTCAGCAAGGTCCATGCCCGCTCCGAACCAGAGGAAAAGCGTCGCCCAGCCACACACCGCCACTGGCGGCTGGCGGCCTCTGCGCATGTTGACCGTCGAGCCGCGACTTGGTGGACTACTCCACCCGCTGAGGCTCGCCTTCGGGCAGCAACTGCAGGAACTCATCGAGTGCCGGTTGCAACACCACTTCGGACGCCGCGTCGAAGGTGATCTTCGTCTTGTAGTCTGGGCTGCGCCAGCGCGGATACGAGCCAACGGCCACTTCGCTGTGATGCGCTACGACCTGATCCAACAGCGGCTTGAGATCGCCTTCATCCATCTTGGTGAACACCGCGCGACTCAGAAAGCGCTGGGTGCCGACGAGGTGGGCCTTCACGAGCAAGAGCTTCATGCGGAAGACCTCCGGCACGCCCGGCAACACCCACACGTTGCGCATCACGATCGTGGGCCAGGGGACCTCCTCGCTGCTGAGTAGCTCCGCGCCTTCGGGTACCAGGGCCATGCGCTGGTGACCTTCGTGATAGCGTTCGCCGTAGGCGCGCTGGAGCAGCGCCTCGACATCAGCGTGCACCTGAGCTTCGACCCCGAACGCCTTCGCGACGCCTTCGATCGTGATGTCGTCGTGGGTCGGTCCAACTCCGCCGCTCGTGAAGACGACGTCGTGAGTCTCGCTCAGCGCCTTCACTTCGTTCGCGATGTTGTCCAGATCATCGCCGATCAGGTTGACGCGACAAAAGCGAATGCCCAGCGTGCGAAGCAGCTTGGCGAGCTCATAGATATTTTCTTCGCGGATTTTTCCGCTGAGGAGCTCGTCACCAATGATCAGCGCAGCGGCGGTCGAGACGCTGCGCTTCTCAGCCGGGCTCTGCTCAGCGCTCATCGCTCATCCTCCAGGTCTTCCACGATGGGCTCGCCAGACCGATCGAAGCTCAGGAGTTTTTCAACGCGCTGCTCAGCCGCATCCAGGCGCTGCCCCGATGCGCGCGCCAAGCGGATCCCCTCTTCGAATAGATCGAGGGACTCATCTAGCGGCAGGTCGCCCTCTTCCAGGCGCTCGACGATTTCCCCCAGGCGGCGCACCGCATCCTCGAAGGAGAGGGCGGGTGCCTCGGCTTCAGGCACCGACGTACCCCCAGTCTTTGCTCGCTTCGTCGCCACGCCTTGCCTCCTACCACAACCCGCAGTCAGGACCCGCGAACGCGGAATTCAATCGTCCTCGCGCCCGAGCCTCTTGCTACGGCGGGCGGCCTTGTCCGCTCCTCAAAATACCCCAGGCGAGGGGGGCGCGCCGGTGGGCACCGCGGCCAACCGAATACTGCCTTCCGGTAGGTGTGCGATTGGGCACTGTCCATCGGGGTCCGGCAGAGCAGGCAGCGCCGGGAGCAAGTCGGTCCCCACACGCAGCACGCCGCCACCGCCGACCAGCTCGAGCCACGCGACGGAGCGCCCTGAAGCGCGTGGCAGTGTGGCTCGTCCGAGCAATCGACGCGCAGCGCCCCGCACCGTTGAGTCCGCGTCCAGATCCGCAGCCAGCTTCAGCACACGCTTGCGCGGCGCTTCCGAGCGGCTCCCTACGCCCAGCACCACGGCGAGGCGCACGTCGGTGTTGGTCTCGAAGCGATAAGCTGTCTCCAACAGACCCAAGGCATGGGGGTGAGCGGCGCGCCCGAGGCCCAAGGCTACGCTCGAGCGCAGCTCCGGATTGCCTGACGCGAGCCAGCGTTCGACTTCTGGGCGGAGCTCGGGCTGATCTCGGGCGGCCAAGGCGTAGGCGGCGACGAACATCGCGGCGCTGCCGCTCTGCACGAGCTCGAGCAGCACGCTCGTCGGCACCAGCTTGGCTGCGTCGGGATCCAGCAGCGCCACCGCCAGCGCAGACTTCAGCGTGCGGCGCTGCTCGGTTGCTAGGCGCGCGGCGGCGGCGGACAACACCTCAGGTCTACCAAGCGCCGTGCGCGCGGCAGCGGCCACGACCACTGAGTCCTTGCGCCGCATCAACTCGATCGCCTGAGCGTCACTCTCGAGCGCCAAGCCAAACGCTGCGGCGGCGCGATCGCCTGGCTGCTTGCTGGCGAGCAGCTGTAGCAGCACGCCGTGGAGCTCCGAAGGCGCGCCGCCGCCCAGGCTCTTGCGGAGCGCCGCGGCGCGCGCCGCCAACGTCCGCGTTTCGGGCTTTGCAAGCAGCGAAAGTAGCGCAGTTTCGCTCTCGTCGTCGTTGCCGCGCGCAAACGCCAGCGCGGCGGCTGCGGCATCTTCCGCCGCCGCGAGCCGCTCGGCGAGCAGCCGAGCGGCTCGCTCCCCCCCAGCGACTCCAATGGCGGCGATGATTTCGCTCCGGGCATCGCCGTCAGTTTGCTTGAGGCGCTTCTCCAACGCCGACACGAGCTTTGGGTGCGCAGCAAGCAACGCGAGCTCTACGCCCTGGGCCCAGTCGTCCCCCGCCAGCAGCAGCTGGATCGCTTCGATGTAGCCCTTGCTGCGCGTCCAGGTGAGTATCCGTGCGGCACTAGCTAGCTTGAGGTCGCTGTCTATCGTGTGGCGACCCTTGCCCAGGTCTTTGCTCTTCTTGAGCCATTGCTGAGCGAGGGGCACCGTCTCGAGCGCGCCGAGCTTGGTCAGTTGCTCTGCGGCTCGAATGCGTTGCTCCACCGAGCCGCGCCGCACGATCTCGCGCAGCGGGAAGAAGGCGCGTTGATCGCCGAGCTCTCCCAGCGCGCGGATGAAGTAGTCCGAAGCGGCGCCGCGGCCGTCCGTGATGACCGACAGGTCACGTGGCGGGAAGGCAACCAGCGCCTGGGCGGTGGCCGCCGCGCCGAAGCTGTCCTGGCGCAGGATCTTCGCTAGCGTGTTCAGGCTGTCCTGCTTGCCGCTGCGCGCTAGCGCGAGCGCTGCGGCTTGCCGCGCGGATTCGTCCAGCTGGCTCTTGCCCGCGTCACCCAGGCCGCCCAGCACTCGCAGCAGGGAGAGCCGCGCCTTCGAGACGTCGGTGTGCGCGGCCAGCTCGCGCACTGCGGTGAGCCGCTCCTCTGGGGTCCGGAGGCCGTTCTCGCGGTCGAGCAGCTGAATCAGTTGATCGACTCCACGGCTGCCTCCGGTGCGGCCCATGCGGATCAGCGCGGCGACGCGCTCATCGAGCTCCTTGCTCTGCATCTGCCGCGTGGCGGCGGCGGCCCCAACGCGATCTTCCAGGCTGAGTTCAGGCTTACGCTGGGGCGGCTCCACGGGGCGCGGCGCGTAGCTGCGGCCGAGCTGTGCCGCACACGGCAGTGCCGTGAGACAGAGCGAAAAGCCGAGCAGAGTCGCGGAGAGCCGTTTCAACGTCTCTAGTCTTTTCCTTTGGGTGCGCTGGGGGGCGTCACCTTGCCGCTCGGAACCTGATCGCCCTTGCCGTCGGTGCTCGGCTTCGGCGGCACCTTCGGCGGCGGGAGCTTCAGCTTGGGCAGGCGCGGCGCCATCTTGCCGTCCTTCAGCTTCACGCGCGGAACCTGCGGCTTGGGAGTCAGCACCAGCACGCCGAAGCCGTTCGCCCAGGCGCCCGGCGCGCCTTGGACCGCCTTCCAGCTCACGGTCTCCGCTGCAGAGTCGCGGTGAGTGAGATCGCGCAGTTCTGCTGCCATCAAGAACGCCTTGTTCAGCGCTTCTTGCTCTGCCTCTGCGGTCACTCCCATGGGACGCACCCCAATGGCTACGATCCAGCGCGGGTTTTGGTTCAAGAGCTGTGCGAGCGCGCGCAGGCTGGGAGACGTCTTGGGGTCGAGCTTGAGGCTCTCTCCCTTGCCCACGAAGCGCGGCGCAACCCGCCACTTGAGCTGGGTCTCTGCGGCTTTCTTCTCCGTGGTGACCAGGGGCTTCGCCCGCTGGTAGGCGGGCTTCTGCGCATCGTCGTCGGGGCAGCCGTCTTCGTCTTCCACTCCGTCGAAGTCTTCGGGTTGCTCGGGGCAGTTGTCCGATTTGTCGTCGAAGGTGTCCCCGTCCTTGTCGGGGCTGGGGCAGCCGTTGAGTTCCGGATCGGCTCGGGAGGCACCCTTCACGTCGACGCAGGCGTCGTCGGTATCGGGGATGCCATCGCCGTCGTTGTCAGGATCTGGGCAGCCGTCCTCGTCTTGGAAGCCGTCCTTGTCTTCTTGTTCCTCGGGGCAACGGTCCTTGTCGTCTTCGACGCCGTCGCCGTCCTGGTCGAAGCTCGGGCAGCCCTTTCCGTCTCCGGTGCCGGCGGGCGCTGCATCCCAGGGGCACTCGTCGGTTTCGTCGGGGAAGCCGTCTTTGTCGTCGTCGGGGTCGATGCAACCGTCGTCGTCTTCGAAGTCGTCTTCGTCCTCGACCTCGTTTGGACACTTGTCGTCGGCGTCGCCCACGCCGTCGTTGTCATTGTCGAAGTCGGGGCAGCCGTCGCTGTCCTCGAAGCCGTCGCGGTCTTCAGCGAGCTCGGGGCACTCGTCCTTTTCGTCCTCGACCCCGTCGTGATCCATGTCGTTGAAGCGGGGCGCCCAGCTCAGGCCGAGCACCGCGCGCACCGTCGGGTTGCCGATTGCGTCTCCTAGCGGAAACTCCACACCGGCGATGCTGGACACCTCACCCGCGGTGTAACGGGCGGAGAGCCCGAGAGAGGTCGGGCTCGTGGCGCCCCGCGCGAACTTTGGAGCGAGGGCGAGGTCGCTTCGCACCTCGACGTTCCAGCGCCAGTGGCCCTTTTCGTCCCAGCCCAGCGCTTGCGGCTTGAGCGACGCGCCGATCGCCATGGGCAGGCTCTGGCCGTAGGTCTCTCCGACGTAGGTGCGCTCACTGGCTCGCAGGTGCGCGCCGAGGGTGCCGTAGAGGGACGCGGCGATCAGCGTGTACTCACCGAGCACACGGAACTCTCCAGTGGCTCCGCCTTCGCCGAGATATGCGCGAGTGTCACCGGTGGGCGCAGTGACGTTCGCCAGAACCGCTACTCCTAACCCCCCCAAACTCGAGGTCGGGAGTAACGTGGCCTTGGCGCCGAAGCGCGGATCGCCGAGGGCAAAGGTGGGCAGCGGTTCGCCTCCAGCGCCAGCGGTGTCGCCCGACTCGTACTGATAGAGCACGCTTGGCAGCGTGAGGCTGAGCGCCAAGCGGTCCCCAACACCGAGGGACGTGAAGAAGTCGAGGGACAGCTGGCCCGCGACGGGACGCCCTACCACCTCGTCGCTGCCGTCGCTCAGCGACACCGGGTGGTGCGCGTAAGACACGTAGCTGCCCACGTTGAAGTTCATCGGGCCAGGAGTGCTCGTCGGCTCCAAGTAGAGGCCGCCGTCATGACTCGCCGGAGGATGGAAGTTGCGCAGGTCGAGGGACGGCACCGCCGTCTGCTCCTGGGCGTGGGCGAACGACCCGAGGCTGGTTAGCGCTGCGCCCGCCAACACCGAGCGAGCAACCCGCCGCAGCCGGGGCGCGATCCGCGCACGTTCTTCAGAAGCTCGAGGGCCCAAAGACATGGGCGGCAGGGTAGTACACACCTCGCGGCGAACGGAAACCGGAACCCACACCCGAGCACCGCCGTTTGGTCCGATCGTCTCCTCGCCTGCGGCTGGGAATCGAGGATCACAGCCGGATCTGGCTCTCCAAGGCGCTTGCGGCGCGTTTGGGGCAGGGGGTGAGGTGACCCACACGGCCCCCCAAAAGTCCACCAAAACCTTGCCAGGCTCGGCCACCCGGCGTACGCGCCAGGCACTCCATGGACGCGATACAGATCCGAGGCGGACGGCCTCTGAACGGCCGAATTCGTATCAGCGGCGCCAAGAACGCCGCGCTCCCGATCCTCTGCGCCACGCTGCTCTCGGACGGTCAGAGCAAGCTGCGCAACGTACCGGCCCTGCGCGACATCGACACCACCGCGGCGCTGCTCAGGTTCCTGGGACGCGATGTGGTGGTCGACGCGCCCGAAGTCCATGTCGCCTCTGCCAGCGGGGAGCCGCGGCCCCTGGCGCCTTACGAGCTGGTGCGTCAGATGCGCGCTTCCGTGCTCGTGCTGGGGCCGCTCGTTGCGCGCTATGGTCGCGCCAAGGTGTCACTGCCTGGCGGCTGCGCGATCGGCGCCCGCCCCATCGACCAACACCTGAAGGGCCTGGAAGTCCTCGGTGCCAACATCCGTGTCGAGCACGGCTACGTCGTGGCCGAAGCGCCGCGGCTGACGGCTGGTGAAATCGTCTTTGATATCCCCACGGTAACGGGTACCGAGAACCTGATGATGGCGGCCGCTCTCGCCAAGGGGCGCAGCGTGCTCGTCAACTGCGCGCGTGAGCCCGAGGTCGAGGAGCTCGGCCGGGTGCTGAACAAGATGGGCGCCAAGGTAGAGGGCGCCGGCACCGCCGTGATTCACATCGAGGGTAGAGACGAACTCGACCCCTTCGACCACGCGGTGATCTCCGATCGCATCGAGGCAGGGACCTTCATGGCGGCGGTGGGTGCCACCGGCGGCGACGTGCTCTTGGAGAACGCACCTCTCGACGACCTGGAACCGGTCGTGGTGAAGCTGCGCAAGGCGGGCCTCGAGATTGAACGCGAAGGCGAGCACACCCGCGTGCGTCGCCTCGGAGTGCTCAAGGCGGTGGACGCGACCACCGCGCCTCACCCAGGGTTCCCCACGGATATGCAGGCGCAGTTCATGGCGCTGATGTGCTGCGCCGAGGGGCGCGCAGTGCTCACCGAGACTATTTTCGAGAACCGCTTCATGCACGTTCCGGAGTTGATGCGCATGGGCGCGAACATCGACACCCGCCACAACACCGCGATGGTCGAAGGCGTGAAGAAGCTCTCTGGCGCCAGCGTGATGGCCACTGATTTGCGCGCCAGCGCGTCGCTCGTGATCGCTGGCTTGGTGGCCGAGGACGAGACCATCGTGCGTCGCGTGTATCACCTGGACCGCGGCTACGAGCACATTGAAGAGAAGCTCGCCGGCGTGGGCGCTGACATCCAGCGCATCAGCCTGGAGCGCGGCGCGCTACCCTGAGGCCAAGCAAGCGATGTCCCGACCGCTGACCATCGCCGTGCCCAAAGGGCGCATCCTGAAGACCCTGGCGCCGCTCTTCGAATCCGCGGGGATCGACACCACGAGCCTGTTGGCGGACGATCGCAAGCTCGTGCGGGAGACTCCGGACGGCAAGCTAGCGTTCTTGCTCCTCAAGCCTGACGACGTGCCCACCTACGTCGAGTACGGCGCCGCAGACCTGGGGATCAGCGGGCGCGATACGCTGCTCGAGCGTCGCTCCGACCTCTATCTGCCCCTCGATCTCGGCATCGGGCGTTGCCGCATGGTAGTGGCTGGGCCACGGGGCGCGGTGGTCCCCGAGGTGCCGCGCATCGCGACCAAGTTCCAGCGCATCGCGACGGAGCACTTCGCCAAGAAGGGCATTCAGGCCGAGGTCATCTACGTCGGCGGCTCCGTGGAGCTCTCCCCGCTCGTCGGCTTGAGCGATCTGATTGTCGACCTGGTCGAGACCGGCACCACGCTGAAGGAGAACGACCTCGTGGAGCGCGAAGTGATCTGCGAAATCAGCTCGCTTTTGATCGCGAACCGCGCTCAATACAAGCTGCGGCACGCTGAGATCGCGCCGCTGATTCAGCGGCTAGCCAGCCACGTCAATCAGGCGTGACCCGCCACGAACAGAGCCTGCCAATCGCAAACGGAGACCTGCGTCAGCGTAGCGACCTCGGGAGCTGGTGCTGCAGGCGCTCTGCAGCGGGCGACACCTGAAGTCGCTTGGTAGCTCCAGCACGTCGATGTCGCCTACGTTTTGTGAACTCAGGGTGTAGCTGGGGCATAGGTTGCCAGCGCCGCGAACTGACCCCAAGCTTGAGCGAATAAGGACATCGTCACCTGGCAGCGGGCAGTCACGGCATAGGATTGCATACGGAAACGCGACCGGGCGCTGGCCAATAACCACCTGTCAGGGGAAGCACACCCGACGCGGGCTGAGCTCCGCGTCGCTTGGGTTGCCGAGACCTAGCTCGCCGTGGGTGTTGCGCCCCCAGCACCACAACGTCGCGTCGTCCTTGATACCGCAAGTATGCGCTTCCCCCGCGGACAAGCGCTTCCAGGCGCGGTCGCTCTGCACCAGCTGGGGCACGCTCGCGCTGCCGCTCTTCGCGATGCCGAGCTGCCCGCTGCTGTTGCTGCCCCAGCAGTAGAGCTGGCCGTCCACGGTGAGAGCGCAGGTATGGGAGCGACCGCCGTCCACCAACGACCACTTTTGCTCTCCAACCACGCGTTGAGGTTCCGCGATGTTGTTGGCTCCGGAGACCACGCCCACACCCAGCTGCGCGTTGGTGTTGCCGCCCCAGCACCAGAGCTCACCGCCGTTTCGGATCCCGCAGCTGTGAAAGAACCCGGCGCCCACGCTTTGATAGTCGTCGAAGCACTCGCGACCCGATTGGCTCGCGTGGCAGCCTGGCCTGACTTGCTCGGTGATCACGCTCGAGCCAGGCACGCCCACCTCCAGGGAATCGTTGAAGCCCCAGCAGTATAGTTGCCCTGCGGAAGTGATGGCGCAGGTGTGGTCGCCGCCCGCGGCGACTTGTACGAAGTCTCCCACGTAGACTGGGCTGCGCACGCTCGACGGCTCGGTCCCGGTGCCGGTGTTGCCGCGCTCGTTGTAACCCCAGCACCAGAGCTGTCCGTCTTGAGTCACTCCGCAGGTGTGCCTGAAACCGCCGGCCAAGCTCTCCAAGCTGGGCGTGCTTGGCGCTGTGATCGGTGTGGGGAAGAGCCCCGCGGTGTCGCCGATCCCGAGTTCCCCGCGGTAGTTCTCTCCCCAGCAGACTCGGGCACCGTAGGTCAGCGCGCAGGTGTGGTTGCCCTGCGCTAGCAACGCGAGCCTCGCTTCGACGCCTTCGACTTTTTGGGGGGTGAGGGCGTCACCGGCGTCGCCCGTGCCGAGGCGTCCCGGGGCCCCATCCAGATCTTCGAAGCTCGAAGAGCCCCAGCAGTAGACTCCACCTGACGACACCGCGCACGTGTGCACCGAGCCAGCGGAGACGTTACCCACAGTCGTGAGCGGCGTACACTCTCCCGCGTTGCACGTTTCCCCGGGGCAGCCACAGCTGATCTGGCTTGCAGGCTGGCAGCTGCCTTCGCAGGTCTCGCACTCGCCGCAGCTTGGTAGCGCTGGCGAAGCTGACTTGACGCTGTAGCACGAGCCAAGGCAGCGCCCCGCGCTGCAGGTGCGACCCTCGCCGCAGTCGAGCTTTCCGCGGCAGCTGTCCTCGAACCAGACCGCGAGTTCGTGGAGCTCGTCCTCAATGTATCCTGAGCGGACCTCGAGCTTGGCGAGCGGTCCCGTGTCGTCTTCGAGGGTTGCTTGTACGACGAAGCGCCGCGTCGGATCCTCGCCTTTGGGGATCAGCGGGATGCGCGCGAGCTGGCTGCGACCGGGATCCACATCGCTCGTGCGCTCCAGCACGACGTCGCCCGCTTCGCCCTGAACGACGACTACGAGCCGTTTGGCGCTGGCTAGCAAGCCGGGGTCAGCACTCAACACCACGATGGTCTGGGTTGCGGCGGGGCGCTCGCAGGCGCCGCTCAGGCTGGCCACCAGTGGCAGCGCCCCAATCGTCAGCGCTCTCCGCCAGACCCGCACCGGCTGAAGCTAGCACGGCCAGCGTGCGAGGTTTCGGATACGCGCAGCCCGCGTAAGTGACGGCCAAGGCCGCTTCGCAAACACTCGAGCCATGACCAGATGCTGGGTTGCGGTGGTGAGCTTGGCCTTGGCCTGTGGCTGCGGCGGTGGAGATGGCGCTGGCGCGGGTGCGGGTGCGACGGGTGGCACGTCGAACAGCGGGGGAACCGGCGCGAGCGGAGGCTCTGCTGGCGGCAGCGATGCTGGCGGTAGCGGCGCAGGGGGTAGCGGTGCTGGCGCTGGCTCTGCGGGAACTGGCTCAGCAGGTGCTGCCGGAGCCGGTGGACAAACCGCCGAAGAGACCCTCGCAAGCTCCGTCTCCTACTACGATGGGCTCATCGAGTTTCAGTTCGCTCAAGAGTACGTCGTTGGTCGCTTCGTGAATGGGGACTACTGGGTGCACAACCACGGTGGCGACGTGGTGATCACTGCGATCACACCGACCGCGGTCGGCGCTCCCGGAGGTGCCGAGCGGGTCATGAACGGCACCATGCTCAATCCCGCGAACAGCACGACCCAGGGTTATGACAGCAGCGCGCGGGACATGGGGTTCGACGCGAACCTCAACGTGGACCCCGCGTTCACCGGTCAAGACCTCGTGGTTTCGCCAAGCTCGTCGGTGATTAAAGGGATCTCGACGGCGAGCAGCGACGGGCGGCCGATCCTCGCGGATGCGGCCGTGCTCACCGTGCTGTCAGCCACCCCACTGAAGGACGCGTTCAGGCCGCCCTATGTCGGTCAACGCTCGGTGGTCGCGACCGCCGCGGAGCTCGACTACTCCCAACTGGGAACGCATGCGCGCCTCGGCGGGGAGCCCGACATCGACAGCGTTGCGTCGCGCTATGAGCGCGTGTGGTTGGAACACTGCACGAGCTGGGTTTCCCGCGATATCCACCCCGCGAATCACATGCCGGCGTATGGACGCGACCTAGCGCGTAGCTCCGCGGAGGGCCTGGTGATGCTGCAGCTCGACTATTCCGATGCGGAAAAGCAGCGACTGCTGGTCGGCCTGGTGCAATACGGGATCGATATCTATGGCATCGCAGCGGCGGGAGGCGCCTGGGACGCCAACGGTGGGCACAACCTGGGGCGGAAGATGCCGCTCTTGTTGGCCGGGCAGGTGCTGCATCATCCGCAAATGCTCGAGTACGCGGATGCGGCTCAGCACTTCATCTTTCAGGATGACCAGCAGCACTTCTATGTCTCTCAAGCCGAAGTGGACATGAGCCACAGCGCCGCTTGGGCGCCGGACGATCGCGCCGTGGCAACGCCTTACGAGGTCAGCGATATCGGCCTTCCGGAGTGGGGGATCCGTCACTTCGACAAGCCCCAAGCGGACAACAAGAACTGGGGCGCGACGTACCGCAACGTGAACGGTCCTTCCCAGGTGATGCAGGTATTCGCCGCGCGCTTGATGGGGGTCGAGTCGGCGTGGAACTGGCCTGCGTTGTTCGACTACGCGGATCGCTACTACCAGACGGAGAGCGGCGTCGGGCCCGACTGGTTTCAGGCGCTCTGGGGCGCGTACCGCTGAAGCGCGCAGCGCCCGTAAGTGACGGCCCGATCTCCAAGTGCGAAGGTGGTGACATGCAGAGGTTTCTTGCGTTGCTCGGCGCTATGGCTTCTCTGGTTGCTTGTAGCTCCGGGGACAGCGGTGCCTCGGGGAATCAAAATGGCGGTAGCGGCGGCGCTGAGAACGGCGGCACTGGAGCCACTTCTGGAACAGGAGCGAACGGCGGAAGCGCGAGCGGTGGTAGCGCCGGGGCGAACGCCGCGTGCGGTGACTCCGTGTGCCAGGTGGGTGAGGACTGCGGCAGCTGTGAGGCGGACTGTGGCGCGTGCGGCGGGGGGTGTGAAGGAGTCGAAGTGCTCTTCGACCCGAACAACCCCAAGGTGGGTTCAGGCTGCGACTGTGATCTGACTCAGTACGACTACTGCACAGGCCAAGAGATCGTCGAGCAGGTGGATCTGCGCGATGGCTTCACCGACGCGGAGTTTCGCTGGACGTTCAAGAGCGGCGGTGGGGACGCGCTTTGCGGTCGCTTCGTGAGTGGGGACTACTGGGTCGCGCCCAAGCCGGGTGAGCAAGTCGTGCTGGAGGCGGTGAGCAGCAACGGGGAGGCGCTGGGAGTCGACGCGGACCCGGTGGACCCCACCGCCATCGGTGTGCTCGACGGTGGCAACAAATACGGCAACTACGTGGCGTCTGAAGATCTGACGACTCAGCTGCCGGTGACCTTTGACAAGTCTTCTTCCCTGGTTGCCGGGAGGAAAAAGAACGAAGCCGTAGATGGGATCTGTGGCACGAAGGCGATTGAGGGCGCGTGCATCGATGTCTACGACATCGTCAGCGTGCTGGACGCCGTGCCGAGAAACGCAGGCAAGAACTGCATCCGGCCGACCATCGTTGGCGGCTTCCCCAAGACTCCCAAGTGCCTCGACACGGACTTCGTCGAGGAGCGCTTGGCGGCGAACCCGAACTTCGACGCCAGCGCTGCGTCCGTCGCGCGGGTCGCGGAAGTGTGGCGCCACGCGACCGAGCTGTTCTCGAATATCAGCGAAGGCGGGCGCGCCTACCGCGTGGAAGGACTGACGGACGACTACGGCTCCGGCAACGCCGCGGCGTTCTACGGCGCCTTCGCGACGCTGTCTTCAGACAAGCTCACCCCCGCTGAGAAGCGCGCCGCGCTTGGCAGCGTGCTTTCTTACGGCCAGGACTATTACTACGGCTTCGTTTCTCCAGACGGTCCCCAGCTCAAGATCAACGCGGGTGCCGGACAGTCTTCGGGTCTGGCCGCAGGCGCTTATGTCTACGCGACGCTGCTGACGGACCCGCTGCCCGCCTCGCAAATGGCGGCGATGGCCCTGACTCCAGACGCAGACTCGCGTCCTCAAGAGCTGAAGCAAGTGCAGATCCGCGGGCAAGGCACCCAGCCCGTGTGGGGCGACAAGGAGTCCCTGACCCGCTACTGGACCGGTGTTTGGTCGTCGAAGTGCTACGACGGCTCGACCGAGACGTGTGATGCGAATCACGGCAAGAAGACCGTTCGAGATCCATACGGATACATCGATGGCCCCGAGGGTGAGCCGTGCGGCGCCTACTTCAACGTCACGAAGGGTCCCTACCAGGCCTTCGCCGCGGTGCAGTGGACGATGCCCGAGCTGTGCGACGTCGTGAACTACGACGCCTTCTTGAGCTACGTCGATCGCCTGCAGAGCAGCGGGTGCAACACCCAGCCCGATCCGTGCGCACCGCCCGACCCGCGGGAGACCGCCGCGTGCGATCCGTGGAGCGCCCAGGGTGACGACACCAGCACCTTCCTTCAGCGCTCAGGATGTAGCTACTACACCGTCACTTGGGGACCCGATCCGAACGACAACACGAAGTGCATCGCCAACAACACCGGGGGCAACAGCGGACAAACCGGCCGCTTCCCGGCGCGAGCCGGCGCGAACGCTGGCTTCAGTGATGGCGGCTTCTACACCTCGAGCATTCGCTCCGTCTGGGACGCGGTGCGCGGGAGCGCTGCGAGCTGTCGCACCCGCGCGGCGGGGATCAGCGTCTCCGACGTGACCCTCACGAGCGGAGCGCAGGGGCTCGACATCAGCGCGCCGGTCTATGCAGACGGCTCCAAGCCGGCGACGCACAACTCCGTGTACGAGGTGATTCGCACCACTGCCGGCGGCAGTGCGCGCAGTGTGCAGAAGTGCGGGCACGTCGACATCACCGCAGATCCTAGCGGAACCAACTACGAGCTTCGTGCTTGCGATCACGTGGGTGCGTGCTCCGCGCCGGTTACCTATCAAAAGCCCTAGCTATCAGCACGCAGACCGGACGCTAGAAACGCACCAAGGTTTCCACCGTTCGGTACTCCGGGTCGCTCACCGGTTCCTTGTTGGGGTCCCGCAGCAAGAAGTAGCCCCCGACGACCGCCCCGGTGACTACCACCCCCGCCACGATCCAAGGCCAAGGCGTGCTCAGGAACGAGCTCTGGTCGGGCGTCAGCTCCACGCGATAGCTCGTGCCGGAGCGCACGGTAACGCTCGAGTCGCGGTCCCCCGCGTCGGAGCGCAGCTGGAGCTGATAGCTGCCTGGCTCGACCCGTCGCCGGACCCTGCCTTCGCCCCACGCGACTCCGACGATCCCCACCCGGGCATCGCGTTCCTTCGCGACCACCTCCAGCGTCGCCATGCGCGCCTCCGGAGAGAGCTCCAACTTGAGCCTCACGCGCTGGCTCCCGCCCGCGGCGACCACCAGCTTATGTTCCGTGGGGAGATACGACTTCGCCGTGGCGCTGACGACGTGCGCGCCCGGATTGACCTCGATGCGCAGCGCTTCGCGGTACTCATAGCGTACGCCATCGACGCGCAGATCTGCACGCAGGGGCACGTTGGGGCTCCCGCTCAAGATCACCACGAGCCTGCTCACCGAGGCGGCGACTTCGGCTCGCAGTCGCTTCGCTTCGGGCAGCATGGCATCGGGTGGTGCGCCGTATTTGTCCGCCAGTAGCTGGTCCAGCACATCGCGGGCCTCCTTGGGGTGTCCCATGCCACGCAATGCGACAGCCAAGTTGAACGCCGCGCTCGCCTTCGGCGCGAGCTCGAGCGAGTGCCGGAAGTGTTCTGCTGCTTCGCTGAAGCGACCGACCTCGGCGGCGGCTTTGCCCTGATCGAAGGACTTGCGCGCGCTGTTGCCTGCGTCCGCGTCGTCGCTCGCGGACGCCGAACCAGCGCTCATCACGATCAGCAACGCTCCCGCTACGCAGCAGGTCAGCGCACCGCGCATCTTCACCCGGTGCCCCATCAGTAGTCTTCCCACAACGGCAATCCCTTCTTGCTCGCTGGTTTCCGTGGGGGACCAGGGTTCGGGGGTGAGGGTTTGCTCTTTACGGCGCTGTTCGAGGTCTTCACAGGCCCTTCGGGTGGTGCGCTGTTCGCCGGGGAAGCTGAAGAGATTCTTGCGGGGTCACTCGCCAGTGGAGCGGCGGCGACAGCTGATTGCTCTTTGGTGGGCTCAGACGGCTCGGCGACGGGTGGTGACTTGGTGCGAGACAGGGCGCCTAACCCCCACCAGAAGCCGAAGAGAGTGAGCACGAGGACTAGCCCGGCGGCGAGCCAACGAGCGCGCTTTGGCGGAGTCGGTTTTGGTCCTGAGGAAGTCGCAGGCATCACCGCCGGTGTAGGGTCGCTGCTAGGCGATGCGACCTGGAGGGCGCCAGCGCTACTGCGGAAGCGCTGCAAGGTCTGCTGAAGCTTGGCGCGGTCGGAGGCGAAGAGCGACTCCACGTAGTCGCCCACTTCGAGCCCGCCCTCGGGCACGCTAAAACGCAGCGCGTCCTCGAGTCGGCGTGCTACGTCTTTTGCGCTGGCGGGGCGCAGCTCGCGCTGTTTCGCCAGGAGCTCGAACAACAGCTCTTCCACTTCGGGCGGGACGTCGTCGCGGAAGCTCTGGATATCCGGAGGAGGTTCCGTGAGGATCCGTCTGGCAACTTCATTCACCTCGGGGCCGGAGTAGAGGCGCGCGCCGGAGAGCATCTCGAATAGGGTCACACCGAGTGCGAACAAGTCCGCGCGCCGATCGAGATCCTCGAAGCGCAGTTGCTCCGGGGAGAGGTAGCCGAGCTTGCCCTTCAAGATCCCGGTCGAGGTGCGCGTGTCGCGACCCAGCGCCTTCGCGATGCCGAAATCGGTGACGCGAGCAACGCCGTCGAATCCGACCAAGATGTTCTGAGGAGACACATCGCGGTGCACGAGCTCTAGCGGCTTGCCTCCCGCGTCTTTGAGCTCGTGAGCGGCGTGCAAGCCTTCTGCGGCTTGGATCGCCACGCGAAGCGCCACCTCCAGGGGTAGACCACCTGGCCCGCCTCGCTTGATCAGCTGGGACACAGAGGCGCCGTCCACGAACTCCATCAACAGGAACGGTCCTGCCTCGTCCTCGCCGACGTCGAGCACGCTCACGACGTTTGGGTGACGAATCAGTCCAGCGATGCGTGCCTCATCGAACAGCATCGCGAGTACGCTTGGATCTGCCATGTACTCGCCGCGCAAACGCTTGAGCGCGAACAGGCGCTCGAACGCGTCGATGCTGCGCAGGGCAAGCTCCACCTTGCCCATGCCACCTTCGGCGAGGCTGCAGACCACTTGGTACCTGCCCCCGGTGCTTTCCACGTCAGAAGACAACGGCGGTTCCAGTATACTGAAGCCGGTGCATCACGCCGATGAGATGTTGCCCCAGCGCGTGGTGCGCTGCCGAGGGCAGTTGGCGCATGGGAATACGGCGGATGTGCCAACAACGCTCGCGATGTTGGAGCGCGCTGGAGCCAGTCTCGCGCCCTGGCGCGCCTGGCTACTCGCGGAGCTTGCGCTGTTTTCGCCTCGCCTTGGGCATTTGCCGAGCGCCGCGGCGCTGCGCGAGATCGCCCAAGGTGTGGAGCCGGAGGAGCAACGGGCTTGCGCTCGGGCTTGCTTCGCAGGGCAACGCGCTGCGTTCCTCGCGTTTGATCGAGATCAGGTCGTTGCCTTGTCCGATCTAGGGCTCGAGCTCAGTGACGCAAGCGCGGAGGAAACGCGGCTGTACGGTCAGCTTTGCGGGGGCTGGAGTGCTTTGATGCGGGGCGACGACCAAGCCGGGTCGGCGAGCGCCGAGTTGGTGTTCCGAGCGGCAAGCGCGAGCGCGATGCCGGAGCTCATGGTGGAGAGTCGTGCGCTGGCGGCTCTGGTGGCCTTAGCCGCTGGCGACACACCTCGCGCCCTCGAACTGGCGCGCCGCGCGTCGTTGATGGCGCGGGTCGAGTCGCTGCCGCAACCGGAGTTCCTGGCGCACTTGGTGTTGGCGCGCGCTCGACGCTTCGCGCGACAACCGCACCTGAGCTTGCGCATCGCACGCGCACTGCAGGACGTGGTGCCAGCGCCCTGGCGCACCTGGTTGGACTGGGAGTGGGCGCTGGCAGGTGGCGAGCAGCTGGAGGCGAGCGAATCTGCTTCAAGTGTTGCTATGTTGAAACAGGTGCTCGGAGAGCAACCGGTGGAGCCCGGCGTGCTGGCAATGCTCGGCGACCAACGCGAGCGCTTGCCGCTGCCGTTTGCGAACGACGTGGCTGGGCTCTGTGGCTGCTTGCAGAGCGCGGCCTCTGAACTTTCCGCTGCGCTGAAGGACTGGCGCGAGGGGCGCGTCGATGTAGTTCCTGAGGAGCTACACGGTGTCGCCTTTCGCTCGGATCTCCTGGAGACCGGAGGCAGCGTCGCTCGCGTGCGAGCTAAGCCCGGGAAGGTGGGGATACGGCTACTGGCCCACGCGCCGGAGTTTGCGGGCCTCCCTCAGCTCGATACCCACGGCCAGCGCCGGGTCGAGACGTTGCTCAGCGTGCTCGCGCTTGCGGGCCCCGACGGACTCAGGGAGGCGGAGTGCTTCGAGCGCACCTACGGCTTCAGCTACGTGGCGGAGCTGCACGCGGGCACGTTCGAGGTGTTGCTGCATCGGACGCGAACGAGTCTGGGCAAGCTGGGGCAGATCGAGCGCGAGGACCGCGCACTCGAAGGGGAAGCAGATGGCCGCCGGCTGCGACTCGCCCTCGAAGGGGACCTTCTGGTGGTGGATCCGCGCGTGTCCTTGCGCACGGCGGATCGGGTGCTGCGGTTGCTCGCGGCGCGAGGTAGCGCGAGCGCCAGAGATGTCGCGCGCGATCTGGCGATTTCACTCCGCGCCGCCCAGGGCGCCCTCAGTGAACTCTCGGAGCGCCAGCTGTGTGATCGTCAGAAGGTTGGGCGCAACGTGGCCTACGTCGTCGAGGACACGGTGTTTTCGGAGCCTTCCCTGCGTTTGCGCCTGGACGAAGTGTTGGGCTGAGCGACGTGCGACTTCACTGAATCCGCAACGCGACTGCTAGCTGCGACGTTCCCGCGCTTGAGTCGCTGGGTCACGACGCCAATCCAGATCCCTCCGAGGACACCTGGCAAGAGCCAAACCACCAAGGCCGGTACCCCGGGGAACAGCCGCGCCGCGTTGACCACACCGAATGCCGTCACCGCGCCGATCCCCGCGGTACCCATCCCGCTCACGTGGGCCACCAACCACTCCTTTGGACCCGGGTCCCGCTTGAACCAGTGGCGAACCTGTCCCACGGACAAAGCCAGGCCAAGGGCAGCGAAGCTGGTTAGCAGAATATTACCTCGAGGAAGCGAAACGCTCGCGAGGCCAACGCTCGCGAGCGCCAACAGGCTGGGTAGTGTCAGGCTGCGCAGTCGTGAGAAGCTCCGAGACTTCTGCTTCGCCACCAACGCGAGGCGCCCGAAATCGAGGCCCGCACCGGTGAGCAGGGCCGCTTGGAGCAGCAACAAGGCGAACAGATTGAGCTCTGGCTGACTCTGCAACAGGTGCTTGAGCGAAGCGATGACTCCGCTGAGGAGCGTGAGCCCCATGGCCCAGCTGAACACCCGCCCCGCTCGGCGATGCAGGGTGCCGCCCTTCTTGGCGAAACCCGCCGCGACCAACCCGAGCAAGCCCAAGCTTCCTCCAACGATGTGCGCAATCAGTAGCAGTGTCATGACTGATTCGTACGTGCGTCGCGGGCAGAGCGCGCGTGCCGGTTGGCAGGGTCTGCGGTCGATTGTGGGCATGACTTTCGGCACGGGTCGTCGGGCCGCCAAGTCGATATACTGGGCGCGTGCAGGGCTCGAATCGCTTGTTACTCGCCGCGGGCCTAGTGACCTGGGCGATGGCGGGCGTGCCAACGTTGAGTCATGGCTTGGCGGAACACGTGAGCTGGAGCTTCGCGCTCTGGTGCATAGCGTTCCTTACGTTCGGGGTCGCGTTCTGCGCGATGGTGTTCGACGTGGGCAAGGGGCGCTGGGACGCGTCGCTGCTCGGGCTCGAGTCCGTGGCTGCGCTGTGCTGCATCGCTCTCGGGAGCGGAGGCGCCGTCGGGTTCACTGGGATCCTCCTCGCGGTGGTGGGCGGTCAGCTTCCGTTCGTGCTCGGCTTACGCACCGCCACGCTTTGGGTGCTCGTTCAGTCCCTGGTGCTCGCCTTACTGTTTGCTTGGGGGGGAGATGGGCACTGGTTGACCATCGGGGGTTACGCGGGGTTTCAGTTGTTTGCCCTCGGGGCAGGCCATGTGGCGCGGCGGGAGTCTGACGCGCGGCGCGAACTCGCAGCGACCCACGCGGAGCTGGTCGCCACTCAAGCGCTGCTCGCTGAATCCGCGCGGGAACGTGAGCGCCTGCGCATCTCCCGGGAGCTCCACGACTCCGCGGGACACCATTTGACGGCGCTCAGCTTGCAGCTCGAGCTGGCGAAGAACGCAGAAGGTGAGCAAGCCAAGGCTGCCGTGGTCAAGGCGCGCGCCATCGCTGGCGAGTTGCTCGGGGAGGTGAGGGATACGGTGCGTGCCCTGCGGGAGACGCGCCAAGTCGAGCTCGAGCCGGCACTCCAGGCGCTGGCACAGGCTGCGAGTGGACTGAAGGTGACTATCCGAGTGGATCCTGAGCTGCAGCTCGACTCGGATACGGCGCATGCGCTGTTCCGATGCGCCCAGGAGGCAGTGACGAACGCCTTGCGCCACTCGAGCGCCCAGCACCTGACACTGGACCTCTGTGAAGTCGACGAGGCCGCCGTGCTGACGGTCAAGGACGACGGTCGCGGAGCCGCAGAGCTCCGCCCCGGCTCCGGATTGAGCGGCCTCCGGGAGCGCCTCGAGATCTTGGGCGGGGAAATCCAGCTCGAGACGTCACCAGGGCGCGGCTTTCGCTTGGTCGCTTCGGTTCCCGGAGGATCCACGTGAAGATCCGCATCCTGCTCGCAGACGATCAGGCGCTCGTGCGCCAAGGCATTCGGCAGCTGCTCGAGCTGACGCCAGATTTCGAGGTGGTGGGTGAGGCGAGTGACGGCGACGAGGCGCTCGCGTTGATCGCCCATCAGGCGGCGGACGTGCTGTTGCTGGACGTGCGCATGCCACACAAGACCGGGCTCGATGTGCTTCGCGTACTCAAAGCCCAGAAGCAGCCCGCGCCGGCGGCGATCTTGCTCACCACCTTCGATGACGATGCGGTCGCCCTCGAAGGGATCCGCCTCGGCGCCCGAGGCTTCCTGCTCAAAGACATCACGCTGGAGCAGCTCACCTCAGGTATCCGTGCGGTAGCGTCCGGAGGCACCTTGATCAACCCCGCGGTCACAGAGCGTGTGCTGCGCGGTCTGCAGCGCCTCGAGCAAGGCTTCGAAGCCAGCGAGCTACCCGATCCGCTGACGCCCCGGGAAACGGAGGTGCTGCGCCTGATGGCCGCCGGCTCCAGCAACCGTGAAATCGCCGAAGCCTTGGGCATGGCGGAGGGCACCGCCAAGAACCACGCCTCGAGCATCCTCTCGAAGCTCGGCGTGCGGGACCGCACCCGCGCCGTGCTGAGAGCCCTGGAGCTCGGCTACTTGTGAGGTGTGCCACGGCGGCCCTGCTGCTATCGTTCTCTTGATGGCTGACCCCGTCCGCAAGCGCGCGACCTACGAGGACGTCTTGAACGCTCCGGCACATCGCGTGGCTGAGATCGTGAACGGGGACTTGAGGTTGAGCCCGCGTCCAGCGCTGCCCCACGCGGCAGCCTCCACGGCCCTTGGCGAAGAGTTGGGGCCACCGTTCAAGCGCGGAAAGGGAGGGCCGGGCGGATGGATTCTGCTGGACGAACCGGAGCTGCACCTCGGCTCAGACATTCTGGTGCCCGACATCGCGGGCTGGCGTCGCGAACGACTACCGATGATCCCTGCGGAGCCGTATCTCAGCCTGGCCCCTGATTGGCTGTGCGAGGTGCTGAGCCCTTCGACCGCCAAACTAGACCGCGCGGAAAAGCGTCCGATCTATGCGCGGGAAGGTGTGCGTCACGTCTGGCTCGTCGATCCTTTGGCCCGCTTGCTGGAAGTGTTGCGCCTGGAAGGCGAGCACTGGACGCTGCTGGGCACCTACAGCGACTCGGCCAAGGTGCAAGCAGAGCCGTTCGAAGTGTTCGAGCTGGAGCTCGGTGTGCTCTGGGCTGACTCGGAACCGGTCTAGCGCGGCTCAGAACAGCAGCACCAGCCAAGTCTGCAGCGGGTCATCCGCGATCGGGCGACAGTGCCAAGCGTTGACCTCGGGACCGGGGTTCACGAACCAAACGTAGTAGGTGTAATCCGTATCCAGCTGGTTTGGGCCGAACAGGCGCTCCACGCGGCGGTAGCAGTCGTCCGGGCTGGCGATATCGAACGTGGGCATGTCCGGTCGCAGGTCGTTTGCGACGTAGCGCGGCCCGGTGGTCCACTCGACGTGGGCTTCGACACAGCGCGAGGACAGCGAGCAGACCCAAGCGTTGGCGGAGCGGTTCAAGCCGAGGGCAGTGCACACGGTCACGACGAACGCGGCGCCTAGCCTCTGTAAGGCGGACGTCGGCATGGGAACCAGAACGCCGAAGACCGAGTGGGCGTTCCCACAAGGTGGGATCGCGGCCGCGACGGCGAGTGATGCACCCGCCGCCGCTCGGCGGGTCTCAGTTGCAGGTGAAGCCGGCGATGCCGGAGATGCACGTGAGCCCGGGACAACAGGGTAGGTCACCGGTGCCGCCGCACTTCTGGCCGGAGGCGGTGCATTGGCCGCCGGTGCTTGGCTTCTCCAAGTCTCGGAATGCCGGAAGTGCGCTCTGCACGGGATCCGCGCCAAGGCCGCTCGGCAGCTCAGGTGCACCGACGAGCAACAAACCTTCATCGGTACCGACCAGGGCACCGGCGCTCAAGGTTGCTCCCCGCCAGGTGTATGCGTTGCCTCCGAAGAAGAAGGCGAGCGAATCCGTGAGGATCAAGAGGCCGGTGTCGAAGCTCACCAGGCGTTCACCGGTTGGGCCGAGGCGCATCGCTTGGGGCACGGAGCCCGTTGGCACCTCGCTCGGCCACGGTGACGTATCGACATTGCCGTTACTCACCCGGATCAGGCCGACGCGCGCGTCAGCGACGTAGAGGACGCCGTCTTCAGTGATCACGCCGGCGCGGGGATCCGGTGCCGTCTTGGCGTCGGCGACGACGCTGACATCAGCACCGGTGATCTTCGCGATGCCGCCGAGCTGCTCGCCGCTCCCAGAATTGTAGATCTCACCTTGGACACGGTCGCGGCTATCCGAAGCTCGCTCTGCCGCGCACAGCGCATAAGCGTCGCCGTTGCCGGCGGGTATCACCGCGCTCACATCGTTGCTCGGGAGGCCGACGATGGTCTCGGAGTCGTTGCCTTGGCTGCGCGCGTAGTGCTGGAACGCCAGCTTGCTGTTGGTGTCGAACGAGACGCGGACAGTGCCGCGGGGAGACCGATCGTTGACTTCGGGCGTGTTGTCCGTGCTTGCGTTGCCCGAGAGCCAGAGCGTGTCGCCGTCCCAGCGCAGG
Organism: Polyangiaceae bacterium; assembly: GCA_020633205.1. NCBI lineage: Bacteria > Pseudomonadati > Myxococcota > Polyangiales > Polyangiaceae > Polyangiaceae bacterium. Next base: position 194,556 of record JACKEB010000013.1, read on the forward strand.
TCATTTACGTAGAGGGACGTCGCGAAGCTGATGGCTTGGTTGTAGTTGGTTGAATCCGGAAAGCCGACGAACAAGCCTTCTTTGTTGCCGGTGTAAGCTAGCTCAGGACCATCTGCCAGGAGCGACGGAGCGAACCAAGCCGGGTTGAAGTCGATTCCGCTGCTGTCATCGCGTTGGTAGCGACCGATGACGTACTCGCCGCCGCGGTTCTTGAGCAGCCGGAGCACGCCCCGGGTCACCGGCAGACCCTCGCAGCTGTACCCTGGGTTTTCGTCGCGGAGCGCCATCAGTACTTCGTTTCCGCGTGAAACCACGTCGCGGACGCCGCTCAGCAGCGGGCGCTCGATGTGGATATCGCCCTGGTCGAAGGCCAAGCCGAACACACCCATCGCGCCGAGCTTGCTCTCGTTGCACAGCATGCTGAGGCTCACGAAGGTGCGACCCGTCGTTGGGTCGAAGGCGAGGGCGCCGACGTGATCTCCCGGTAGCCCCGCGGGCCCCTGAGTGACGCCAATCCCCCTGGCCGGGTTCTGCGCGGTGAGGTCGACGTAGGCCAAGCCGCCACCGCCGTTCGGAGACAGCCGACCGCCGACGATCAGCGTCTTGGAAGCGGGAACGTAGTCCAGCTCCCAGGCGCCGAACGCGCGGCTCGTGCCGTCCGCCGCCCAGCTGAGCTCGCCTTCCAGCACGAACGACTCCGCTGTGGTGCCGTCCCAGCTCACGATGCCGCCGTCGTCTGCTGCCCACGAAGCCAGCGCGATGTACGCTTGCCCTTCCGCGAAGACGATGTCGCCGACGGTTCCGTCGGGCAACCCGTTGCTGCCTGGTGTCCAGGTGTCGACGCTGCTCCCCACGTGCGCGACCCAGGAGTCCGAGTCCCCGTACACGGCTGCGTAGATTTCCCCAGAGTCTGGATCGAGCGCCAAGTCGCCGACCGATGCTGCGCCAAGTTCGCTGTCCGCTAGCGTGCGTCGTGGCTGCATTGTGTCGGCGTCGTACTCGACCAGTCCTTGATCCGTCCCCGCCCAGAGCGTGTTCCGGTTGCCGCCGCGGTCCAGCGCCAGATCGGTCACGCGGGCGCTCGTCGCGCCGCCTCCGACGGCAATCACCTGCACGTTCGACCCATCGATCACCAAGATGCCAGACTCGCTCGCGACGAGGCGCTTCTGGCCGTCTGCGATCACGCCCCGGGTGGAGACCGGGGTTTGACGGGTCGGCTCGAAGGGATCCGGTACTTGAGGCAGTTCGCTCTCGAAGACTCGAACCTCACCCGTGTCTAGGTCGAGGCGCACCAAGCCGCCGCGGAGATCTGCTGCCTCGTCTGCGCTAGGATCCGCGTTGCCCCGGGTGCCGATCCACAGCTCCCTATCGACCCGCGACAGCGCGAGGGGATTGCCCCAGAGCCGCGCGCCCCAGCGCTCCGTCGTGTACTGGGGCGTGCCTCCGCTACCTGCCGTGCCAGCGCTACCTCCCATCCCCGCGGAACCGGCAGCGCCGCCGCTGCTGCCACCGGCTCCGGCTGAGCCCGCGGTCCCGGCGGTGCCCGCGCTGCCGCCGCTTCCGCTCGAGTCGTTCGAGCTGCAGCTACAGCCCCCGATGGCGAACACGGAGAGGGCGACTAGACCTGATTGAAGAAGTGCGGGAGAAAGCAAACGCATGTTCGCGTTGTACCCGAAGGCACTGTCAGGGCTAGAGCCTTCTAAGAATCCGAGCGCTCGCACGCAGCATGCTGCAGGTTGAGAGGGTCCTGCGCTGGTTGCTTGGACGCAGCCGTTGACTCAGGGCGCCAGTGTTCGGCTCAGGGCTTGCGCTGGCGCAACTCGCCAGCGCTGGTTGGCCGCCAGCCACGTCTGAGCGGCTTTTGGCTGCATTTCCGCGCTGAATCTCCTGGCACGCCGCTCGCTAACGGTCGAGCACGGCGCCGCGCAACAGCGTGGTGCTCGCGTAGCTAGGAGAGAACGTCATGAACAGCAAGACCAAGATTGTTTACTGCATCACTGAGAACAAGGGCCGCAAGTACTGGAATCGCGTGGGCGTTGCCTTCGTCAACGTCGATGGCTCCATCAACGTCAAGCTCGACGCCATGCCGGTGTCCGGAGACATGCAAATCCGCGACTTCGTGCCGAAGGAGGCGACGCCGGCGGAGGGTGACTCGCGTGGCCTCAGCTATCAGGCGTTGGCCTGAGGGTGGCTACCGGGATGGCACAGACCAGCGAAGGAGGTAACGAAGGTCGCCCCCAGGAGCCTCCGCAAAACCGCGAGGAAACGCGCGTCGGCTCCGCTGCCGTCCTCCCCGAGGACCCTGCATGGGTCCTCGGGGGACCACCCGCGCACGCTTGGGTCGACCTTCAGGAACCGGACGCAGAAGCAGAGGCAGGCTTTCTGGCCCGCCTCAAGCAGAGCGTGTGGTTTCCGATCTTGAGCAAGGGCGTGGGCGTTGTGTTCGTGCTCTTCGTGCTGTCACTCATCGGCTCTTGGTCGACCTTGCGCGCGAAGGGCGTGTTTGGCCTCGGCTCCCCGGAGGAATCCTCCGGGGCGCTGTTCGCTTCCCAACTCGGTGTGGACTGGGTACCCAGTACTCCGCCCGCGCCACCAGCGAGCGCGCTGCTACCGCCGAAGCCCAGCGCCCAGACGGCGGCCGAAGCCTCTGCCATTGCTCACCCTCACCCCAAAGAAAAATCCGCGGGGATAACAAGCGACGGCAAGGTGATCCTGAACACGGCGAGCGTCGAGGACTTTCAGCGCTTGCCAGGGGTGGGGAAGCGACGCGCGGAGACCATCGTGAAGCTCAGGGAAAAGCTCAAGCGCTTCCGTCGCAAGACGGATCTGTTGCGCGTTCGCGGCATCGGTGTGCGCACCTTGAAGCGCCTGAGCCCGTTGATCGTCGTCGATCCACCCCCTCCGCCGAAGGACTCTGCGGAGGAAGACAAGCCGGATAAGGCCAAAAAGCCCAAAGGTTGAGCGAAGCCTTGAGAGACCTGTTGAGAGTGCGCTACTCGAGGTCGGGGCGTGGTGAGTGTGCGACGCCCCGACCTGATAGTGCCGATGCCCACCCAGTCAGCAGCTCCGCGGTGTCAGACCTTGGCTCGTGGGATCCAGTGCACCCTCGCGACCGGCTTCGTACTCGGGTTGAGCGTCGCGTGCGGAAGTCAGAGCCCGCCCGAGGCAGCGCCAGTGTCGCCCGTGGAGCCGCTCGCCAGTAGCGTGGCCCCGCTGACAACTAGTCCGGCTGCGTCGGCTTCCAGCGCGGAGGCGAAGCCTACCCCTCCGCCGCCTTGCCCTGACGGCATGCTCCACGTGCAGCACGACTACTGCCCGGAGATGGAGCGCAAGTGCTTGAAGAGCGAGTACGACCGGAGCAACCACATCACGATTTGCCACCGTTTCGCTGAGGGTGAGAACACCTGCAAGGCGGAGCGGGTGAAGCTCGACTTCTGTATCGATCGCTACGAGTACCCGAATGAGGAAGGCGGCCATCCGCCCGTAATGGTGAGCTGGTACGACGCGGCAGGGGCGTGTGGCGCGCTTGGCAAGCGCCTCTGCTACGAGAGCGAATGGGTCGCCGCCTGCGAAGGCCCAGCAGAAAAGCCGTTTCCCTATGGATGGGAACGCTCCAGCAAGAAATGCAACATCGACAACCGCTGGATCAGTCCCAGTCTCAAGAAGATTTATTCGAGCGATCCCGCGGTCAGCGAACCGGAGCTGAAGCGCCTCGATCAGAGCAAGCCCAGCGGCGCGATGAAGGAATGCGTCAGCGACTTCGGGGTCTACGACCTCACCGGAAACTTCGACGAGTGGGCCCTGGCGGACCGAGATCGCCCGAAACAGCGCGCCGTCTTTGCCGCGCTGAAGGGTGGGGCGTGGGGACACGTCCGCAACGCTTGTCGTCCGGTGACGACCAGCCACGAACCCGAATTCACCTACTATTTCGTCTCGTTTCGCTGTTGCAGCGACCCCACCGCGGCGTCTGAAGTGGCCAGCGAGGGCGGGGGAGAGGCGCGCTAGTTCGCCCCAGAACCGGCTAGCGGCACTTTGCCCGGGTCCCAGCGCCGTGATAGTTCCCTAACGTTATCGGAGGGAACTATGAGTGAGCGTGATTCGATCGCCGAAGAGCTACGAGCGTCTGTTCGAGAAGCCGCGGACCAGGTCCGTGGGCTGAGCGTTAGTCGCCGGGATCTGATCAAGGGCTCGGTGGCGCTCGGCAGCGCCGCGATGCTCACCGGACTCTCTGACGAAGCAGTCGCCAAGAGCCTGACCGCGAAGCCTCCCAAGGGCTTCAAGCCGATGGCGGTGCCCGGCAAGATCGTCAAGGTCGAGAAGAAGGGCGACTTCGCCTCCTTCATGCAGCCGAACCAGCTGTGGCCCAAGGCGGACGTCGCGAAGCAGCTACTCGAGCGCGCGATGACCGAGTTCACGGGTAAGCCGAACCTGGTCGAGGCGATGAAGCGCTTCGTGCACAAGGACGACACGGTCGCCATCAAGGTGAATGGCATCGCTGGCCAGAAGGGCTACACGATGGCGGTCAACTTCGAGTTGATCAAACCGGTCGTCGAAGCCGTGATCGGCGTCGGTGTCCCCGCGGAAAAGATCACGGTGTACGAGCAGTTCCCGACCTTCTTGATGGGCACGCGCGTCAGCGTGAAGGGCTACGACCTGCCCGACGGCGTGAAGACCGCGACCCACAACAACCTCGATCACAAGATGCCGGAGATCATGATCTACCAGGGCATCAAGACGAAGTACGCCACGCAGATGCTCGAGGCGACCGCCGTGATCGACATGACGCAGATGAAGGATCACGGGATCTGCGGCTACACCGGTTGCTTGAAGAACATCACCCACGGCAACGTGAACAACCCCCACGATCACCACGCGCATCTCGCCAGTCCGCAGATCGCGATGCTCTACAACCACCCCATCGTCACCAGCCGCGTGCGCCTGCACATCACGGATGCGTTCAAGATCATGTACGACCGCGGCCCGTTGGATCGCGACCCCAAGACGCGCATCCCCCACGGTGCGGTGTATGTGGCCACTGACCCCGTCGCGATGGACCGCTACGGTTGGAAGGTGATTGACGACGAGCGCAAGCAGCGCAACATGAAGTCCCTCGCCGACGTCAAGCGCGAGCCGAAGTACATCAAGACCGCGGGTGAGCTGGGCCTCGGTGTGTTCGATATCAACAAGATCCGCGTGAAGAGCGTGACCATCTGAACGCCCCGGAGCGCGGACACATAGTTCCGTAAGGAAATGCTCCGCGCCAGGACCGACCGAAGCGCCCCGAGTCGAGGGACTCAGGGCGTTTCTGTTTTCGTCTCAGGGCGCGCGTAGGTTCCTGTCGCGTGACACACCACGTCGGACTCATCCGCCAGCCAGATCCGGATGTCGCCGTGTACCAGCTTGCGCCCGACCTTGAGGATCTGCGCCTCGCACACCATCGCCTTCAGGCGCGGCCGGCGAAGAAAGTGCAGGGTCATGTCACTCGTGACGGCCATGGCCTGGATCCCAATCTCCGAGAGCACTGCCGCCCAGAGCGTGAGATCCGCGAGCGTGAACAACGTGGGCCCGCTGATGGTGCCACCCGGGCGGCGAAAGCGCTCAGACGGCTCGAGGCCGATGCGTGCTCTCCCGCGCTCGAGCTCGAGCACGCCGAAGCGGAAATCGTCTCCCATGTGCATGTGCTCGCGGACGAGTTCGGTGAAGGCCTCGGCGCTGATCAACGACGGCTGCATGCGTCCTTGGTGCCCGACACCGTCGAAAGTGTCTAGCGCGCGTTTTGCAGGTTGGCGCTGCGTTTCCACCGCGGCGCGCTCCGACGGCGCCGCTCCGCACCGGCTAAGCCCTTCAAAGCTCGAGCTGATAGAGCAAAACCGTCGTAGCCGAGTCAGGCAGGCGCAGTGGTTCGCCACCACTGAAGCCCAGCTTGCGCAGCAGAGCGCGGGACCGCGTGTTGCTCTCTCCGGTGATCGCCAAGAGTTCGCGCTCTCCCAGGCGCTCACGGGCAAACGTCACGCAGCTGGTCGCGGCTTCGTAGGCGAGGCCTTGGCCTTGCTCACGCTCGAAGAGCGCGAAGCCCAGATCGATCCCGCGCAGGAACCCGCGACGGACTAGGCCGCACAGTCCGATGGCACGGCCGCACTCGCGCTTACGCATCACCCAGAGCCCAAAACCGTGTGTGTCGTAGCTTTCGGTGAGGCGTGTCCGGATGTACCTCTCGGCGTCCGCCAGGCTGTGGACGTTGCGGTTGCCGATGTGCTCCAGCCAGCCCGGCTCATTCATCAGCTCGAGAATGAAGGCCGCGTCAGCAGTGCTGGCCTGATTCAACGAGAGCCGCGGAGTTTGCAGAACTTCGTCAGCGCTCATGGCTGGATCTTTACATCGCGCCTTGGTGGTCTCACAGCTCGCATATGAGCGAGTACCAGGTCGAGGTGTTCTTCGATGGGGAGTGTCCGTTGTGCGTGCGCGAGATCCGCATGTTGCAGAAGCTCGACCGGCGTCAGCGCATCCGCTTCACTGACATCGCCGCGCCGGAGTTTGACGCCGCGGCGCTCGGCACCGACTACCTGACCTTGATGGACAAGATCCACGGGCGCCTGCCAAACGGCGAGTGGATCACCGGCGTGGAGGTCTTCAGGCGACTCTACTCAGCGGTCGGGCTCTCTCCGCTCGTCGCGTTGACGCGGCTGCCGGGTCTGAGTCACGGCCTCGACTTTGCGTATGAACGCTTCGCGAAGAACCGTCTGAAGTGGACTGGACGTTGCGACGCGGCGGGCTGCGCCGTTCCTCACCCCCAAAAACAGCAGAGCTCGCTCGGAGCCTAGCGCACCGCCTCAGCCTGCAGGCTCCGTTTAATTCTTTGCGGAATTTACTTGTTGGGGGAGAGGACAAACGTAAAAACGGCGGGCGCGTGATGCGGCCCGCCGTCTTCGTGTGGGTGATCTCGTTGCTCAGTAGTTGAGCGGTTGGATCACGTTCCAGGGCACCCAGTAGGCGTTCTTGTTCTTTCCGCGGGGTGCGCCTTCGTCGGTGTAGTACACGGGGTTTGCGCCAACGGTCTTCGTCCAGAGCACGAAGGCCGGCGGGTTTCCGCCGTTCGTGCCCCAGTACACGCCCATGTCGCCGGTGTTGATCTTGCCGTCGTAGCTCCGCACGGCCTTCACCTTGCGGCCGGGGAGGAACGCTTGCTTGATCACGTCCCACTCGACCCAGTAGGCGTATCCGTCACGCCCCGGGGGCGCGCCACCGCCGGTGTAGTAGTTCGGACTCGAGCCGATGAAGTCGTCCCAGAGCACGAAGGCGGGCGGACTCTTGCCGTTGGTGCCGTAGTAGGTACCCATCATGCCGCGCTTGATCTTGCTGTCGTAGTTCTTGGTCGCGATCACGCGCACGCCGCTCGACAAGGCCTCGTCGATGACGTCCCAAGGCACCCAGTAGGCGTTCGCGCTCTTTCCGGGCGGAGCTCCCTCATCCGAGTAGTAGACGGGGTTCGTGCCGATGGTCTTGTCCCACACAACGAAGGCCGGTGGATTCTTACCATTGGTTCCCCAGTACACGCCTTCCATGCCCTTGGTGATCTTGCCGTCGTAGCTCTTGAGCGCGACGACGCGGGTGCCAGGCTTGAGCACTTCTTCGATCGTGTTCCAAGGCACCCAGTAGGCGTGGTCCGATTTGCCTGGGGGAGCGCCCTCGTCGGAGTAGTAGACGGGGTTCGCGCCGATGCGCTTGTCCCACAGCACGAACGCTGGCGGGTTTCCGCCGTTGGTCCCGTAGTAGGTGCCGAGCATGCCCTTGGTGATCTTGCCGTCGTAGTCCCGCGCAGCTCGCACGCGCATGCCTGGGGCCATCGCGCGTTCGAGCACGTCCCAGGGCACCCAGTAGGCGTAGGCGTCCTTGCCCGCGGGCGCGCCTTCGTCCATGTAGTAGGTGGGGCTTGAGCCGATTTGCTTGTCCCAGATCACGAAGGCTGGCGGTTCCGCACCGTTGGTTCCGTAATAGGTGCCGGTCATGCCCGCGACGATCTTTCCGTCGTAGCTGCGGGTGGCGCGCACTCGGGTTCCAGACTTGAACGGCGCAACGGCCTTGGCGGTGGCGGTGGCTACCGTCTTCTCTAGCTTGCAACCTTCAGAGTCACCGAGATCGCACGCCTTCTTGAAGGAGGCGCGGGCCAGATCCGAGCTCTTCGCCACGCCGCGACCCGTTTGGTACAGGCCGCCCAGTAGACGACAGGCGGTTCCGGACTCCAGCTTGCATCCCTTCTGGTAGTAGGTCGCCGCGCGCGAGATGTCCGCGCGTTCGCCTTCCTCGAAGGTGATGCCCGCGTTGGTGCAGCCAACGCCGTTGTCTCCATCACAGGCTTGCACGTAGAGCGCTTGAGCCTTGGTTAGGTCCTTCGGTACACCCTCACCACGGTCATATTGGTAGCCGAGGTCGCTACACGAGCGGGCATTGCCAGCGAGGCACGCACGTCGGCGATACACGGCGGCTTGGGTGTGGTCCTTCTCAACGCCGGTGCCGGTGTTGAGCATGTAGGCGTAGTTGGCGCAGCCAGTCTGGTTGCCGCCGAGGCAGCCGCGCTTGTAGAGCTTCGCTGCTTCGGTGTCGCTCGCAGCAACGCCAATCCCCTTCTCGTAGTAGTACCCGAGGTCGGTGCATCCACGGGCGTCACCCGACTCGCAACCCAGGGCCATCAGCTTTGCCGCGGTGTCGTCTGCCTTTGGCACGCCGCGGCCAGCGCGATACATGTAGCCCGCGTTCGAGCAAGCGATCGCGTCGCCGCCCTTGCACGCTACGAGGTAGCTCTTGGTCGCGTCGGTGTAGCGCCCGCCGTCCTCCTGCAAGAGGCCCTGCAAGCGGCAGCTCGCGAAGTTGCCCTGCCCGCACTGGGTCGCACACTCGGCTTCGTCTTTGCCGCTGCACTCGTAGTTCGAGACCTTGCTCGACTTCTTAGTGCACTTGCCACCGCTTGGCACGAGGCCTGGCGGACAGGTCGCGACGTCTTTACCGTGGGTCTTGCTTTCACCGAGATCGCCATCCTCCTTCGGCTTCGCGGCGTCTTCACCGATGCCGGAGATCTTCACGAGATCGAGGCGCATCGCAGACTGACACTGGGAGGGCGGATGATCCGAGTCGGGGTTCGCCTTGTCGCACTCGTCGGGATGGCCGTCGACGACCTGGCTCTGCTTGGACTTCGCGCTGGAAGCGCTTCCGCCGCCCCCCATCACCTCTGCCATCACGCTGCCGAGCGCCTGAGAGTCGGTGCTGACGATGAATGCACCGACCGTCGCGCCCTGCACGAAGTGGGTCGCGCCGTCGCACTCACCCTCGAGGTTCACCTTTTCGACCTCGCTGATGGCCGTGCGCTTCTTGCCGACCATGATCAGCTGCACGTCGATGCCCGAGCCTTGCTTGAGTTGGCCGCCCGCCTTCGCGATCAGCGCCATGCCGGTCAACGGCAGGTTCGCCACGATCTCGGACTGGTCCTTGAGGCTGAGCTTCTCTTGCTTCGTCGACACACCGATGAAGCCGTAGTCACCCTTGACGCGGCAGTTCGGTAGCAACTTGATCGCGTTGCAGCTGTAAGAGACGACTGCGACGCCTTGGCGCATCGCGGCCTCGAGATTCAAGCGGTCGTTGCCCCGCCAATCGACGATCAGCGGTTCCGCGCGGTTCATCTGATTGGGATCGCACTTCTCGTTTGCGAAAGCATCAGGCGGCGGGGGTGGGTTGGGCCCAGGCCCGGCTTGTCCTGGGCACCCAGCAAGTGACAACACGCTGATCGCGGTTGTGAGCTTGATGAGCTTGGTAATGTTCATGGCAGTCCTTTCGTCCCGGCTTCCTCAGTCACCGGTTTCCCCAACCTCAAAGGGTACGCAGGTCTCGGAAAGTTCCGCTACCCCGATCGGGAGAGGCCCTTGTCGGGTGAGGTGCGCAAAACGCTCGCGCCGCAGAAGCCTCGCGCCGCAGAAGCCTCGCGCCGCAGAAGCGTCGCGCCGCAGAAGCATGGCCCTCGGAGCTCGGGGGATGCGTGAGATGTGCGCGCGATTTGATTGTGACGGGCTTTTGGCCCGTCCATCTCGTTGTGCCGCGCGCTCAGCTTTCGTTGGTCACTCGCGCAGCCGGAGGCTCGCGTGGCCGTCCGCGGTCCATGGCCGCGACCTTCAAGTGCTACATTCCAGGCATGCGCGGGATGCGAGCCGACCGTGGTGCGCCCGAGGAGCGTGCTTTCCGCCTCTCGACGTCGGAGCCTGCGCTCGTTGCAGCCTCACTGCGCTTCGCTGTGTGGGTTGCGATTGCGCTGGGGCTGGTCGCTTGCGGCGGGAGCAGTGTGGCTCGCCAACCTCCCGGCGCTCCCCCAGAGCCCACGAGCGTGAGCGTTGCTGAACCTGGTGGGGATGCGCATGACCCACACCACGCCGCGCTGGAGCGACTGCTCGCGGCGCCCTGGGGGTCGAGAAATGACAAAGACGACCAAATCCATGCGCCGACTCCGGACTGGGAGCACTGGAAGCGGGTGCGCTTCTGGGGCGTGAAGCACTTCACCGGCTTTCGCTACGGAGACGATCACCACGTCATGGCGATCGTATTCGTGCAGCCCGTTCCTCCTGGCGAGAGCACCGACTCTCGGAGTTGCATGAAGCGCTTCGAGGCTTGGGCATGGACGAAGGTCGAAGCCTTCGACGTCGACTTGAGTCCTCTGCGAACCAAGCGCCGCGAGTATCGTGGCAAGCCGATGCTGGTGAAGTCCGTCGATGGCTATGTGGATTTGGGGCTCGAACGCAAGTTCTTCTCCGGCGCGTTTGCGGCTTACCCCGATGTGTATCCCGATGCGTGTCTGATCTACGCCGTGGGCATCCCGTGGCGCGACGACGAAGCGCTCGCCAAACGTTTGCGCGATCGGTGGGTGCTTGAAGGCTTTCAGCGCATGCGCCCGCTGACCAAAGAAGCGCCTGTGCGCAAGTGATTCGGATCGCGCAGGGCGACACTCGATCGCGTTCGAGCCGACGCTAGATCCCCGAGTTGGCTGCGATCAGAGCCACGATGTAGAGCACCGCAGAGGTGAGCCACACGGCGCTCCGGAGACGGAGCCGATGGGTGAGCCCCCAGACCAGGGCGAGCGGCGGAACCAGCAACGCTAGAGCTCCTCGCCATAATCCCTCGCGCCGCGCCAATCCCACGCACAGGGTCAAATGACTGGTGACCAGCGCGCCGAACGAGGCAGCAAGCGTGATCACGATCAGCCAATCCATGATTCCTCGAGGGGCACGCAGGAGGCAGCGACGACAGCAACAGCCTTCCGAGAGCGGGTCGCCGGGCAAGTCGGCGAGGTCATCGCAGTAGCTCAGGACAGCCTCTAGAGTCGAGCACCGTCGAACTACCACCGCCCCCTGCTGCGCAGATTATGGGAACTTTCTGGCGAGACCCAAGCCTGACCGAGAGTGGCCTGGTGCTTGGATCTTCCGGTTCGAGGGCTGGGTGCGCTTTCCAGTTGCCCTGGCGAGCCTGGTGGTATGCTCAGCCCACTTTGAGGGCGACTACATTCATTGCGGCTGCGGCCGTCATTGGCCTGCTGGCTCCACTTCCCATCGGTCTTCGATCAGCCAAGGCAGATGGCCTCACGTCGCGGCCGGATGTGATGCCGGTCAAGGACATCAAGCCTGGAATGAAGGGCTACGGCCTCACGGTGTTCAAAGGCACCAAGCCGGAGAAGTTCGAGGTCGAGGTCATCGACGTTCTCAAGAACTTCCAGCCGCGTCAGGAGTTGATCCTGATCAAGACCAAGCACCCACGACTCGAAGTTGCCAAGGTCGTTGCGGGCATGAGCGGCAGCCCGATCTACATCAACAACAAGATGATCGGCGCCTACGCCTACGGGTGGACCTTCGGGCGCGAACCCGTCGCAGGAGTCACGCCGATCGGCTTGATGCTTGATGACTTGGTGCGACCGCTGCCCAAGCAGATCGATGGTTGGCCGTTGCATGCGCTGCCGAAGGCGCCCAGTGGAAAGGCCAAGCAAGCGCTGAAGAAAACCGGATCGCAGCAGCGCTTCGCCGGAAAGATTCAAGACTACGATCTGACGAAGCACGCCGAGCAAATCGGCAAGGCGAAGGCCGCCAAGGCGCCAAGCGAAACCACCGGTGTGCGTCCGGTTACCACGCCGATCATGATCGGCGGAATGACGACAGGCGCGATCGAAGTCGCCCGCGAGCTTTTCGCGCCGTTGGGCCTCGAGCCACTGCAGGCCGGCGGAAGCTCCGGCGTGGCGCCTGGCGCGCCCACTCGCTTCGAAGACGGTGGCGCCGTGGGCGTCGAGCTAATCCGCGGGGATATGAGCGGTATGGGCCTCGGCACCGTAACCCGCGTGGAGGGCGATAAGTTGGTCGCCTTCGGTCACCCGATGATGATGTCGGGTAACACCGCCCTACCGACGACGATTGGTCGCGTCCTCCACTTCATGGCGAGCGTGTCGCGCTCGTTCAAGATCGGCGAGTCGGTACGCCCCATGGGCACCCTGGTTAACGACCGCCAAGCGTCGATCGTCGTCGATCAGACGCTCAAGGCGCCAACCTTCCCCGTCAGCCTGAAGATCAAGGGTGTGCCGGGCAATCCCTTCAGCAAGTGGGACTTCGAAGTGGCGCATGAAAAGTTCATGACGCCTTCCTTCGTTGCAGTCGCCCTCGGCTCTGCGATGCAAGCGGTCGCTGCGGAGAACCAGGACATCAGCTGGAACGCGACCAGCAAGCTCAAGATCAAGGGTTACGGCGAAATCGAACTGGAGGATTTCGGTGTCTCCGTCGGTGGCTCACCGTCTCCTCGGGACTTCATCGGCTCCAACTTGGTCCGCGCGATCGGGGCTGTGATGAACAACCCGTGGGAGTACGCCTTCATCGAGGGCGTGACGATGGAGATCGAATTCCGTTTTGCCCGCGAGATCTACATGCTGAAGGGCACAGAGCTGCTGGATCCCGAGGTGGACGCGGGACAGTCCGCGCGGATTCGGCTGACGTTGATGCCCTGGGCTGGCAAGGAGATCACCCGGGTGATCAAGGTGCCGCTGCCGAAGGATCTGGCGGGCCAAACCGTCAGCCTCAGCCTGTCTCCCGGCTACACCCACTACAAGACCAAGGCTCCGCCGAACAATCTGGGGGAGTTGATCAAGAACTTCGAAGATCCGATCTACCCCCCGAAGTCGCTCATCGTGAGCTACAGCGCGAAAACCGGCGGTGTCGCGTACAAGGGGATGATCGCCGAGGATCTCCCTCCGGGCGCGATGGACATGATTCGTCCGACTCAGTCCAGCATCGCCCCGAGCTCCTTCTCTCCGATGGTGCGCCAAGTGGTGCCGCTGCCTCTGTTCATGGTGGGCGGCGATCGGGTCGACGTGAAGGTCCGTCCCGTCATCCGCTAACTTCCCTCACCAAATCGATTTTCACTGGGGCCCACGCGCCTCCGCAAACTGGCTCGACTACTCGCTCGTCTAGAAATGCACATGTCAAAACTACGCCTCGCTTCACGTTTCACCTACGCCTCCGGGTTGGTGGTTTCTGGTCTGCTGCTTTCGGCGCTGTTTCCCTCCACCGCTTCCGCGGTGGGTACTCGCACCTTCGATCTCGGCACCAAGGCTGATTTCGAAGGTGGTGACCTGAAGGGCGTCGCCATCGACTCCGCTGGGCGCGTGCGCGCGGGCCTGAACCTCGGCAAGGTCGGGATCGAAGGGGCGGACACCGTCTGGAGTTCGCTGCTCTTGAAGGACGGCACGCTGCTGCTCGGCACCGGCAATGAGGGCAAGCTGATCGCTCTCAAGGGCGCCAAGACCAGCGTGTTGGCGGAGACCAAGACGCTCGCCATCACCTCGATGGTCGAAGCTTGGGGCGGCGCCGTCATTCTCGGGACGCTCCCTGGTGGCGAGGTAAAGAAGTGGGAGAAGGGCAAGCTCACCACCCTCGCAAAGCTGCCAAACGCCAAGCACATCTGGGCGCTGGCCTACGACGAGAAGGCTCGGGTCGTGTACGCGGCGACCGGCCCGGAGGGGAAGGTCTATCGGATCTCCCAGCAGGGTCAGGCTCAGGTCTTCATGAGCTCCGACGAAAAGCACCTGATGAGCGTCGCGGTGTCTCCCGACGGAAAGGTCTACGTCGGCGGTGGAGAGAAGGGGAAGCTCTACCAGGTCGAGGGCGGTAACAAAGCGCCCAAGGTCATCTACGACTTCGCCGCTACCGAGGTGCGAGGAATCGCGTTCGGAGCTGGCGGTTTGGTCTACGCGATCGCCAACGAAATTTCCGCCGGCAGCTACGCGTCGTACTCATCTGGCCTGAACCTTCAGGGCCCGGTTCCTTCGCCGCCCACGACTCGCGGCAAGGGCATGCTCTACGTTTTCGACAAGGAAGGCGCGCCTGAGAAGCTCTACGAAGACTCGTCAGAACACTTCGTCACGCTGACGATGGGCGACGATGGCAAACCCTATGTGGGGACCGGAGCCGAGGGCAGGATCTACACCGTAGATGACGCCCACAACTCCGTACTCGTGGGAGACGTAGAGGAGCGCCAGGTCGCGTCGCTCGTGATGAACGGCAAGGACAAGTACGTCATCGCGAGCGACCCCGTCGTGGTGCATCCGGTGCGTGGCGTGGGTGGTCCCGACGCGGTGTGGACCAGCAAGGTCCTAGACGCCAATCTGCGCGCGACGTTTGGGCGCATGACGTGGGAGGCCGACGGCCTCCTCGAATTCAGCACCCGCACCGGTAACACGAAGGAGCCCGACGACTCCTGGAGCGCGTGGAGCGGCGGCATCACCCAGCCTGGTGAAGTGAAGAGCCCTGCGGGTCGCTTCATTCAGGTGCGCGCCCGCTGGTCGAAGGACCCGAAGGCCGAGCTCACCGAGGTGACGCTCCCATTCATCACGGACAACTTGAAGGCTGTCGTTACCAATATCGACGTCAAGGTGAAGAGCAACACGAACCCGGGGATGCAGTCTTCCGGCGGTCCCGTGAACGAAAAGCCCAGCACCAAGGTCAACCTGACTTGGCGAGTCGACAATCCCGACAACGACATCCTCGACTACCATCTCGAGTACCGGCTCGTCGGCACCACGACGTATTACCCCCTGGAAAAGCCCAACGAGAAGGTCACGTCCCCAAACTACGCATGGGAGACGGGCGATCTGCCTGAGGGCAAGTACCGTGTGCGAGTGACGGCGTCCGATGCGCCCAGCAACACTCCTTCACGCGTCAAGCGCCACCGCCTCGAGAGCAACGTCATCATCGTCGACAACACCCCCCCCGCCATCAAAGGCCTGGCCTCCAACGGTCGCCACATCACGGGCACGGCTGTGGACGGTGTTGGTCCAATCCAGCGCATCGAAATTTCCGTGGCTGGAAGCAACGAATGGTTCCCATTCGACCCCAAGGACGGAATTTACGATGAAGCGAAGGAAGAGTTCGACGCCGACGTGACTCCGTTCGCAGGCAAGGGGCCGGTGATGATGAGTGTCCGCGTTTACGACAGCGCCGCTAACACCGTCGTCATGAACGTCGCACTCAAGTAGTTCCTCGTGTGGGCCAACCATCGCCTGTAGGTTGGCCCACTGAACCATGACACGGTTGCCAGAGCCGTCCCTCGCTCCCGCGAGAAGCCAGAGGTTTCTCCCGCACTGAGTTCGCCTTGGCACGTGCTGTGCTGTATATCTGAGGAGACCCGGCTTGATGGCCGGCGCTTGGATATGACTCGCTTTGCCTCTCAGCTCGGCACCCATCCTCAATGGCTCGGCCGCCTCAGCAGTGGTGCGTTCGCGCTTGGGCTGTTCGCGATCGCCCTTGGCGCGAGCTGCTCGACCTCCGAGGCTTCGGATTCAGGCTCGTCCAATGGCGGCTTCGGTGGCAGCGCGGGCTGCGTCGGTTGCGGCGGGGACCCGGGAGATGGATCTTCCCTCGACGTGCCGCTGGTGGACGCCGCTGGTAGCGGTGGGACCGGCCCGGTGGAAGCGTGTGGTGTGGGCGAGTGCCAACCGGACGACGCGCTCTCGTGTAAGGACTACATGCCGAGCGCTGGCTCCGGTGGGGCAGCTCAAGGTGGTACTGGAGGCGGCGGAGGCGCGGGCACGACAGCTGGCGCAGGCGGAACTGGCGGCAGCGCTGGTGGCGGGGAAGCTGGCTCTAGTCTAACGGGAGGCGCGGCGGGGGCCGGCGGAGCCGCAGGCCAAGGCGCCGGCTCCTCGATGAAGGGGATCCCCCCAGGCGAAACACCGGTGTTCGCCTGTCATATCCGCAGGGAAGGCGCGTCGAACCTGGTGCGGCGATGTGAGCTAGCTGGCGCCAAAGACACCGGCGAGCCGTGCACCTCCTCTGGGGACTGCATGCCCGGGCTCGGGTGCGTGGGTGAGGAAAACCTCGGTCGTTGCCGTCCGTTCTGTTGTGACTCCGAGACCAGCTGCGCAGAAAACAGCTTCTGTGCCGAACGTCCGCTCCGAGATGACGCAAGCGCCGAAAACGGACAGCTCAGCGTGCCGGTTTGCGCGCCCGCAGACAACTGCAGCTTGGGAGAGCCGTATCCGTGCGACAACACGGATCCGAACGCGGGCTGCGTCTGCAAAGAGGGCACGGCTTGCACCGTCGTGAGGGCTGACGGCACGACCTCGTGCGTCCCCCCAGGTGCTGGCACCGCCGGGCAGGAGTGCCCGTGTGCAGCGGGCCACATCTGCTCCCAAGCCAGCGGTCGCTGCGTGCGCATCTGCAAGCTAGGCGCTGCCAACTCCGAGTGCGGCACCGGGCGTTGTCAGGCGCCCGCGAACTTCCCCGAAGGCTACGGGGTGTGCGTGTCGTCCGACGTCGACTCCGGGCAGTGAGTCATCCGGCCTCTGGCTCGTCCGGCTCCGAGTGGGGGCTTGGCGGTGTCGGCGCGAGACTCGGCCCGCGAACTCCCTCGAGCTGCGCGTTGACCTCGCCACCGAGCAGCAGCGCAGCGCAGCACAGCCAAAGCCACAGCATGAGCACCGCAACTGTCGCCAAGCTGCCGTAGAACAACGTGAAGCGTGAGAGCTCCTTCACATACGCAGCGAAGCCCCAAGATGCGAGCGCTCCAAGGCACACCGTCGTGGCCGCTCCGGGCCACACGCGGCGCCTCACGCCCGGACGCTTGACTGCCACGCGGAAAAAGGCCGCCGTGAACGCGGTCATCCCAACGAAGGTTACCAAGCTGACCACCGCACGGGCCAGCTCGAGATCTGCCGTTTCGTTCTCCAGCGTCGCATGCAGGATCGCAACGGGTCCACCCGCGATGGCAACCGCCAGCCAAGCGATCAGGGGCACTGCCGCCACGACGACCGCAGCGCAGCCCAGGCTTAGTAGGCGCTTGGTCCACCACGGGCGCTTCTCTGCTTTCAGCGCTCCCTCGAATACGTTCATTACCGTGTGGAAAGCACCGCTGGTTAGCCAGAGTGCGCCAAGGGAGGCGAGGGGGGCGACCGCCGCACTCTCTGCGTAGCGCCCGAGCTGCTGGCTGAGCACGCTCTGGACATCCGTAGGGGTCCACTCAAGGAGCAGCGTCGCGCTCTCGAGCGCCTCCGGTCGGCGCCTCACCAGCAGGCCCAGGGCCCAACCGGCGAGCGCCAGCAGCGGGATCATCGCCAAGAAGAGGTCGAACGCCATCGCTCCTGCCACGCGCCCGGCGTGGTGCTCGAGCATGGCTAGGTAGAGTGAGCGCGCCCAACGCCGCAGACGTCCTGCCGAGAAAAAACGGTCTACGCGACCCAGCGCTTGCTCGCGGGCTCGATTCAACGTGGTTTGGGCAGGAGACGGCATCAGAAAGTCCGAGCTTTCGCTCGGCAGCGAATCATCGCATACGTATCGCCGTGAAGACGCACCAGCAAATCATCGAGATTTCCACCAACGGCGTGGGATTTCGGGACATTACCCCACAGGTCGCACAGGTGGCCCAAGCTTCAGGGGTGTCCATGGGGCTGTGCACGGTCTTCGTTCGCCATACTTCGGCGAGCCTGGTGATCCAGGAGAACGCGGATCCCGCCGTCTTGCGGGACCTCGAGCGCTGGATGGCTGAGCAGGTCCCGAGGGCTCGAAGCTGGGAGCATGACGACGAAGGGCCCGATGACATGCCTGCGCATGTGCGGGGCGCGATCACCAAGACCAGCGAGAGCGTTCCGCTCGTCAACGGGCGCCTCGGGCTGGGTACTTGGCAGGCGATCTACTTGTGGGAGCACCGGGATCGCCCCCACACGCGCCAGCTGATCGTACACGTATTCGGCGATTGATGCGGGGGCCCGCGGCAACGCGATAGCTCGCGTTTATACCGTGCGGAACTGCGATTGGTGTGATTCTCAGACACCAACGTGTGCCTGCGTCGCACGGCCATGGCCTGGCCACGGTGCCCCAGAGCGCGGAACACGGCGCGCACCAATCTTGTGGCTCCCGGTGTGCGAAGGCGGTTTCGCTGAATCATCGCGATCTTTCGCATCCGCTCTCTTGCCTTCGGCCACGGGCACTAGCGCTGCGCTGCGTGGCACGCCGCTTGCGATAGCACCGGCAGGCCATGTGGGCCGAACAACGTATCCTTGAGGATATGAACTCGGAGTGGCTCGCGCGCTCCGCGTCATGCGCTTGACCTAAAGACTCGCCGAGAAGCCGTGCGCCTGCGCGTGCTCGAACGCGAGCGGGAGACAACCATGCAAGAGAACATCGCTGCCAAACTGCTCGAACAGCACCGGGACTATGCGGCCGCGGAGGCGCTGGTAGACATCGAAGGCCTTTCGAGCGCTCGGGTGTGTCGCTTCCTGAACGATCTCGTGCGCAACATGGCCCCTGAGGAGCACTACCTCGAGGTTGGAACCTGGAAAGGGCGCACCTTGATGTCCGCTGCGATCGACAATCCAGGGCGCACCTGTTTCGCCTGCGACAAATTTCGCTTGGTAGGTCGGTTCACCGGGCTTGGCTGCCTCGCCAAGCAGGCGCTCTATCGAAATATCGAGCGCTATCAGGAGCGGAGCGCGCGCATTGTCTTCCACCACACGACCAGCGCACGGCTCTTCAGGGAGCAGCGAATTCCGCCGCCCATCGGCGTGTACTTCTACGACGGTGACCACTCCTTTGCGGGGACCTATCACGGCATCGCGTCGGTTGAGCCTCTGCTCGCCGCGCGTTCGGTAGTCTTGGTGGACGACTGGAACGACCCGGTGATCCGCGGGGCGACGCGGGAGGCGCTACGCGCTGGCACGCTGGACGTGCTCTGGGAGCGCGAGCTCGAGGGCGACCACACGGAGGCTGGCTGGTGGAACGGGCTAGGCGTTTTCTACGTGGAGCGACGCAGCGCCGCGCTCGAAGCGAGCGCTATCGCGGCGCAGTAGAGCCGCCACGACACAGTAGAGCCGCCTCGACGCAGCCGCCGCCGCGGCTGTGAGCACGAGCTCCGGTCTAGCAGTGGGGACCGAAGCTCAAGACGTACTGGTAGGGCAGGGTTTTCAGCTCGTCGCAGAGCTGAAAGCCCGCGGCCTCCATCTCGGTGTGCGTTTGGTCTTGTGAGATCTTGTGCTTGTCCGGCGGACCCACGGGCAAATCACCGAGCTTGAAGTCGACAATGACGACGCGCCCCTTCGCGGACAGCTTCTTCGCGACGCCTTCGAAATAGGGCACACGCTCAGAGATGTGGTGATAGGTGTCCACGACGAGCACCAAGTCGAGGTTTGGGGGGAGCTTCGGGTCGTCCTGCGCTGCGAGCACCGTGATCACGTTGCCGAGCTTCGCCTTTTCCGCGCGGCTTGCCAGGTGCTTTAGCAACTTGTCCTCGATGTCGACCGCGAATACTTTGCCCTTCGGCACACGCTTGGCGAGCCGCACGGAGAAGTAGCCTGTTCCCGCGCCCAGGTCCGCGACCAGCGCGTTTTCGGGCAGCTTCAGGAAGTCGAGTACCGCGTCAGGCTTCTGCCACTCATCGCGCTCCGGGTCGTCGAAGACCTTCGCCCAGCGTTCGGGATCCTCGAAGCGATGGTTCGCCGTCGTCGAGTGGTGTCCAGGGTGTCCCCCACCGCCGGCGTGATGGCCGTGGTGTCCAGGCTCAGCATGCCCAGCGTGAGCGGGTCCAGGCGATGTACTGCTTGCAGCGGTCGCGCTCGCGGCTTCGGAAGGTGACTGGGCAGGCTCGGTCGCGTTGCCGCCGCACGCGCTCGGTGTGAGGGCGAGGGTGAGGAGCAGCGCAGCTGCCCCAGTCGCACGAGACACTTCGCGATCACGCGCCATCATGGGATGAGGACCAGCTTTCCTGTCGTCTTGCGCTCCTCCAGGTCACTCAATGCACGCACCGCGTCGCGCAAAGGAAACGAGCTGGGTGCATCTGGACTGATGATGCCCTTGTGCACCAGCTGCATGACCTCGCCGAGACACGGCATCATCAAGTCGGGGCGCTTCTGCGCCATCACCGCCAAGTGATAGCCGATGACCTCGACAGGCTTGAAGATCAGCGTGGTGTTGTCGATCACCGCTTGCTTGGCCGTCGCGGAGCCGAAGACCACGATACGCCCATAGGGCTTAACCGCGCGGAAATTTCGCTCAAAGACCTCTCCGCCCACCATCTCCAACACCAGGTCGACACCGGCCCCTTCAGTGCGCGCCTTGATCTCTGCGACGAAATCCTGCGTGGCATAATTGATCAGCTCGTCCGCCCCATGGGCCTTTGCAAGCTCCAGCTTTTCCTGATTGGAAGCGGTGGCAAAAACCTTCGCACCGAGGTGCTTCGCGAGTTTCGTAGCGGCCAAGCCTACGCCGCCCGCCGCCGCGTGGATCAACACCGATTCGCCTTCTTGGAGTCGCCCGACCGTGCGTAGGCAGCCGTAGGCGGTGAGCCACTGCACAGGAAACGCCGCGCCTTGTTCCATCGTCCAGCCTTCAGGCAGCGGCAACAGGTTTCCCGCGGGCCACGCGATGTACTCCGCGAAAGCCGACACACCGTAGCCCATCACGCGGTCTCCGACGTTCAGGCCGCAGCCTTCCGTCGTTTGAACCACCTCACCAGCGGCCTCGACGCCCGCGATGTAGGGGGGCTTCGGTCCGCCCGCGTAGAGCCCGCGCGCCTGCATCACATCGGCGTAGTTGATGCCCGCCGCCTTCACCTTCACCAAGACTTGGCCAGGCTTGGGCTCTGGTATCGGCTGCGCCTTGAGGCTGAGCGCGCTCACCCCGGACAAACTCTCCGCCACCACTGCCTGCATTGTGTCTGCCATGCAACGGCTGGCTTACACCGACGCTCGGCGAGGACTCAAGTCAACCCGCAAGCCCCAAGCCGGCGTGGGCTCATTTTCAGCGTGAGCCGCACGGCCAGCGATTTTCTGGGGCGGGTTGGCATGCGGTGTGATGCAGGCGCGGGAAGTGTAGCGCAGCGTGGATTCAAGGCGCGGCCGGCGGAGCGGCCTTCGGTGCCGCAGGCTCATCGGCGGGGACGAGGAAGTTCGTTCCGCTCTTGCTCTCGAGCACTGCGTCCAGGCTTTTCACTCCACCGTCTGCCGTCTCGATGTCGTCGTACACGTACCAGGCGGCCTGGACCCGTTCGCTGTCCAGGTCGAGGATGAAGAAGCCGCGCTGGGTGACGTTGGAGTACTTGATGTGCGGGTTCTCCACGAGCGCGTTCTTGACCACCGTGTCAATTCCAGCGGGAAATCCTGGAGAAGTTACGGCAGAGGTCACGAACTCGACTGCAACGGAGCCTTTGCCAGTCGCCGGGTCGTAGAAGTCCGTGTTGTTGGGATCGGGGGTGAGGTCGCAACCCCAGCCGCTGTGGATATCTCCGGTGAGCACCACGACGTTGTCGATTTGGTTGTCGCTGAGAAGCGACATGAACCGCTGCTGCGAGCCCGGGTAGCCTTGCCACTGGTCGTGGTTTACCAGCGTTCCGCCGCCCTCGGAGTTTGGAGCGCCGGTAGACTTGAGGAACGCCATCATCACCTGTTGCCCGACGATGCGCCAGGTGGCTTGGCTGGTCTTCAGCTGATCGTCGAGCCACGTCTCCTGGTCGTCTCCAAGCAGGCTGCGGCCGGGGTCTTCGACCGGTGCTTCACCGAGTAGCTTGCCATCCTCTTCGTCACGGCCCCAGAGGCGGGTGTCGAGGAAAACCAGATCTGCCAAATTTCCGTACGTAAACGATCGGAAGATCTTCCCGTCCTCGCCACCGCGGATCGGCATCCACTCGGTGTACGCCTTGATCGCCGCCGCCTTGCGCGTGGCCCAGTCGCCCTCTGTGGCCGGGTCGTGGTTCTTGGCGCCGTCCTTGTAAGAGTTGTCCGCGGACTCGTGGTCGTCCCACACGGCGATGAAGGCATGCTGCTTGTGGATCGCCTGCAGGTCGGGGTCACGCTTGTACTGAGAGTGGCGCATCCGGTAGTCCTCGAGCGTGAGGATCTCGTGCTCCGGTTCGTAGGTGCGCACGTCGCCGTACTCCCCGTTGCCGTACTCGTAGATGTAGTCACCTAGGTGCAACACGGCGTCTAGGTCCAGCTCCTGCGCCAGGTCTCGATAGACATGGAAATAGCCGTGAGCCATCGAAGAGCAGCTCGTGATCCCAAAGCGCAGTCTCTTCACATCACCTTCCGGGGCCGTCTTCGTGCGCCCAGCAGGAGAGGTGCGCCCGAGTGACTTGAAGCGATAGTAGTAGGTCGTGCCGGCGCTCAGCCCAGTGACGTCCACCTTCACGGTGAAGTCTCGATCCGCATTGGTCGTCACGGTGCCGACGGCGACACGCTTCTTGAACGAGGTGTCCGTACCGATCTCCCACCACACCTCGACAGCCTCATCGGATTTCTCTGGGGAAACGCGAGTCCAGAGGATGATCGCGTCGGTCAGGGGATCCCCGCTCGCGACGCTGTGCTGGAACAACGACTCGGGGCCAAGGGGCCCGTCGTAGGTGTACTGGTCGAGCTTGTCTTGCTCCTCCGCGGTGTCCTCGCTGCTGCACGCGAGGGGGAGGGTGGCAGCGCCGAGAGCGCCAGTTGACCTAAGGAAGTTGCGGCGAGAGAGGCTCATGTTCGGCTCCTATCGAGCCAGCATGCGTTCTCTGCGACGACTGTGTAACGGATTTGTGTCCTGGCGATCGCGGCGTTCGGTGCGTCGCTTACTTTCTGAGTTCCCCGCCGCCTCAAAGGCCGCGAAGTGCTTCAGGTTTCAACAGTCGTTCGTCACCACGGGCGATCACTGCGTCGAGGATGCGCAACACTTCGTCGCGATCTCGTGGCAGCTCGCTCCTCAGCGGGAGGTAGTTGCTCGCGTGATTCGATGAGAATCGGCAGGCGCTGAGTCT
Source organism: Polyangiaceae bacterium (assembly GCA_020633205.1). Classification (NCBI taxonomy): domain Bacteria; kingdom Pseudomonadati; phylum Myxococcota; order Polyangiales; family Polyangiaceae; species Polyangiaceae bacterium. The sequence goes on from JACKEB010000013.1 coordinate 217,839, forward strand.
GCTGTCGGCGACGATGGTGCGCAGCTCCTGGAGCATCCTGAACTTGCCTGGCAGGCGGAACTCCCCTCGCTCGGCGGCCTCGAAGAGCGGCGTGCCTGGTACCAAGGTGGTGGTCAGCGCACCGGCGTAGGTCGGGTCCATTTCCGTAAGGAGAGAAGCTGTGTGCTTTGCGTGTTGTTCCGAGAGCTCCTCACCCCCAACCCCGAGCAAGACCATGACGGAGTGGGCGATGCCTGCCGCCCTGAGCTTGGCTGCGGTGTCGATGCAATCCGCTCGGGTGCCGCCCTTGTCGATCAGCTTGAGCACTTCGTCGTCGCCCGACTCGAAGCCGTGGTAGACGATGCCAAGGCCCGCCTCCCGTAGCGCGGTCAGATCTTCGACGCTCTTGCGTCCCACGCTGCGCGTGTCGCCGTACACACCGACACGTTCGATCCAGGGCAGCTCTCTCTGCACCGCTTCCAGGATCTGTAGGAGCCGTTTCGTTGGCAGGATCAGTGCGTCCCCGTCGCACAGAAACAGCTTCTCGAAGCGAGGGCCCATCGCCTTTGCCGTCTGGATGTCGCGCTCGACGATCTCCCAGGGTTTGATGGTGAAGCGCTTGTCTCGATACATATCGCAGTAGCCACAGCGGTTGTGGCTGCAGCCAACGCTCACCTGGAGCAGGAGGCTCCGTGCTTCAGAGGGCGGACGGAAAATTCGGCCGACGTAGTCCATGCGGCCGAGAGCCTAGCATTCCGCACGGCGCGGGCGACGAGCGGGCGATGAGGGGAGAAATTGCCGTCGACGCGAGCAGCGAGCGTCCGGAACCCAACGTTTCCAGCGATTGAGTCTCCCCTTGGACTTGCAATCGCGCCCGAATCGCCCCAGAAGCTTTAGCGTGGAGCGCTCCCCCTACTGGCTCTTCCTGTCGCCGCGCGCGTCTTCCGCGCGCTGCCTGCGGGTGCCTCGTCCATGACACTCAGCTTCGCCACGCTCTCGTGGGTTGGTTGGTTCGCCGTCGTGCTCAGCGCTTGGTGGCTGCGCTCTCGCCCCTACGCCATTTTCCGTGGGGTAGTGATTGGCCTTCACAACCTGATGGCCATCTCCATCTATTCGCGCCTGCCGGACCTACCTGCGCTTCAGTATTTGTTCGTCTACCTCCACACGATGGTGTTCGTGCAGGCGGTGCTACTGATCTGGCCGCGCTTGATGCCCTTCGGCTATCGCTTGCTCGTGAGTTTGCCGGCGTCGTGGTTCGCGGCGAGCACGCTGTTCACATTCCCTTGGGCGATCACCAATGCTCTCGGTTGGAGCGTGCCCGGAGCCTGGGTGCCGTACTTGATCGGTATGTTCGGTTTGGCTCAGTCGCTGCGCACCCGGGAGACTGAGGTGCACATTCGGGCCGGACGCTTCGGCGAAGCGGTGTCCAAGGAAGACGCCGAGCACTCCGAACTACGACGTATCCGGGTGGAAAATAAGGCGCCGGGCAGTCGACCGCTGCGCATCGTACAGATCACTGATCCTCACCTCGGCCCTTTCATGAGTGTGGAGCGCTTGCGGCACATCGCTGAGCGCGCTGTGGCGCGCCAGCCGGATTTGGTGCTGCTCACGGGCGATTTCTTGACGATGGAGTCCCAGGCAGATCCCGGGCTCTTGGCCGCTGCGCTGGAGCCGCTTCTGGCGATGCCGGGGCGGGTCTTTGCTTGTCGGGGCAACCACGATCTCGAGGCGCCAGGCACGGTTGCCCGCGCCCTCCAGCACGCCGGCGTGGAGCTTCTGATCGACGAAGCGCGTGTGGTGGAGACCGAGCTCGGGCCGGTGCAGATCCTCGGTATCGATTTCGCATTTCGTGGGCGGAAGGAGCGCATGCAGGTGACGTGTGAGGCGCACCCCAGGGTCGCCGGCGCGCTGCGTGTGGTGCTGCTCCACGATCCTGGCGCCTTCATTCACCTCCCGCCGGGTGACGCGGATTTGGTGTTGTCAGGGCACACCCACGGCGGGCAAGTGGGGCTACTCAGCTTTGGCTTGCCCCACACCATGGTCACGCTGTTCAGCCGCGTGCCGGATCATGGTCTATGGGCACGAGGACTGGACCGTCTGTACGTGCACCGCGGCACGGGTCACTACGGATTTCCCCTGCGCCTCGGCGTGCCCTCGGAGGAGAGCGTGCTGTGCGTGCATCCCCCTGAGGCAAGCTAGTTGTTCGACCTGCGTCGGGCCTCGCGCCCTGAGTGGCTCAGCACGGTCCTGGGGGACCTGAATAGTTTCCTCGTGGATCACGCGGCCTGCGAGCGAAAGGCGTCGGCGCTCGGCATGAGCTTCGTGGTGCGCTACCCAGATCGCCACGAGATGCTCGACGAGCTGATCGCCTTCTCCCGGGAAGAGCTCGAACACTTCCACATCATGTATCGCGTCCTGCGCGATCGCGGCCTCACCTTCGCCAACGACTACCAGGATGAATACGTCGGTGCCTTGCGCAGGCTCGTGCGCACGGGGCGCGAGGAGCGGTTGCTCGACATGCTGGTGCTGGCAGGGGTCGTTGAGGCGCGCGGCTGTGAGCGCATGGGGCTGGTGCGAGACGCGTTGCCTGACGGAGAGCTCCAGCGCGTCTACGAAGAGCTGACGCGTGCGGAGGCGCGCCACCACGGACTGTTCTTCCGTTTGGCGCGCCTCTATTTTTCGGAGGCCCAGATAAGCGAGCGCTCGGAGTACTTCCTGGACCAGGAAGTGCGCATCATCGAAGCTCAGCCGCTCCTGCCGCGACTTCACTGACTCATGCAGTAGTCGTAGTGCTGCCAGCAGACATCCGGGGAGTCGGGGACGTAGCGCAAGCAGTCGTTGAGTTCCGCTTCACACTGATCCACCGGGGCAGGTGCCGGCGGATTGCAGGCGTCGAGTAAGGGCTCGCACACCTCGGGGGGCGCACCGTCGGCAAGGCAAAGCTCGAACTCTTGCTCACACGGAACTGGCTCGCAGCCACCGCCGCTCCCGGCGTACCCACCGTATCCTCCAGGATCACACGGCGCGCCGCCAACGCCAGCGCCGCCGCCCCAGCCTGGATCTCCCCCGGCGCTCCCGCCGGTACCGCAGCCGGTTCCGGCGTAGCCGCCATATCCTCCGGGATCACCACAGCCTCCGCCCCAACCTGGGTCACTACCGCCTGTTCCGTAGCCGCCCGAGCCGCCCCAGCCGGGATCGCTTCCGCCTGTTCCGTAGCCACCCGAACCGCCCCAGCCGGGATCGCTTCCGCCTGTTCCGTAGCCACCCGAGCCGCCCCAGCCGGGATCGCTTCCGCCTGTTCCGTAGCCACCCGAACCGCCCCAACCGGGATCCCCGGCGTCACCTCCGCTGCACTCGCCGCCTGCAGGCGCGCCGCCCGTCGCGTAGCCTCCGCCCGTTGAGTAGCCTCCGGCCCCAGCGGTCCCAGGCATGCCTCCGGTCGCGTAGCCGCCACCGGATCCCGCTTCGGCGGCCTGGCCGGCTCCGCCAGTGTCTTCGTCGACCTGATTGCAACCAACGGCACACAGCAGCATCACACCCATGGCAACTCGTCGCATACACCTCTCCTGTAGCTTCGCTAGCGAAGCATTCGCGTTGGACACGTATTAGTTGTTACCGCGCGGCAAAGCGCGGGGTTCGCAAACCATCCCATCCCGCGCGCACCGAGTGCGGCGACGGGTTTTCAAAGCATGTGGCTAGCAGCGGACCAAAGTGATCAACCGGAATTGCTCACTTTTTCAAAGCCCCTGAAAGTGACGGACGGAACCCGACAAAAACCGCTGGTTCTGCGATGGATCAGTGAACCCGGGCTTCTACACCGGCGTACAGCGCAACCTCATCGTCGTCCCAGCGCAATGCCAGGACGTCCCGCGTATCGGCGCTGCCGGCGACCTCGGAGGACGAGGTCGTCAGGATCCACTGCACGCCAGGCAGGGCCGCGCGCAGGGCCGGCAGGAGACGCGCCTGAGTGCCTCGGTCCTGGTGCAAATCGACATCGTCGATGCATACGACGCCTTCGCTGACTCGAGGATCACTACCGGTGTACGCGGCCCAGAGCGCTCGCGTTGGCAGCGCGGCGAACGCCACCAGGTGGCGCGCCTGATTGGGCAGTGAGTCGAAGCTCAAGCGTTGCCCAGTGGGCGACGAGAACATCGGCTCGAAGCTGAGCGGATCGAGACCGTGATACATGTGTCCCGTCAGGCTCACCAACGTGTTCACGGCAGTGCGCATCGCTGCGCCGAGAATTTCGAGCTTCGGGACCGCCGCGCGTGAGCTACTCGAGCGTTGCAGCGCGGAACCAATCTCCGCGTAGGCGAGGGACTGCTTCGTCTCCCGAGAAAGATCGCTGCGGGTAGCGTCGTCCAAGCTGTGGGGCGTGCGCACGTCATAGCGGCCCACCCCACGAACAGGGGACGTCAGGACCAGTGGCTGGCGAGAGAACCAGCGAGTGCTGGCGAACGCGAGGAAGACGAAGCCGCGGTCTTTGGCGAGCTTGTCAAAGAGCGCTTGCTCACGTCGCCTGAGCAGCTCCGCTTCGGCGTCGAGGAGCACCGTGCCTCCAGGGGAGGCGATGCGCAACGCGTGGGGGCGCTCTGGATCGTCGTCGCCGAGCCGCCAGTCAGCATTCACCCATGGTAAATCGCCCTCCGAGCGTTGTGACGTGGTTGCGCTCTTCGGTTGCGCGATGGCATAGCCTGGCCGCGTGGAGCCGATGGCGTGGACGACGGTCGTCTTGCCTACTCCAGAGGCGCCGTAGAGCACCGTCAGCATGCGCGGTTCTCCGCCATCGTCCACGAACGGCAGGACGATGTCGCGAAAGGGTATCAGCCCCGCGATGCGCAGCCCGATCAGGTGCATTCCGAGCGAGTCTACCAGACCCAGCGAGCGCGCCGAATGCCCTACGCTAGTCGGAGTTTTCCGCTGAGTTTCAGTTCGACCCGGTCGGCCACCACCATCAGTCCCAGGGGTGCCTTCACCTTTGGCACCCCGAGCTTGCTGAGGGACGCTTCACCCCGTCCGTTGATCTCCAAGACGCCGTCTTTCGTGGTGGCGCTGACATTCACGCGCAAGGTTGTGCTCGCGCCCTCGACCTCCGCCAAGACCACGCTATCGGCGGAACGGCGCTCAGCCGTGAGCTTCATGCGAATGTGAGAACCGAACGCTTCCCGCAGCTTGTCTCGGCTCTTGTCCCCGATCTGACGCGCGTCCGAGTTGCTCAACTCTGCGGGGCGTCGGCTCTTGTTGCGATACAGGGCGTGGGCCACGAACGCCGCGACGGGGATTTCTACGCTGCCACTGAGTGACTCAGGGGCCTCTGGGTCCACGTCAGCGGACACGTTCAGCTCCCCACAGCGAATGCTGACGTCGTAGGCCATGCGCGCCCCGATCCCCTCGCTGAACGTGTCAACGACCAGCTCCAAATCCCCCGGTCCGGCTTCATAGTGCGGCATAGGGGCAACATTGCAGCGGCTCGCTCGCCGCCTCGCAAGGCCTTTTGCCAACGGGGTGTCAGGAGCCTCCCCCGACATCGGGTCCGCGGCTGGATCCACTGGCCCCAGAGCGCCATGCTGCTGCCATGAGCCGCCCAGCGCCGCCTTCCGCTGCTCGCAGCCGATCCCTCGAGCAGTTTCATCCAGCGGTGCGCGCCTGGTTCAGCCGTGCGCTGGGTGAGCCGAGCGCGCCGCAGCGCGCGGGCTGGCCTCTGATTGCTTCACGAGAGCACACACTCATCGCAGCTCCCACGGGTTCCGGTAAGACCCTGGCAGCCTTCCTCTCGGCATTGAACGAGCTGATCGAGCTGGGGCTCGAGTCGCAGCTCGAAGAGCGCTGCTATGTGCTCTACGTCTCGCCGTTGAAAGCGCTGAGCAACGACGTTGAGAAGAACTTGCAAGTTCCCCTGGAGGGGATCCGTGAGGAACTAAAAGCCCAAGGGCTGCCCGACGTGGCCTTACGTGTCAGTGTGCGTACCGGCGACACCGCGTCGAGCGAGCGGGCTCGTATGCTGAAGAAGCCGCCGCATGTGCTGGTGACGACCCCGGAGTCGCTCTACATCCTGCTCACGAGTCGCGGTGGTCGCGAGCTGCTCAAAGGCGTACGCACGCTGATCGTCGACGAGATCCACGCCCTGGTGCGCGACAAACGCGGAAGTCACTTGGCCCTCAGCATCGAGCGCCTCGAAGCACTCGCCCCAGGCTTCGTGCGCGTCGGGTTGTCAGCCACGCAGAAGCCCATCGAACGCGTCGCGGATTTTTTGGGGGGAGAGGAGAGCCGCGGCCGCCCCCGAGCAGTTCATATCGTGGATACCGGGCACAAGCGGCACCTGGACCTGGCGATCGAGGTGCCTCCGAGTCCCCTCGAGGCCGTGATGGCGGGGGAGGTCTGGGAAGAGATCTACGATCGCGTCGCAGAGCTGATTCGAGAGCACAAGACGACGCTCGTCTTCGTCAATACGCGGCGGGTCGCCGAACGGGTGACTCGACACCTCGCGACGCGCCTGGGCGAAGAGAAGGTGACCTCTCACCACGGGTCACTCTCTCGCGAACAGCGTTTTCGCGCGGAACAGCGGCTCAAGTCGGGAGAGCTAGCGGCGCTGGTTGCGACCGCGAGCCTCGAGCTCGGCATTGACGTGGGCGCGGTGGAACTCGTGTGTCAGCTGGGGTCGACCCGTAGCATCGCGACGTTGCTCCAGCGTGTCGGCCGCGCAGGGCATAGCCTGGGCGGAGTGCCGAAGGGCCGTGTTTTTCCGCTGTCGCGGGATGAGCTGGTCGAGCAAGTAGCGCTGCTTCACGCGTTCGAGCGTGGCGAGCTCGACCAGGTGCAGATCCCCGAGGCGCCGCTGGATATCCTCGCCCAACAGCTGGTTGCCGCGGTGGCGGCAGAAGAAGAGTGGCAGAGCGATGCGTTGTTCGACCTGGTGCGCCGCGCCCATCCCTACCGGGAGCTCTCGCGGGAGGTCTTCGATGGCATCTTGGAGATGCTCGCTGATGGGTTCACCACCCGGCGCGGGCGTCGTGGCGCCCACCTGCACTACGACCGAGTCGGTGAGCTGCTCAAGCCGCGACGTGGCGCGCGCCTGACGGCGATGACCAATGGCGGCGCGATCCCCGACACCTTTGACTATGAAGTCGTTGCCGACCCGGGCGGATACTTCGTGGGTACGATCAACGAGGACTTCGCCATCGAGAGCATGGCTGGGGATATTTTCCAGCTGGGAAATGCTTCTTGGCGCATCATCAAGGTCGAGCCAGGCAGAGTGCGCGTCGAAGACGCGCGAGGGTTGCCCCCGAGCATTCCTTTCTGGCTCGGCGAGGCACCGGCACGCACCGACGAGCTCTCCGTGGCCGTCAGTCGACTTCGCAGCGAGGTGGATGAGGCCCTAAGCGCCGTGCCTGCTCCGCCGACCAGCGCAGAGTTGGACGCCCTGGCGGAGCACTACACGAGCGCTGGCGTCCCGAAAGCCGCCGCGAGCCAGTTCATCGAGTACCTGGCGGCGGCGCAACAGGCCCTCGGTTGTCTACCCACCCAAGACACGCTCGTGCTGGAGCGCTTCTTCGATGAGAGCGGTGGGATGCAGCTCGTGCTCCATGCACCGTTCGGCGGACGCGTGAATCGGGCCTGGGGGCTGAGTCTGCGCAAGCGCTTCTGTCAGCGCTTCAACTTCGAGCTCCAGGCTGCGGCGACCGAGGACGCGCTCATCCTCTCCCTGGGCCCGACCCACTCGTTTCCGCTCGAAGAGGTGTTCCGCTACCTGCACCCGAACACGGTGCGTCCACTGCTGATTCAGGCGTTGCTCGTCGCGCCGATGTTCGAAACCCGCTGGCGCTGGAATGCCACGCGCTCCCTCGCGATATCGCGTTTCCGTGGGGGAACTCGGGTCCCGCCGCGCCTGCAGCGCATGAACGCTGCTGACCTGCTGACGCTGGTCTTCCCTGACCAGGTCGCTTGCCAAGAAAACCTGGAGGGACCGCGTGAGGTTCCAGAACACCCCCTGGTCCAGCAGACCGTGAACGACTGTCTAGTCGAGGCCATGGATGTGACCGCGTTCGAGAGCGTGCTGGCCGCCGTCGTCGGCGGAGAAAAGCGGCTCGTTGCTCGGGACCTGACCGAGCCGTCGCCGCTTTCGCTCGAGATCTTGAGTGCCCGGCCCTACGCCTTTCTTGACGATGCACCCCTCGAGGAGCGCCGCACCCAAGCTGTTTCCGCGCGGCGTTGGTTGTCACCTTCCCAGGCCAGCGAGCTTGGCGCGTTGGATCCCGAGGCGATTGTTCGCGTGCAAGAGGAGGCCTGGCCCACGGTGCGCGACCAGGACGAACTCGCGGACGCCCTGCAGGTTTTGGGCGTGATCAGCACAGAGAGGGCGAACGCCCTTGGCTGGCGTGCAGGCCTCGAGCAACTGGCTCAGGGGGGGCGCGTCACGCTACTCACCACGAAGGCTGGGCGAGGCGTTTGGGTCGCCATCGAGCGCTTGGTGGAGCTGCGCCAAGTCTACACCGGAGCGTCTGAGGCGCCCACGGTAACGATCCCGGCGAAGCTCGTGCCTCAATTGCTCCTTGGCCCGGAGGAAGTGTTGGTCGAGTTGGTGCGCGGGCAGGTGGAGTGTCGTGGGCCGATCCGCGCGGCACAGCTCGCGGACGAACTGGCCTTGCCCGCGGATAGCGTCGAGCTCGCGCTGGTCACCTTGGAGACCGAGGGCTTCGTCCTGCGTGGGTCGTTCAGCGCGCGCGTCGGGTCGCGCAGTTCAGCGTCCGCTGAGGCTACGGAGTGGTGCGAGCGCGGACTCCTCGCGCGCATTCATCGCTACACCCTCGCGCGCTTGCGCAGCGAAATCGAGCCGGTGCAGCAAACGGATTTCATGCGCTTCTTGTTGCGCTGGCAACGGGTGGAGCCGGGGCATCAAGGTTCCGGCCCGGACGCTCTGGCTCAGGTGCTCGATCAGCTGGAGGGCTTTGAGGCGCCAGCTGCGGCGTGGGAGCAGGAGATCCTCCCTGCACGGATCGCTGACTACGACCCTGCGTGGCTCGATCTGCTTTGTCTCTCGGGACGCGTCACCTGGCTGCGGCGAACGCCGCCTCAGTCGACGAGCTCCCGGCGCGGCAAGCCCGCCCCCGTGCGCGCCACCCCCATTGCGCTCGTGAGTCGCACCAACCTCTCGGTGTGGTGCGTCCGCGGCGAGCCCGGTGGCGATGAGCTCCCCGAGCTTTCTCCCGCCGCGGCGCGGGTTCGGCAGGTGCTGAGCGCGGCGGGCGCCTGCTTCTTCATGGATCTAATGGGTCGGAGTGGTCTCCTGCGAACTCAGGTCGAAGAAGGGCTAGCTGAGCTGGTCGCGCTTGGCTTGGCCAACAGCGACAGCTTCGCCGGTCTCCGCGCGCTGATCGTGCCCACTGCCCAGCGCGGTCAGCTTCATCGTCGTCACGGGCGCCGCGCTGGGCAGGGCATGGAACTCGGTGGTCGCTGGTCGCTCTTCGACGCCCCCGATGCGGACAACGCGGCTGCGGACACTGATGCCGCGTGGAATCAAACCGAGCAGGTCGCGCGCCGCCTCCTGGTACGCTGGGGTGTCGTGTTTCGCAAGCTGGCAGAGCGCGAAGCCGGTCTGCCACCCTGGCGGGATCTGGTGCGAGTGCTGCGGCGCTTGGAAGCTCGAGGTGAGATCCGCGGCGGACGCTTCGTGGCAGGGTTCTCTGGGGAGCAGTACGCGTTGCCCGAGGCGGTTAGCCAGCTCCGCGCCCTGCGTCGTGAGGTCAGCGAGCCCACGCTGGTCTCTATCAGCGCCGCTGACCCGCTCAACCTGCGGGGACTGACGGTCGCTGGAGAGCGAGTACCTGCACTTCTCACTAACCGCTTGTGTTTCCGCGCTGGAGAGATCGTTGGCACGAAACAGGGGCGAGCGATTCAAGTCCTCGAAGAAGAGCAGAGCTGGATCATCCGGCAAACCCTGGTGCGAACCGGCGCCCTCGCCAGTAAATCCGCCGATGCGCGCTTGGGCTGGAGGGGCAACCGCTCCCAGTCCACGCACTGACCATTGACTACGGGTCGGGTTGGTTCGACACACCAGTTCGGGAGTATGACTCAGCAGCCTGACAGCCAAGCCCCGCTGCAATCCGAGTATTCGATCGGAGTGACGTCTCGCCTGACCGGCATCACGCCGGACAAGCTACGGATTTGGGAGCGCAGGTACGGCTTCCCGGTGCCCAGCCGCACGCCGAGTGGTGCACGGGTCTACTCGGACGCCGACGTGGCGAGGCTCATCTTGATCCGGCGCGCCATGGACGCTGGAGCCCGCGCTGGTGAGGCGGTGCAGATGAGCGAAGGCGAGCTCAAGGCACTCCTTCAACGCAGCGCTGGCGGTTCTCGGGCGAGTGTCTCGCGCCTGCCGCCCCCGGAACTCGATACGGTGATTTCCCGCCTCAAGCAGGAGGACGTGGACTTTCTACGGGACGCTCTGGCCGACGCCGCCGATGGCCTCGGCGCCGAGCGTTTCGCCACGGAATATGCCGCCCCTCTGATCGCGCGCGTAGGCGCCTTGTGGGAGGCAGGGGCGCTCGCGGTGCGTCACGAGCATCTGTTTAGCCAACAGCTGACCTCACGCTGCCGACAGCTGTTGTTCGACACCGAGAACGATAGCGGTCCGGTGCTGTTGCTTGCGACGCTGCCCGACGAACAGCACGGACTTGGGCTGGAGCTGGTCAGCCTGGTCGCCGCCGCGCGTGGAGTTCGGCCGCGCATCGTCGGGGTGAACACCCCAGTCGAAGACATCATCGAGGCTGCGGCGGGCATGCGCGCTCATGCCGTGGGGCTCTCCGTGGCCCTCGGCTATGACCTAGAGCGAGCGAAGTCAGCCATTCAGGTGCTGCTCGATCGCCTTCCACGCTTCAGCGCGCTCTGGGTCGGTGGTGCCGAAGCCCCAGCGTTGCGCTTCGAGGACTCGCGCTACGCCGTGGTTACCGACTGGAAGTCGCTGACGTCGTTGCTTGACGTGCTCCGTCTCCAGCACGGCTAGTGTCCTGTCTCCGGAGTTCGCAGAACGCCGGTCGGAGGGTTTGTCCATGGTTTGTCCAGGGCTGGAAACCGTTGCGTCATCGCGGTGGTGAAGAATTCTGTGTGAAATCAGGTATTTGAACGTGTTCCGCTGCGTTGGACAGATGCTAGACAAATCTTGGACAAAATCAGACAAATGACATTGACAAACTTTTGTCTTGGACAATGATCAGGGGGCGCAACGCACCGCGCATCGCCAGGAGCCTGCCCCATGTTTCGAGACCCCGTTGTCAGTCGCTATGACGCCCTCGCCACCTCATTCCCAAGCCTGTCGCGCGAAGACGAACTCGAGCTCGCTTGGGCTTGGAAGAACGACCGCGACCCACGGGCGCGGGAGCGCCTAGTTGGTTCTCAGCTGCGCGCCGTGACCGCCATCGCGCGGAAGCTGCGGGCGTACGGCGTGCCCCTTGCGGATCTCATGGCCGAGGGCAATGTGGGTCTGCTGCAAGCGTTGGACAAATTCGAGCCGGAGCTAGGCTACCGCTTCGGCACCTACGCGGCGTTCTGGATTCGCGCCCGAATGATCAACCACGTGCTCGCGACTTGGAGCATCGTGCAGACGCGCAGCGGCGTGATGCGCAGCCGCATGTTCTTCAAGCTGCGTCGGGAGCGTTCGCGCCTGCAGGCGAAGCTCGGCGACCCGGAACTCGTCAAGCAAGAGCTGGCCAAGCAGTTCGACCTCAGCGACGACGCGGTGCAGGCCATGTTGCAGCGCCTCGACGCGGGCGATGTCTCCTTGGATCGTAGCGTTCGCGAGGACGCCTCGCCGATGGTCGAGCAGATGGAGGCAGACGCCGAGAGTCAGGAGTCCACGCTGATGCGGGAGCAGCGGCAGCGACTGGTTCGCGAGGTCGTGGAGCGCGCTTTGAAAGATCTGGACGCTCGGGAGCGTCGCATCGTCCGCGAACGACTGATGGCTGAAGACGGAGAGGCCTTGAGCCTGGCCGAGCTTGGACGGCGCATGGGCATCAGCCGAGAGCGCGCTCGCCAGCTCGAGAGCCGCGCCCGCAAGAAGCTCGCTGAGTCGCTCAGCAGTCAAGCGGCCCATGTCGCCGCAGCCTGACGCGGAGTACCTGGCGACTCTCTTGGTTGGGGGTGAGGACCTGCGATTGGCCTCACCCCAAAATTCGTATGTGGCGTTCGATCAGGTATCCGCGTCTCGAGTGGGGACGCAGCGTTCAACCCATACGATGTTCGATCTCTGGTTCCGCTTGGAAAAAGCGATTGCGATCAGGATCGTTAAAGGCCTGGTAGTCGATGAGCCACGGCGTGATTTCGCTGGCGCCGTTCTTTAGACGAAGCGTCATCGCCTTTGGGGTCACCGAGCGATAGCTGCTCTCCCTCGGCAGATCATGGTTGTCGTGTCCGCCAGCGGAGAAGAGCGAGATCAAGAGCTGGTTCTCGTCGTCGTAGATGCGCTTGAACCCTTCGTCGAACTTCTCATGTCCGCGAACCAGCGTGTGGCAGCCCATGCGCTGCAGGAACGCCTGTGACTGCAAGCGACCGAAGGGGAACCGCGCCGACTGTTCTTGCAGTGATGCCGGGATGACGTCAGCGCTCGATGGATCGCTCCACATCATCTGAAAGCGTATATCCCACTCGTTGAGACTCGAGAGGTCTGTGTACTTCTCTTTGAGCAGTAGATCCCGAGGGATGCCGCCGTGCACGAACAGGAAGCGGTCGAAGAACAGCATGTTCGGCATCGCATCGAACAGCTTCATGTAGTGCTGGAACACCTCCGCCGGGACGTGCGGCTTCAGCGTGTTGATTGCCTCTGCGGGCTTCACCCCTCCGTACACCTTGCCTTGGTGCTCGAAGTAGTACTCGTGGTTGCCGCGAAGCACGTAGACGTGCTCGGGCGCCGTAGAAAACACCTGCAATACGGAGCGCAGCACGCCCTGATAGCTGAACATGCCACGATCGATGTAGTCACCCAGCAACACCAGGATGGGGTAGGTGGAATTGTCCGGATCCGCGCGGTAATGCCCCACCTTCGTGAAGAAGTCGGACTGCATCAGCACGCCCTTCAGGCAGCTGTAACAACCGTGCAAGTCACCGACCACCGTGAGCTCGTAGTCGACGTTCTGCTTGGCCGGGTGGATGTACACATGGGAGTCGAGGAATGGATCCTGACCCGAAAACTCCTGGACCTGCTTCTTTCCCGTCAGCTTGCCGGAGCCCCGCGCGCGTTGGTCTTCGAAGAGGCCGATCACCCGGTCGAGCAGCTCGCGATCGGCTTTGATTTGTTTCAGTAGCTTGCCGGGGTCCTTGCTGTAGTGGTGCTCGAACTGCTCGAAGAAGGGGTGATTGTCCTGTGCCAGCTCGAGCTTCTTCGTTTCTCCGATGCTGACCTGGATGCGGTTGTCCTCGTCATCCAGCAGCTCGACCTCGAGGTCTTCCTCGAGCAAGTGGGCCAGTTCCCCGCGGAACTTAAGCTCGGCTGGGTGGACCTGGCCATCCGCGTGGATGAGCTCATCGATGGTGTCCATCAGCTGTTCTTGGTTCTTCTCGTCGAATGACTTGAAGATCTCGAAGCAGCGGAGCTTCAGCTTCGAGTGGACGAACTGATCTTGGTTCTCGCCGTCGGCCACTGCCTCGGTGAAGAGTTCCTTCACCTGACGGTCGATGCCCTCAAAAACCTCGTGGAAATGCTTGGTGTACTTCCCGATGAGCTCGCCACGCAGCTTCGCGTCGTCCTTGGCCACGGCGCCGTCCACACGGTGCTCCACCAACTTCTTGATGTAGTCGCGTACGAACGTCTTCTCCGCGTCATCGAAGTCGCCGTCGATGTAACCGAAGGTCGTCAGGTAGAAGATCACCGCGCGCATCTGGCGTTCTGCGGTGGGTCCGTCTTGACTGAAGGTGAGCATGGTCTCGAAGAATATTCGGGGTGAAGGGAGGCGAGCAAACGTCAAATGCTGGCGCCACCACGTCGCTGCGAGGGATGTCTGAGGCAAGGCTGGTCAGGAGCGCAGATGCGCGGCGGCTAGCGGTCCTGCTGGCTGGGTTGTCGGGTAGAAGTCACGCCGGTTGCTGGGGAGTCCGCCGCCGAAAGCGCGAGAAACGGCGGCAATCGCGCGTGGAATCAAGCGCCCCGCGTTTCCTACATCGCGGCTCGATTCACTCCGCGCGCGTTCTCGAGTGTACTAGAGTGCGGGGTCCGATGAAGTCGCAGGTATCGCACGCGCGGACTTGGGTGCTGCAGATCGCCGTATTGGGCGGCCTGGCGCTCCTGGTGTTCTGGGGCTTCTATGCGTGGGACGTTGCGAGGGCGGCCAAACCGAGCGCCCTGGACAACTACCTGAAGTTCGATCCCGGGAGCATCACCGACGCCGTTTCGTCGCTGGCAGGGATGATCCTCGCCGTCTTCGGTATCGTGATCACGGTCGTTTCCATCATCGTGCAGCTCTCCGCCGAGCGCTACACCGGCGTGGCGAGGATGTTCTTGAGGGACCGCGTGAACCTGTCCGTGATGGCGTACTACGTCGTCGCGTGCGTCTGCGGCGTTTGCTTGAGTCTCGCGCTGCACCAGGACTTCGTGCCAGTGGTCACGCTGGCCGTGATGCTGATTGCTACGGCCTTCGGTCTCGTGCTGATGGCGCCCTATTTCAGCTACGTGTTCTGGTTCCTCGAGCCGATGAACATCATCGCGCGCATTCGTCGTGACGCCGTGAACACCATCGTACGGGGTAGCGCGCAGACGGATCCTGAGCGCGCGGCACAGGGGCAGGTGGGAGCCCTGGCGGCGATGGAAGAGCTCACCGATCTCACGAGCAACTCTATCAGCGGCAAAGACAAGATCATCGCTAGCGGCGCAGTGGACGCGATCAAAGACTTCACCCTGGAGTACCTGTCGAAGAAGTCCTCCGCGTCACCCATCTGGTTCAAGATTGGTCCCGGTATCCGCGAGAATCCCGACTTCGTCGCGATGGATCCCGAGAGCCTCGCGGATCTGGAGGAGCGCCGCACTTGGGTCGAGTGGAAGGCGATGCGCCAGTACTTCGGGATCTACAACGAGGCCCTCGGCTCGATGCGCGACATCAACTACCTGATCGCCATCGACACTCGTTACATCGGGGAAGCGGCGGGTGCGGCGAAGGATGAGGAGCTGATGACCCTCGTCTTCCGCTACATGAACTCGTACATGCGCGCGACGCTGAACGCTCGCGACGTGCGGACGGCTTACAACGTCCTGAACCAGTACCGGCTGTTGATTGAGGCTCTGATCTCCCAGGGCAACGGGGAGCAAGCGCTGGCCGGCGTGAAGCACATGAACTACTACGGTCACGTCAGCTTCGACATGAAGCTAACGTTCGTCACCGAGACCGTTGCGTACGACGTTTCCGCGCTGATTCAGCATGCGCACACCTGTAAGTGTCCGCAGGAGCGAGAGATGCTCGCAGAGTTCCTCGAACTCGACCGCCAGGTGCGCGTTCGCTCGCAGGAGAAGGCGCTGCTCGGCGTGCGCAAGGCCCAGGTCAAGCTCGCCGCGTACTATCTCCATCAGCAAGAGATCGAGAAGGCGCGCACCATCGCCGACGACATGGCGGAGGAGCCCCGAGAGCGCCTGATCACGATTCGCGCCCAGCTAGAAGGCGTCACGACCAAGGACTTCTGGGAGATCATCGACCGCGGCCGCAACTTCGAGTTCATGCCCGCGCCCCAGCGTGAGCAAATGGAAGTCTTCTTCGACTGGCTCCACGTCGAGAAGTCAGACCCGGCGTCGTCCCCGACTCCTGGCTGATAGCCGCTCAAAGGGTCTATAGTACTTCTTCCGCGAGGAAGCGGAGCGTGTCGACGTCGCGGGTGGTGACATTCAGCGTGGTCACGGGACTTGCTTTCCACTGAGCGAGCCGCTGCTTCATGTGTTCGCGCGGGCCAACCAGAGCGATCTCGTCGGCCAGGTCGTCGGGCACGGCAGCCATGGCTTCAAAACGCTTGTCCGCCATGAAGAGCTCCTGGATCTCCTCGGCGGCGTCGGCGAAGCCGAGGCGCCCGAGCAGATTCTTGTGGAAGTTGTCGTCCTTTGACCCCATGCCGCCGATGTAGAAGGCGAGGATGCCCTTGACCCGCATCAACCCTTCCTCGACTGTTTCCGTGGGAAAGCACATCACGGTGGCTGCAATCTCGAAGTCCGGGCCGCGGTGCTGTAGGCTGTCCTCGAAGCGATCGAAGCGGGTGGGGGACATGAAGAGCGGGAGCCAGCCGTCGGCGATGCGCGTTGTCTGCTCGATGTTCTTCGGCCCTTCTGCGCCGATGAAGACTGGGATGTGCTTGCGCAGCGGCCTGATGATGCTCTTGAGTGGCTTGCCCTGACCGGTACCCCCGGGGAACGGCAGCTGGTAGTGGCGCCCCTCGAACTCGACGGGAGCCTCCCGTGCGACCATGGCGCGGAAAAGCTGCATCCACTCGCGGGTGCGCTCGAGCGGTCGTGGAAAGGCCTGCCCGTACCAACCTTCCACCACTTGAGGGCCGGATGCGCCGATGCCCAGAATCAGTCTGCCCCCGGAGAGGTGATCGATGGTGAGCGCCGTCATCGCAGCGCATGCAGGAGTCCGCGCGGAAAGCTGCATGATGGCAGTGCCGAGCTTGATCTTCTGGGTTCGGGCACCGATCCAGCACAATGGAGAAAAGCAGTCGGAGCCGTACGCTTCAGCCGTCCAGACCGAGTCGTAGCCAAGGCGTTCGGCCTCCAGCACGAGCTCCGTCGGGTCCCAAGGGTCGGGCATCCAGTAGCCCAGCGTCAGTCCGAGTTTCATGCCGTCATCATGGCCGACGGGGCGCGTCGACTCCACCTCGCTTTGGCTGCGGAACGAAGACTCAGAGGATGACTCTAACCTCGGTTTGTGAAGACCCGGAGTAGCGAGAGTGGGCGGCTCAGAAAGGCATGATGTTCAGGTCGAAGACGCGCTCGAACAGCCACAAAGCGCCGAGCGCGCCGATCAACGCGCTGGAGACTCTCACCAACAGGAGTTCGTGCTCTGGCTTCTTGTGCAAGAAGCGCACGAGCGGATAGAGCGGCGCGACCAACGCAAGCTGTCCGAGCTCGACGCCAAGGTTGAAGCCAAACAGCGCACCGAGCAGCCCACGAGTTGGAAGCCCGAGCTCTGTCAATACGCTTGCGAAACCGAACCCGTGCACCAGACCAAAGCCAAACGTCACGAAGTGGCGCTTGGGGACGGAGGGTAGTGTGGTCGTTGCGTCTGTTTCCGTGTGGCTTGAACCGTCCCCGCGGAGGTTGCGGCCGAAGCGCCGGTAGTTGTCCCACGCGACGAACACGATGCTGGCGGCGATCAGCGACTCCACCAAGCGCGATGCGACGCTGACCGTGCCGGTCGCGCCGAGCGCCAGGGTGATGCTGTGAGCGAGCGTGAAAGAGGTCACGACGAGCGCGAGCTCCTTCATGCGTCGTACGACGACCACCAGGCCAATCACGAACAGGATGTGGTCGTAGCCGAATAGGATGTGCTTGATGCCTTCCCGGACCCAGCCAAGAAACGAAGTATCGTTCTGGGGCGGCGCCCCTGCCTTTGGCTGTGAGGTGAGCGGCGCGGCGCTGTGCGCCTTTCCTCCTGGCAGATCCGGAGCCGCGCCAGCGTCGAACTCGAAGTGCTGGCTCTCTGGCAAAAACACGTGATGGATGGGCGTCGTCCCCAGTACGAACTTCCCGACCACGCGGTGTCCGCCCGTATCTTCCATGAAGATCGAGTTGTCGATGCTCAGGGTCGCGAGGCGTGTCGAAGGCGAGGCCGGCGGGCAGACGTAGCTGCGGTGCACCAGCACGCGGCGCCCTGCGGTGAGCTCGATAGTCGTTTCCCCGGGGGAGCACAGTTCGCCGGCGTTCTTGAAGCTGAGCTTCTTGTCCAGGTAGTGGGATAACCGGGCCTTGTTCTCGTCGAGCTCTCGAGCCTCGAGCTCCCCGTTGTCGTTCGTATCGTAGGCCTGAACGTCGAGCAGGGTGCGCACGTCGAGGTCGAGCACTGCACGTAGCTCCTGTTGCCCCACGTCGACGCTGAGCACGCTCATCGCGAACTGATGCGCGCCGGCGCTGCTTACATAGAAGCAAACGCTCAGAGACAGGCAGAGCAATAGAAGGCGGCGCACGTGGCCGCGTAGTGTTCTCCCTCCCCCCCAAATTGCCAAGCGCTCGCTCAGGCTTGGGCGAACTCGGGACGCCGATAAATCGAAGACGGGCGGATTAACCGCCCCGTCCGCTTTTGTTCCATTACATGCGCGCACCAGCCGATCACGCGGCTAGCAGCAAACGTCGGCGTGAAGTCCTCTACCGGGATGTGCAGCGCATTGAGCAGCACCGCCGTGTAGAACTCGACGTTCGCCGAGAGCGGGCGCTCGGGGTGACGCGCGTTCAAGAGCAACGTTGCTTCCTGCTCCACGCTTTGCGCAAGCTTGAGTCCGTCGCTAGCGTTCGAGGAGGCGAGCAAGCGAACCGCCGCCTCGAGGACTTCGGCCCGAGGATCGCGTACGCGATACACGCGGTGTCCCATGCCCATGATGCGTTCACCGCGAGCGAGCGTTGCCTCGAGCCAGGGTCGAGCGCGCTCAGGCGTCGAGATGGCGTGCAGCATCTCCAGGACCGGACCTGGCGCGCCACCATGCAGGGGCCCCTTGAGGGCACCAAGCGCTGCGGTTACTGCGCTCACGAGATCGCTGCCTGTGGATGCGACGACACGTGCGGTGAAGGTCGATGCGTTCATTCCGTGGTCGACGACGGCGGCCCAGTAGCGTTGCAGCGCGGCATTCTCTTCCGGCGTTGCGGCGCTGCCGCGGAGCATGCGCAGGTAGTCCTCTGCGTGGCCGAGCGATGGATCTGGCTCGATCAACTTCAAGCCGCGGCGTTTCCGGGAGGTGTGAGCTGCAAACACGGCGACCGCTGCAGTAATCGCGACCGCGTTTTGCTGGTCATCTCCTCCTGGTGTTAGGTGAGCCACGCTCGCGCGCAGGGCGTCCATCGAGGCTGGCTGGCCAAGTGCGTCGCCAAGTCGACGCACGCGCTCGTGCGCTAGTCGCCGCGCCTGCCCGAGTGCGGGGCGCACGGCTGCATGGTGACTCCCACTCCCAACCCGCCAGAGCAGGTCCGCGATCTCCTCGATGGCCATGCTCCGGGCTAGGTCCTCTACGCTGTGGCCAGCGATCTCCAGCCGCCCCGCTTGCCCGTCGACGTGACTCAGCTGAGTCTCCGCGACAACGATCCCCTCGAGCCCTACCACCGGCGCCGGCGCGACCGCGCCGAGTCGATCCCCTTCAACGATGTTTGCCATGGGGGAAGCATGGAGCGTGCAATACATTGATCAAGATTGATTGATGGATCAATGTATCGATCATGGTTGACCGACTGTTGACAGCCAGTGAAGCCGCCGCGCTCCTGGGCATACGCCTGCCTACGCTCTACGCGTACGCTAGCCGCGGAAAGCTACGCAGTGAGCGTGCCCCTGGCAGCGCGCGGGCGCGCATGTATCCAGAGTCAGAGGTGAGGAGGCTGTTGCGTGCCACTCAAGCTCGTTCCGGACATGCAGCTGCCGCCGAGGGCGCTCTGAACTGGGGGCAACCGGTGCTCTCATCGAGCATCACCGAGATCAGCGAAGCCGGACCTTGTTACCGTGGGGTAGCGTTCAGCGAATTGATCGAGCAGCAGGTGCCGTACGAAGCCGCCTGCGAGTTGCTTTGGTACGGGGATTGGGGGGAGAGGGAGCGCTGGAGCGAGCTGAAGCTACCTCGGGCGTCGGCGCTCGGCCCATGGCTCAAGCGGATCCGTCAGGTGCCAGAGCTCGGCTCCCTTGAGGCCTTGCAGCTACTCGTTCCGTGGATCGCCCTCGACGACCCTACGAGTCATGGTGCGACCGCAGAGGCGGAGCGCTCCCGCGGCCGCAAACTCATCAGCCTGCTCGCTGCCTGCCTCGGTCCCGCGGTAGCCGGAAGCGGACTTGCCGCGCCGCTCGAGTCGCAACCGATAGCGAGTCGCGTCGTGCGGGGGATCTTGGGAGCGCCTGGTCGACGATTTGCGGCGCAGGTCGAGCTGCTGAACGCTGTCTTGATTGCGTGTCTGGATCACGAGCTCAACGCGTCCACGTTCTGCGCACGGGTCGCGGCGAGCGCTGGAGCCAACCTCTACGCGAGCATCAGCGCCGGGCTCGGTGCGCTGTCTGGCCCCCGACATGGGAGGGCGTGTGACCGCGTAGAGGCGTTGGTTCTAGAGGTGGAGCGTCCCAGTCGGGCGCGGAGTTTGGTTGATGAGCGTGCGCGTCGCGGTGAACAGCTCCCCGGGTTCGGACACCCATTGTATCCGCACGGAGACCCTAGAGGTCGTCTGCTGTTGGAGCTTGCGTCTCGTCACGCCAAGAGCCGCGCGTTGACCGCGCTGAACGCCTTGGCGCAGGCGATGGTGGATACGGGGCGGCCGGGACCGACGCTCGACGCTGGTTTAGTGGGTGTTAGCCTTGCGTTGGGGTTGCCTCGAGGCGCTGCTGCCGGTCTATTCGCTCTGGGGCGCGCGGGGGGTTGGGTCGCTCATGTGCTCGAACAACGAGAGCAACCGGAGCTCCTCCGACCAAGGGCGCGCTACGTGGGCGCGCCCGGCCGCGCTGCGCTGCCGGTTAGAGACCCAGGCGCTCCGGGCTGAGCTCGTCATAGCCGGCGACGATTGCAGTCGCCTTCCCGAACTTCGCTGGGCCGAGCTCGGGGTCGGGCATCGCGATGACTTGCATCCCCGCAGCCAGCGCGGCGTCCACACCTGCTGGCGAGTCTTCCAGCACGACACAGTCAACCGGCTCTACGCCCAATTTCTGTGCGGCAAAGAGAAAAATGTCGGGTGCAGGCTTGAGTTTCTCTACACCCTGGTCATCCCCGCAGATCAGGTGATCGAATAGAGAGAACCAGGGGTGGCGCTGGAGCTTCAGGTCGGTCAACGCACGCTCGGCACTGGTCGCGACCGCCATCCTGACGTTTCGCTGCTTGAGCTGTGCCGCGAAAGCTGACGCTCCCGGCTTTTCTTCCACGGTGGGGAACAGTCGTTCCAGATGCGGTCGCCGTCGCGCGAGCATCTCGGTGCCATTGAATGGCAGCTGCAACGTCTCCACCAGGTAGGCCGCGCCCTCGCGACTGTCCCGGCCGATCATGTTCGCCTTGATGCTCCAGTCGAAGTGCTTTCCGTACTCACTCACCACGGCCTGAATCGCGCGGGTGTATAGGATCTCCGTATCGAGAAGGATCCCGTCGAGGTCGAAAATCACGTGCTTGGCCGGACGCTGGAGAATCACCCTCCGACCCTAGCGAGAGCCACGCTTGGGTGCAAAGCCCCCGCGCCGTTGGACGGCAGGTGTCACGTGGCCGTCGCGTGCAGCGGTAGCTGCCGCTCAGAGGCAGGCGCTGTTCAACGACACTGCGCTGTTCGAAGCCACTGTGCCGTTCGAAGGCACTGCGCCGTTCAAAGACACTGCGCGAACGTCGCTTGGGTCGACGGGTGTTTGAATGATCGGCAACTTGAGAAGCCGAAGGCTGTGCAGTCAACGGGGAAGCGGACGCCGCCGTAGCACAGATTCATCGTGGTCCCATCGCAGCTCTCTTCGCAGGCAGCGGCTTGCTCTGGGGTGCAGCCAGCAGCGGCGCAGTACGTGCCGGTTGGATCGTCCGAGCACTGGAGGCCCACCGAGGTGCAGTCCAGCTGCAGGAGCGCGCCGCCAGTGCAGAGGTTCGCGGTATTCCCATTGCACGTCAGTCCGCTCGTGGCGCAGGTGTCGCTCGTCTTTAGGAAACAACCGGTTTGCCCGCCCTGGGTGCGGCACTCTGCTTGTACGGCGGAGCAAGCAGCTCCGATGCCCTCACCCCCGATGCAGGTGTAGTAGTTGTTGCCTGCACAACGCTCAGTTCCGTCGGGATCCGAACAGTCCGCAACCTTGCATCCTGCGGAGTCGTCTACGAAATCTCCGTTGGAGTCGTAGAGCACGCAGGTGCCACCTCGAGTGGAGCAGTCAACGAAGAAGTTGTTCCCGCAATCGTAGGCAACGTTGTTCTCGCAGCGAATGCCTGTCTGACCGTTGCACGCCTCCCCTGCGTAGCCGTAGCCAACGCAGGTCGCGACGTCGTCGCAGTTTTTCGCGGCGAGGGTGCAAGACGTCCCGAGGAACGCCGACTGATAGCTCCACGTGACGCAGTCACTGATCCGGATGCCCGGCAAGAGGGGTGAGCAGGAGTTTCGCAGGATGCAGGAGCGCACCACATCCCAGTTGGGTTGGCTGATGCCATCGCAGTCGGTGAAGCCTCCCGCTCCCGCGGTGCCACCAGCGCCAGCTCCGGAGGTGCCGCCTTGGCTTCCGCCCGAGCCGCCACTCGCGCCCGTGCCACCTTGGCCTGCACCTGCAGAGTCGTCGATTTCGTACCGGTCCAGCCCCAACACGTTGCTGCAGCCCGTGATGCCGAGGACTCCGATGAAGGAGCAGCTCACAAGCGCGCTGTATAATTGCCGCGCGGAAACGAACATCAGAATTCCCCCGCGAGCCCGAGGCTGGATACGCCCACGAATGCACCGACGCGAGGTCCCCGCGCCGCTCTTGGGGGCGCGCTCTGGTCAGTGCCATCGAAGAACCAAAGGTAACCCCCAATAGCGAGACCGACGACACCCACGGCGAAGCCAACGGTAGAAGCGATGGCGTAGGATTTGGTGTTGGCGAGGTCCGCGTCGGAAGTTCGGGGGCACTTGCCACCGGGGCAGTCTTCCGCCAACTGGGCTTCTTTCTGCGTGGCAATGATGCCGCACACGCCACCAACCAGTACCCCTGTTGCGCCGACCCCGAGTGCGATCCACGTCAGGGTAGGGTCATGCTGGCTCTGATCGGCGCCGGTATCTGGGTTGGTTGGGGGCATCACCGGCGGCGGCTCCGCTGGCTCAACTGGCTCGACCTTGAGCGTGAGCACGACCTCGCTGCGGTCACCCTCCTTCAGTCTGACAGCCTTCGCGGCGGGTAGGTAGCCGGGGGCCTCTGCTCTCACTTGATGCAGACCTGGATCCAGGCTGATTCCGTCGGTCTCTGACGGCGCGACGGCCTTGCCGTCGACCGAAACCGTTGCCGGGCTGTCGCCAAGCACCTCGACCTTGATCGTCAGCCGCGGCACGCGAGGTAGCGCAGAAGCGAGCAGCCCCTCTGCCTCATTTTGTGCGTCCACAAACGGCTTCGGAGCGTCTGCGGGGAGCTCGGTGTCCAGCACCTTGCGCAACACGGCGACCGCGGCTGTCAGTTCGCCTTCCTGAAGCTGACAGCGTGCCAGCGGCACCAAGATGGTTGGCGCCGCGTAAAGCTCGGCTGCTCGCTCCAACAAGCGAATCGCCTCCGAGCATTTCCCTGCGGATGCAAGCTTTACACCTTCGACACCCAGGGTGCGAGCCGCCGCCAGCTCAGACTCACTTGGTTCGGCCTGTGCGCTGTCAGGAGTACCGATCAGGGCGACGGCGATCGCGATGCTCGAGAACAGCACCGCTCCATGCCGCGTCCTAGTCCAGTCCCTCGTTCGCCCTCTCCCACCCTGCATGTTCTGACTCACTCTACACGTTGCCTGGGCCAGGCGCAGCAAAGCTGCCCCGGCTTGCAGTCGTGCGGTTAGCAAGCTTGTGGCCGCTTTTCGAGTGTGAATCGGCCGCCGACGCAGGTCACGCGGTCTCTGGCGTGGCCCCACGACCGGCGTGGGCTTCAAAAGCCGAGATCAGGCTCCGACGGCTTCTTCTGGAAACCTTTCCACGTGGGCGAAACCTTCGGCTTTTCCTTGCCGGCATCGCCAGTTGCCCCTGCGTCGGCCTCAGCTGCTTGCTCCGGGTTCGGCGCGCCCTGCACCTCGTCGGCAGTCGCGCTGATTTCAACGGGTGGTAGCCCCACGCTGGGCTGAGCTGCGGGCGCTGCCGTTTGCGCTGCTGCGGCCGTAGGCTCAGCAGCTGGAGCTGTGAGTGTTCGCACCAGCCACACGGCACCAAAGCCCAACAGCAATGCGACTACCGCACCAAAGCCAATCCACTTCGGACGCGGCAGCGCCCGCGATGCGGGCCCAACATCCATCACGCTCGACGTGCCGATGGTACCTAAGTACCGCGGGGCAACCGGGAGGGGAGGCGGTGGTGCGCTTCCCGGGCCGGGCGGCGCCGAAGGTGCGCCCGTCCCAAGGAGCGTGGCCAGGTCAGAGCGTGGTGGAGGCACCGAGCCGCTCAGGGTGCCGTGAACGATGCTGTTGCCCCCCGCGACGATGGTGTTGACGCTCCCAAGCGAGCCGCCCAAACCAGATGCTTCGAGCAGGGCCTCCGCGGCTTCATCCGCCGTTTGGTAGCGATCATCCGGATCTCGCGCGCAGCAGCGGTAAAACCAGATATCCAGTTCCTGGGGCAACCACTTCGCGGCGTCGTGCACCGACGGCAGGTCCTTCGTGCAAATCGACAGCAGCAAGTCGCCGAAAGCCTCGCCCTCAAAGGCCAAGCGCCCCGTAAGCATGTTGTAGACCACCATGCCCAACGAGTAGATATCCGCGCGGGAATCGACAGACTTTAGCCCACGCACCTGCTCGGGGCTCATGAACTGCGGTGTGCCGAGCACCGTGCCGGTGCGGGTCGTCGAGGTGTTCTGGTTGACGTCGGACACCTTCGCGATGCCAAAGTCGAGGACCTTCGCGACTTCTCCACCGTCGTCTTCCGAGTGCGCGAGGAAGATGTTCGCTGGCTTCAGATCGCGATGAACGATGCCCTGCTGATGCGCCAGGCTGAGGCCACGGGCGACCATCGCCGTGATGCGGACCACGTCCTCAAGCGGTACCGGACCGTGATCGAGGCGACGCTCCAGCGTTTCACCGCTCAGCATCTCCATCACGAGGTAAGGCAGTCCCTCTTCCGTCTCCCCGCTGTCGTAGACCTGGACGACGAAGCGAGACCGCAGCTTTGCGGCCGCAGTGGCTTCCACGCGGAACCGGTGCCTGGCCTCCCGTGACTGCGAGTACTCCTTGGCGATCAGCTTGATTGCAACGGTTTGATCGAGCGCTTCGTGATAGGCGGACCAAACCGTGCCCATGGCGCCGAGGCCAAGCACAGAGCCGAGGCGGAACTTGCCTGAAATGAGTTGTCCCGCCTCGCCCGAAATATCGGGCTGGTCCCTGCGGGTCAGATCGTCATCGCCAAGGCTGCTCACGGTCGTCTCTAGCTGCGGTTTGGTTGCGCGCGGCGCGTGGGCACCGCTCGGTTACTTGTTCGCGCCGTTCGGCGCGAATCGATCCTCAACGAGCCTTAGTGGGCCCAAGTCCTTCAGAGTGGGAACGCTTCTCCCTCTCCGTCGTGCTTCTCTTTGCCCCCCGATCCCCCGAACAAGCCATCACTTTGGCGCTGATCTGGGGAATTGAACAGGCGTTCCGGATGCCGACTCGCGCCGGTTCCTGTGGCGGATGAACCTTCCACCCTCTCGTAATGCAGACCCCGAACGGCCGGCGGAAGGGACCAGGTGCCTTGCCAGCGACGATTGGTCCTCTTGCGCGCGTCCTAGGTGCGCTTTGGTCGCGCTGGTTGCCTGTTCGCGCCCCTTGGGCGCGATTTCCCTGACTTCTGAAGTGCTGCAAGAAGCACATTGGGTCGCTCGCCACAAGTTTCCTGTATCGTCCCCAAGGCCGGATTCGGCCGCCCGCTCTGAAATGCTTTAATCTTCAACAGTTGGCCGTCGGACACCGATCGAAGAAAAGGCGGCCCGCTGCCCGAATCACTCCAGGCAGCGCAGGCTAGGCGAGAAGGTGCGCGCATTACCTACCCCGATTCCGCTGAGAGTGCAGTCGCAGTGGTCATCTTCGCCGTTGCTCACGTGATCCGATGCACCAACGCAATCGTAGCTCGGCGGCGCGTGCTCGGCGCTGCTGAGCGCCTCGCTTGGCGACGATCGGGCCGTCCCAGCCGTCGCCTCGTGGAAGCGCCTTCGAGCTCGAATTGAGAAACGGGGCGCCGCACCCAAACGCTCCGGTCACGGATCGACGCGGCTTGGCCGGCGCGCTGATCTCGCGGGGCGGCCTCCCAGCGGGTATTCGAAGATCAACGCGCGCTTGGTGGTGAGGCCCGCGCCTGAGTATTACGGCAGCGCTCACTATTGAAACGCGGAAAGCCGTCGAGCTTTTCCGTGGGAGAACGCCGAACCACACTAGCAGGTGACAGGCGACAGGCGCAGGAGACAGGCGCAGGAGACTCATGGCAACTGACTGACCGAACGGTCTGTACACCTAACGCGCGCGGGACCGCTGCAAGAAGCAGCTCACTGAGATCATGCCGTCTGCGCCGTCGGAACAACTCTGCGCCGTCGGAACAACTCTGCGCCGTCGGAACAACTCTGCGCCGTCGGAACAACTCTGCGCCGTCGGAACAACTCTGCGCCGTCGGAACGACTCTGCGCCGGGACGACTCTGCGCCGTCGGAACAACTCTGCGCCGTCGGGACAACTCTGCGCCGGGACGACTCTGCGCCGTCGGAACGACTCTGCGCCGTCGGGTCTGTACCCGCGTGTCTATCTAATGAGGGTGACCCAGGTCGGGTTGAGTCTGTGATAGATTCTAGGGTCACATGCCCGTAGACGCGCTGAGTCGCGCGCAGATCGCCTGGTTGTCGGGTAACGACAACGACGCGGAGCTGCTGCTCATGCAGGAGCGCGAGGCTGCGGTGCAGTCCGGATCGCGAGAGCGACTCACGGATGTGGATCTCGCGACGGCCCGCTTCGCTCTGGCGATCGATGACGACGAGCGAGTCGAGCTCAGGTTGTTGGGGCTAGCGCTCGATCAAGCCACAGCGGACCAGCAATGGGAAGCTTGGGCCTGTGCGTCGCGCCTCAAGCGTCGCGGGCGCGGCAGCCGCCTACCGGAACCGAGCGTGCCGCCTCAGAGTATTGCCGTGGGGAATCGTGTGGCGCTTGAGGTGATCCGTTGTGAGCTGGATGCTCAAGCGGTTGCGGCTGCGCGCGCTTTGGTCGAGCAAGCCAGACCGCGCTTCGACACGTCACCAGAACCCAAGCTAGCGTTCCTGCGCGTGGACTTGCAGGTGCTGCTTGCGGCGGGCGAACTCCCTCGGGCGCGTGCCGTGCTGCTCGAGGCGCTGGAACTCAGCCGCAAGCTGAAGTTTCGCCGAATCGAGGGCCGTCTTCTCGTTCTGTACGCTCTGGAGATCGCGCCCCACCTCGACGATGAAGCACATCCAGCGCTTTGGCTCGGACGTGCCCAGTCCTGCATGGCGGAGTTCGCCACCTTTCGGGATCGCGCCGCGCTGCGCTCTGGATTCCGCCAGTTCGGACGCCGACTACCCGACTCCGCGTTGGCTTCCGGTGTGGCCGCGAGGGTCGACGCTTTGGAAGGTGCGGCTGCAGCCTTACGTGGCGTCGTGGTGAGCACCAGCGATGTGCTGCGCGACGTCCTTGGTGGAGCCGAGGCCGATGATCGCACGGCGAAGCTGGTGAAGCACGCGACCAGCCGCAGCGCAGAACGGGTTGGTCGGGCGCTGCGGGTGATCGAACAAGTCGGCAGTGATCTGACGGAGCTCATCGGGGTGGCTCTTGCGGATCGAGATCGCATGCAGCGCCTGACTCAGGCGCTCGCGGCTTTGGATAGTGAGCGCACCCTCGAGGCCTACGCCACGTCTGCTGCTCGAGTGCTTGGCGGACTACTCGACGCGGATCGCGTGGTGATTGCGCTTGCCGACGAGGCGGGCGGCGAGCCTCGATTGCTTGGCTACAACGGCGCGGCGGAGCCAGAGGAACTCCCCGACTGGCGTCGTGAGCTCGCACCGATCCTGAAGCAAGCGCCGAGCCTCTCGGAACCTGCCGTCAAACCCCTCTCGAAGACGCGGGCGGAGAGCGCACCGTACGGTCCCCGACTCACGCTTCCCGTGAGGGCCCCGGCGTTGGTTGGGGCACTGTACGTCGACAAGATCCCTCGCAACGGTACGTTCAGAGACTCGGATTATCACCTGGCCAGCGTATTTGCCGAGGCCGTGGCTCAAGCGCTGAGTCGGGTGCTATCGGAGCAGGCACGCGAGCGCGCGAGAGATGAACTGGCGGCGGTGGTCGGCGCGCTCAAAGAAGGCGTGCTCTCACTGGATCCTCGGGGAACTGTAAAGAGCGCGAATCCCGCCGCGGCGCGCCTTCTTCAGCGCTCCCTTACCGCCCTTCCGGGCTCGCCGCTGGCGGAGGTTGCGCCAGTGCTGGCTGACTTGACCACCGCCGGCGAGGAAGTCGAGGGGAGGGTGGTCACGGTGGACAGCCGTCAGGTCGTGGTAACGCTGCGAGAGATCGCGCCGGCCGCAGACGCTCAAGCGGGCTGGGTGATGACGCTCATGGGGCTGGAACAAGCTCAGCGCATGGCGATTCGCGTGACCTCCGCGGGCGCTCGGCGTTCCTTCGAAGACATCGTTGGCCGCTCTGCGAGCCTGACCGAGGCACTCGACATGGCTCGCCGTGCGGCGCGAGTCAACGCGAACATCCTCATTACCGGGGAGAGCGGTACGGGCAAGGAGGTCCTTGCGCAGGCGATACATACCTCGAGTCCACGGGGAAATGAGCCGTTCATCGGGATCAACTGCGCTGCGTTACCTCGCGATTTGCTCGAGGCAGAGCTGTTCGGCTACGAGCGAGGTGCATTCACCGGGGCCCGTCGTGAGGGAGCGGCGGGCAAGTTCGAGCAAGCGGGAGCAGGCACTATTTTGCTCGACGAGATCGGCGACATGCCCCTCGACATGCAGGTGAAGATGTTGCGCGTGCTGCAAGAGCGGGTGGTGGTTCGACTTGGAGGCGCGACGGAGCGGCCCGTGCCCTGCCGCGTGATCGCCACGACTCATCGCGACCTCGATGACGCGGTCGCTGCTGGGAGGTTTCGTGCCGACTTGCTGTTCCGCTTGCGGGTGATTCACCTGCAGATGCCCCCGCTGCGGGAGCGCAGCGATGATATTCCCGCTCTCGTGGAGAAGTTCCTTGCGGATACAGCTGAAGCTCAAGGGCGCCCCAAGATCAGCATCAGCGCGGAGCTGCAGAACGAGCTGAAGGCATACTGCTGGCCGGGGAACGTGCGCGAGCTAGCGAACGTCGTCGAGCGCGAGGTCAGCTTGCTCGACGCGGACTCAACCGTCATTGATGAGCTACAAGTTCCCCTCGAAGGGACGCGCATGTCGGCCTTGCCGGAGCCGCCATCGAGCCGTCGCAGCATCCCCCCGAGCGAGACTCGTGACTCGGTGATCCCTTTGGCGGATGTCGAACGGCGCGTCTTCCTCGACGCCCTACGCGCGTTTGAAGGCAGCGTGTCCCGTGCGGCCAAGGCGCTGAAAGTCTCCAAGGTGACGTTCTACTCCAAGCTCAAGCGCTGGGGCGTGGACCCCAAGCGGCACTCCGATCCCGGACCGGAGTCTACCGCGGAGCCCGGCACCGACATCCACTGAGCGTCGCTTCCCTACGGCACAGCTATACAGGGCGACGCCCTCGCGCCGTCGAGGGGCTCAGCGCTCCATCTTGAAAAAGTAGATGGGCTGATGCTCGCCCTCGCTGACCGTGTAGTAGCCGGATCCGTCTGGAGCGAAACCGATCGCCTCACCCTGGGGTTCCGTTGCGAGAGGCACCGAACACGGAGGCTTCGTGAGCGCGTCGCTGATGCTTTCGCCTGGGCCTCGCGGAAAGAAGAATGCCTGCGTGTAGGTCTTCAAGAGCAACGCGCTGCCGTCGGCTGCGATATCACCGGCTGTTGAGCGGGGAGCCCCGCGCGCTCCGGTGTCCGGAAACTGCAACAGCTTGACCAGCTCGAGCTCTTCAGTGAGCTGCGTATCGAGTGGGGCTCTGGCGCGATAAACGCCGGAGTCACCCAACGCGCTCTTGGTCACGATGTATAAATCGCCGTCCCGCGGATCAACGAACAACGTCTCGGCGTCGTGGACCAAGTGTCCGGGGTAACTCAGTCGGATAGCTTCGACGCCACCGAGGTCGAGGTCCTCATTGTGGTGCGTAGGGACCTTCGGTTCAGGCACCCGGTACACCGTGATGACCTCTCGCGGTTGGCTGTTGGTTCCACTATCGGCCACGTAGAGGTAGTCCGTATCTGCCTTGGGTCCTGGACCGATCGCCATGTCCTCCCAATCGATGCAGTCACAGCCTGTGAGGTGATAGCTCGCGACGCTCTCGCCGTCGGGGTTCACGGCATACAGAACGGCAGCGTTCCCAGAGTCGTTGTGGATCCAAAGGATGGGCTTCTGGCGCCGACTTGCTGCCAGGCCCGAGGCCTCGATGAGCTGCGAGTTCGCGATCTTTCCCACACGCGCCGCCGGGGCCACGCGAGGGCAAGTCGAGCTACCCTGGGTCGCAATCATCACGGGCGCCTGCGTGGTGTGGTGACGCTCCGAGGGCGTGTCTCCCTGGCACTGGCTACAACCAATGCTCAGCGCCGAGGCACCGATCAGCCAGCGAAGCCGCATCCTTCAGTTCTAGTGTCAGACGCCAGACGTGTGAGCGAAAATGCACCGCCATCGGACCTCCGTAGGAGGTCGGCGGTGGGGCAACTCTGCAAGCCACGACTCGACGCGTATACTGAATAGACCTCCAGGTTCGCGGCCAGCTGCCGATCAGGCAGACATGGCCAAGCATCGGTTTCGAGCGTGGGCGGTCCTAACCGCTTGCATGCTCCTAGGGGCTGCAGCGCCGACCCAGGCGGCTGAGCCCGACGTCGTCGCGGGTGAGATCACCCGCGACGGCACACACCTTCGCGCAGGAAGCGCGGGGGCAACCTACGCCTTCCCAGGCGGAACCTCCGTCGAGTTCAGCGCTGGCGCCGAGTTCATTCTTGGTCCCGCCATGCCTCTGCAGCTCGGTCCGTCAGGTAGCGTGCCGAGCCGCACGTTTCTCATGCGATCGGGGCGCGCAAGCGTGCGTGTCCCTCGCGGCGCTACCGCCGTGCGCATCCAGGTGCAGACCGGGGTCGCGACGATTCAGCACTATGGAAACGCGGTGGTCGGCGCGCGCTCTGGGCGGATGCTCCTTTCCGCGCAAACCGGTCGAACCTTGTTTTCACAGGGAAACGGTTGGCGTGAGCTCGCGGTGGGGGCGCGCAAGGTGTTCTCTCGGGAGCAGCCGGCGGGCCAGGCAGTGGCAGTGCTCTCGGCGGTCAAGCTCGAAGCGCCGCGCCCGCAGCTCGTCTTGAGCGGCGAGCACTCTGGGCAGCGGGTGAGCTGGGAGCCGGTCGCCGGCGCTGTCGGCTACGATGTTCAGCTCTGGCAGGCGGGTAAGCGCGTCTACGAAGAGCAGGTTTCGGCTACGCAGTTCACCCCGAAGCTGCGTGTGGGGCAGTACGAGCTGCGGGTGACCGCGCTGGATGCATGGGGACTGCCCGGCGCACCTCACCCCCCGATCCAGCTGCGCGCCATTGGCGCTCAGTTGCCGCAAGGTGCCAGCATGCGCTGGGACGGCCGTATTGCGCTGTTTCCTGGACAGAAGGTGCGTCTTGCTGGCGTCAACGGCATGCAGGTCACCTACGGGAAGCTCTCGCGTTTCTTCGGGGAAGCGCCAGACGAGATGGGCCTCTCCGCGGGGCGGGCGGTGTACGTGCGCTTGCGCGAGAAAGAGGGCGCGCCGGAGCTGGCCTTTGAGTTAATCCCAAACGAGGTCTCAGCGGACGTCCAGATTGGACCCTCGGGAGCTACGTGGCCCAAAGACCGACTGGTGGTCGCGGTCAAGCTCGCCGACCCGGCAGGGCTCTCTGAGAAGTATCACCCCGTGCCCATCGTCACAGTGGATGGTCGTCGGCTCAAGCTGCGCTTCAAGCGCAAGGGCGACCGCATGTGGGCGTACATTCCGCGACCTGGGTTTCGCGGAAAGGATCACGGTGGTCCCTGGGTAGTCCGCGCGGAAGTGCGTGACCCTGGAGGACGAACTCTGGGGCGCGACTTCCTGGAGGTCGCGCCTTCAGCCAAGAAAACACGCCGAACTGCCTCCTCGGGGAAACGTTCGGCGTTCTGAGAAGAACGGTAGGCGGCGGGCTGGCCCCGCCGCGTATTCCGCTACTCCGCGTCGTCCGGAGCAGGCCTGGTAACCTCGGGCTTCGCTGCGCCGCGAGAGGAAGGGCCGTGCTTCTGATAGCGATGGCCCTTGAGTTTTTTCATCGCCATGGTGGAACGCCACATCAGGTAGTGCTTGGTGTTCTCGATGGCGTTGTCTGGATCGAGGAACGGGCTCTTCAACCCGCCAAGCTCCACCAACGCGAGCACCTGCTCGGCGACGCTCACGGGGCAGCCTTCGAAGCGCACATACTGTTCGTTGGCCGAGGCTTTGATCTTGCGCATCGTGGAGAAGCTCTTCACGTAGATGTCGTCCGCCTTGGCGGTGTAGGGGTCCTTCGTCGAGCGGTCTTGATACTTGCTGCGGATCTGGACCAGCTTGCCGTCGAGGTCGCCTTGCCACTTCACGCAGTCGCCCATGAAGATCACCTTCTCGCCGGGTTTCGCGTCGATGGGCCCGTCATAAGCGCCAAAGACCACGTGCATGCGCGGCATCTTCTCGTCGCACTTCTCGTCGAAGAGCCGCAGGATCTCGATCGCCTCTTCGATGGCGCCGGGGCAGCCACCCCAGCAGTAGTCGGTGTGCTCGGTCTCCGGCGGGGGCCCTGCGTACGCAGTGATGTTGGTGCCCTCGAAGTACTTTTCCACCCGGATTAGACCGCTCTTGAAGTTCTCACCGCGGCCCTTGGCCTCTTCAAGTGTCACGTCGCCGCTGATCTCGATTTGGTCGAGATCCATGGGGCCAAAGCCGCGCTCCGCCGTGAAGCGGATGTGATCGACGGTGGTGGGGTCGATGCCGATGATGTTGCAGCACACCGAGTCGAACGCCACCTGATTGTTGCCCATGATGATCAAGTTCAGATCGTAGGGGATGGGCGTCAGCATGCGCCCCTCTCCGGCGGTGATGGCGTCGATGGCAATGAACTGCGGCTGCACGATGTACTGCAGATCGGCGATCTTCTCGTTCAGCCGGTGGTCGTGATCGATCAGTCGATGCCGATCGTCCTGAATGCCGATGTACGCCTTCACGGAGAAGGTGACCGTGGTCCACGGGTGCGCCTTGAACTTCGGACAGTTCACGAAGAAGTCAGCCATGGCGACGGGCTCTGGAGTGAACAGGTAGTCGCGCAGACGCTCGGGGTGGGAGAGCGGGATCTCCACCTGCGGCTCCTCCTCGAAGAAGTAGCGCTTGAGGCCCAGTCGCTCGATCATCGGATTGAAGCCGGCGCCCTCGAAGGCTGCGCGGCTCGGGATGGTGATGCCGCAGCGCTCACCAATGGCCATCTCCGTGACACGACCGTTGTTGCGGTCCATCAACGCCTTCATCACGCCCTCGGCAAATTCCACGCGGGTATGAGCGTTCTCGAAGAGTGGTCCCGACGCCACCAAGTTCGGCTTCATCAACGTGCGACCAAACGGGCGCAGGTCGAGCTCCTCGAGTCCTTCACGCACGATCTGGCGGATGCGCTCCGGGTCGTAGCTATCGCAGTGGCGGATGATGACGCGCGCTTTCTGTGTCGGGTGCGCAGGCTGAGACATGGCGACTCCTCAGGTAGATAAGGCCTTCGAGCTGGCGAGAGCCTAACAGGTTTCTGGCCGCATGGTCGGTTTTGAGGCTGACCATCGACGTCCCCCGGTTGATTGGTAGGATGCGCCGTCGTGGCAAGCCTCGCAATCAAGCTCGGAGTAACACTCTCGACGCTGCTTTTGGCGGCGGGTTGCCGTGGGAACGGGCACGCTGAGGAGCGGCCCCCGAGCCGGCCGGAGCAGGAGAGCAGCCCCAAGAGTGATTCCGAGCAGAAGGCCGATGCGACTCAGAAGCCGGGCAAGGAGCTCACCGTCCAGGGCAAGCACGAGCTTCCGGTTAAATTCCCTGCGGTAAAACCAGAGTTCGAGGTCGGGCAACGCGTGCTGGCCGTGCCGCAGAACTGGCTAGAGACTGCGCTCGAAGTTGGTGTGGAGCAGCAAGTCATCTCGCTCTACGACGCCCGCGTCACGGCGCTGGGCGCGGAGAAGAGCGAGGTGAAGAGCCTGAGCGGTGCGCTTTGGTCGCTACCCAACGCGGTGATCGTCCCGTTGCCCGCGGCGGCCAAAGTCAAGCTCGGCGACCTGGTGCTGACTCATTGGCCCCAAGGTGGCAGTTGGATGCGCGCAGTGGTCGTCGACGCCGCAGCCGACGCGACCAAGGCGCGCTTGCTCGACGTTGCGACGAACGAACCCGCAGGTTGGGGCAAGCGGGTCCTCGAGCTCGAGCAGGGCAGCTTCGTGCCTCTGAGCAAGCCGGGGCAGAGCGGCACCACCGCGGCCTGTAAAGTGGGCACCGCTTGGCGTCGCTTCTTGGTCATTCAGAGCGACGCGGACAACGTGCTCGCACTGGGCTTTGCCGGCAAGCTAAGCAGCCTCCCCAAAACCGCTTGCCGCTTCCTGGCCCTCGCGCCAAAGGCCACCCCGGGGGCGTCCGTTTGGGTTCCGTGGGGGAACAAGTATCTGCCCGCGACGGTTCGTTCTGCGGGGGAGGAGGGGGGGAGGACACCCGCCCCAACCGACAACGAGCCCCCGGCGCAGGCTGAGGCAAAGGGCGGTGCCGCTCCACCGGCGCCGTCCCAGGCTCCAGTCGCCGCGAGTCCCTCTGCCGACGCCGCTGGGCGCGGCGTGGACGCACCCGGTCGCATCCAAGTCGAGCTCCAGGTGCCTCCGCGCCTCACCCTACAAGTCCCGCAGCTCGACCTCGCTACCGAGCTACCTGATTAGTTCGGGAAAGGAAGCGAACCGCCAAGAGCGCCAAGGACGCCAATCTTTGGGGCGTGCGGTGTTCATGACCTCGAGGCGCCCTCCGCGTTGATGCACGCGGTGCTCGCACTCAATCTCTCGTTCCTAAAACGCGGGTCCGAGTCGCTTGCTGGAGCTATCCCTGAGCCTTGGCGCTCTTGGCGTCCTTGGCGGTCAACCCAACCAGTGAGCGGGACCGAGCCGCCCCTACGCGACGAGACTCGCAGGCTCTATGACCATGGCGGAGCCACCAGGCGGCGGCGTCCGTCTGGGGTGCGCGATTCGTCGGCGTTCAAGTCTTGGTGGTCCCAGAGCTTGCACGTCACGGGTTTGTGCATCTGGTCGAGCGCCTCGCAGTAGTTGGTGAACTCGCAGCGCCGCACTTCGTTGCCCCGCCCCAGAGACACCTTCAAGAACCAGTCGGGGTCCGCGAGGCTTTGCCGTGCGGCAGCGACGATGTCTGCCTGTTCGGTTCGCAAGATCTCTTCGGCTTGTTCGAAGGAGTGAATCCCCCCGCACACCACGACCGGAGTCTGATGACCGGCACTGCGCACCGCCTGACGTACGCGCGCAGTGTCCGCGATGTTGCGACCAAAGGGACCGCGCTGATCAGAGTACACGCTGGGCATGCACTCGTAGCCGCTCTGTCCGGTGTATGGGTAGGCGGCGTGCCCCACTTTGGGTTGCTTGGCGTCTTCGAAGCGACCGCCCCGGGACAGCGACAGGAAGTCCATGCCCGCCGCGGCGAAGCGTGTCCCGAAGTAGCAGGCATCGTCCACTCGACTACCACCTGCGACGATATCATCCGTAAGGAAACGAGCACCGACGCAGAAGTCACTGCCAACGGCCGCTCGCACCGCGCCGTACACCTCGAGGGGAAGTCGTGCGCGCTGCTCTCGTGGACCGCCGTACCCGTCACCTCGGGTATTCAATGCCGAAAGAAAGGAACTCATCGTGTAGGCGTGGGCGTAGTGGAGCTCCACACCGTCGAAGCCGGCGAGCTTCGCGCGCTCCGCGGCGCTCGCGAATAGCTCTGGTAGTTGCCGCGGCAACTCGCGGATGTGCTCGAGGTGCACGTCGGTGACGCGCTCCCGATAGCCCTGGCGTAGCTCCTCCAGCGCACGCGCTGGCAGGACGGCTGCTAGCTCTTCGTCGTTCATCGCCAGCAGGCGCTCTCGCGCCAGAGCGTCGTCTCCTGGTGCGAGCCCGAGGCGCTCGAGCAGGGCCGCGTCTAGCTGGAGGAAGCGCGAGAGGTACTTTGAAGGTTCGACGCGGCGACGGATCGCCAAAAAGTCGATCAGCTGAATGAAGAGGCGCGTGCGCCCATTGCTGGCTCCGCGCACAGCCTCGGCGATCTTTGAAAGCCCATCGATGTAGCGCTCGTGGCCAATGCGCAGCAGCGGACCGCTCGGCACATCGCGGATCCCGGTGGCCTCTACCACGATCGCCCCGGGTCGCCCCGCCGCGAAGCGCCGGTACCAGTCGATGACGGCTGGTGTCACTTCGCCGCCTTCGGTGGCTCGCCAGGGCACCATCGCGGGGACCCAGGTGCGCTGTTCCAGCTGTACCGGTCCCAGAGTGATTGGGCTGAACCAGCGTGATTGCCGTGCGGATTCACTGTCCGGCCAGCTCACGAGCGGGAGCTGCACCTTGCGCGCGTTCGGGGGCTTCCACATCGGAGAGAGCTCAGCGAGCTCGGCTCTGGAAAGCTTTGAGCCAACCCCGAGCGATCACCAGATGCTGCACCTCGCTCGTGCCTTCGTAGATGCGCAGCGGGCGAATAGCCCGGTACAGCTGGTCGACGACGCTCTCTGCGAGCACGCCACGTCCACCGAAGATCTGCACAGCGTCGTCGATGATGCGTTGCGCGCTTTCCGTCGCGTGGAGCTTCGCCATCGCGCAAGGCAGAGACACCCGGCCGCCTTGAGTGTCCTTCTCGTGCGCTGCGCGGTAGATCAACAGGCGCGAAGCGCTGAGCTCCGTGACCATGCGCGCGAGCTTTGCCTGAATCAACTGCAGGTCCGCGATGGGCGCGCCGAATTGCTTTCGGCTAAGCGACCATGCGGTGGCCTCTTCGAGGGCGCGGGTGGCCATCCCAGCGGCAGCCGCGGCGACTGTGGTGCGCAGGCTGTCGAGGGTCGCCATGCCGAGCTTGAAGCCGCCCCCGCGCTCACCCACCATGGCGTCTTCAGGGACTTCGACATCATCAAAGAACAGCTCGCCCAGCGGATGCGGGTTGCTGAGGATCTGCGCTTTCTCGAAGAGCAGCCCCGGCGCATCCTTGGGCACCACGAAGCAGCTGATGCCGCGATGTCCGGCTTCTGGATCGGTGCTGGCGAAGACGGAGTAGAAATCTGCGATCCCCGCGTTGCTGATCAGCGTCTTGTGGCCGTGGAGCTTCCAGCCGCTGCGCGTCTTCTTGGCGCGGGTGCCGAGGCTCGCCACATCAGAGCCGGCGTCGGGTTCGGTCATCGCAAAGCCAGCCATCAGCTGGCCGCTCACGGCCCCGGCGACGTACTCGTCCTTCTGCTTCTGGTTCCCTGCGGAGGCGATGGGGGTGCTGCCCAGGCACTGGAGCGCGTAGATGTCGTCAGCCAGCGGGCTCTGGAACGCCAGCGCTTCGCGCACCAGGCAGCACGCGCGTAGGTCCAACGGGTGGGCGTGCTTGACGAGCCCAGCTTCGCCCAACGCATGGACGATGCTGCGCGCCTGGTGGCGGGCGTCGTGGTCGTCCTTCGGGTGTCCCATCGGCGCGAGCACCTGCTTCGCGAAGGCTTGCGCCGCTTCGGCCACGGCGGTGTGGTGAGGCTCGAGGAAAGGAGCCACGCTATCTAGGTCGATCATCGGCGTCCTTTGGCGCTAGGGAGTTATTGCCTAGCGGAAACGGGCTTCGCGCTTCTGGGTGAAGGCCTCGTAGGCCTCGCGAAAGTCTGGGTGCTGCATGCACACCGCCTGGGCTTCGGCTTCGGTCTGGAGCGCCGTCTTGAGGTCCATATCCGCCTCGCGATTGAGCAGGTGCTTGGTCATGCGCAGTCCAAACGCCGGACCCTTGGCGAGCTTGGCGGCGAAGGCTCGAGCCTCTGGCAGCACTTGGTCCACGCCGACGACGCGGTTGTAGAGACCGATGCGCAGGGCGTCTTCGGGGGAGACGAAGTCACCGGTCATCAAGAGCTCCGTCGCGCGTCCGAAGCCGATCAACTTGGGCAAGAGCCACGCGATCCCCATATCAGCGCCCGACAGCCCGACCTTGACGAACAGGAAGGCGATCTTCGCTTTGTCCGACGCGATGCGGATGTCGCTCGCCGCGGCAATCACCGCGCCTGCTCCGGCGACGGTGCCGTTCAGTGCGGCAACGATGGGCTTTTGACACTCGCGCATCGCAGCGATGAGCTCACAGGTGAGCTCCGTGAACTCCAGCAGGCCTTGAAAGTCGCGCTCGAATAGCGCGCCGATGATGTCTTCCACGTCGCCGCCGGAGCAGAACGCGCGACCAGCGCCGGTGATCACGATCGCTCGTACCGCGCTTTCATGGTGCAGACTGCGGAACGTCTCCCCTAGCTCTTTGTAGATCTCGAAGGTGAGTGCGTTCAGGCGGTCGGGGCGATCCAGGGTGATCGTCGCTACCTTCGACTCCGCGTCGAAGTCCAGCTTGAAGCTCTTGGGGGAGAGGCTCAGAGTCATCGCTCGCTTACCATTTCTCGGTCGGCTTCACTCGGGGAGAGGCTCAGCGTCGTCTTGGGTTTCTAGGCTGTGGCGCAGGCGGTCCAAGGCCGTCGAGAGCTTGTGGCGCTCGGTATCGGCCAGGCTGCTGAAGATCTCGTTCAGCCAATCCTCGTGGCGTTGCACCTCGCGCTTGGCGAGGCGCTTGCCTTTGGCCGTCAGCTTCAACACGCGCACTCGCTTGTCATCTGGGAGGGCAGTGCGCGTGACCAGCTCGCGCGCCTCGAGTCGGTCGACGATCCCGGTAAGGTTCCCCGCGGTAACAAGGAGGACTCGAGAGAGTTCAGTGGAGGTCATGCCCTGCGGGTGACGCAAGAGCTGCGCCAGCACGTCGAACTGAGGCAGCGTGGTCTCGCTCTGGGCAACTCGACGTCGCACCTCCCGCATCACGAGACCGTGGCACTTCACCAGGCGGATCCACACGCCGGCGGCTTGTTTCGCTTCGTTCGTCATGGCACCACCGCCGTCGCTTCGATTTCCACCATCGCGCCCGGCTCGAGCAGGCCCTTGACCTCGAGCAGCGCCATCGCTGGGTAGTGGCGGCCCATCAGTTCGCGGTAGCTCGCGCCGATCCCTTTTAGATCCGCGAGGTAAAGCTGCTTGTCAGTGACGTAGATGGTCAGCCGCGCGATGTGCTCCGGCTGTCCGCCGGCGGCGCGCACCACCGTGACCACGTTTGAGAGCGCTTGAGCGAACTGCAGCGCGAAGTCCTCCGAGACGATCTTTTGATTCTCGTCCCATCCGATTTGCCCCGCGACGAACAACAGGCGTCCGCCCGCGGGCGCTAGCACTCCATTCGCGTAGCCTTTGGGTTCACCCCAGCTCTCGGGGTTGATCGCTTCGAGCTTGCTCATCCGATGAAGCCTCCCGCGTCCATCACGATCGCCTGACCCGTCGTGCCCCCAGCGCGTTCCTCACACAGGTTCGCCACCATGAAGGCCACTTCCTCGGGCTCGATGAGTCGGTGCTGACCCACGGTCGAGAGAATCGCCTTGAGCGACTCGTCCCCCGAGCGCCCGGTCTTCTCGCTAACCCGTGCGATGGACTCGTCTGTCATTTCCGTGTTCACGTATCCGGGGCACACGCAATTCACGGTGACCCCTTTGGCTTTTACTTCCGCTGCAACCGAGCGGCTGAAGCCAAGCACCGCGTGTTTGCTCGCGGTATAAGCTGCAATGTATGGCGTTCCGACGCGCGACGTGACGCTGGCGACGTTGACTACCCGGCCCCAGCGCTGCTCGAGCATCTCTGCGATGAAAGCTCGCGTGCAGAGAAACGGGCCGGTGGCATTCACCGCCATGATCTGCTGCCAGTCTTCGAGAGGCACGCGTTTGATGTCGTGGCTCTTCGCGATACCAGCGTTGTTCACCAAGATGTCGACGCCGCCAAGGCGCTCCCTGGCAAAGTTCGCGAGCGCTCCGACGCTGCCTTCGTCGCTGACGTCACAGCTCGTGGCAAACGCGGTCGCGCCAGTCGAGCGCAGAGCAAGCGCCACTTCCTCTACCTGTGCGAGGTTCCGGGCGGTGACGACGACACTCGCTCCGCGCGCAGCGAGCTCGCGGGCGACCGCTGCGCCAATGCCGCGCCCGCCGCCCGTCACCACCGCGCGTCGACCAGCCAACGCGCCTCCAGCCCCAGGTTCGCTCATACAGATGCTTTAGACTTAAACTATCTGGGCTGCAAGCAAGTCTCGTTGCGGGCCAACTAGCACGATCCCTCGTGCCGCCCTACTTGGCAACCCGTTTAGGCCTAAACCACCCCACAAGCTGGGTGCTGACGCCGCAACGTCCCGTTTTCAGCGCAATCGTTGCGCTTTTTGCATTGGTCAGGCACCCGGAGCGGTTGGGCGCGGAACGATTCCGCGTTTCCCCAGCGGCGCTACCGTCGACTTCAAGGTGCTGGGTGCGAAGCACGGCGGCCGCTTGGAGTGCGGCCGCGCGCGCAGAACCTCCAGCGCTACAGGTCGACTGAGTAGACGAAGGTCGCCTTGGGAGCCCGCAACCAGCGCTCGCGGATCAACTCGAGCAGCGCCTTCACCTGGCCGTCCTTGTCCACGTAGGCTGCTTTCAGCTTGTTGGCGCCGTTGACGTCGCCCTTGGCTTTGATCCGCGCGACCTCTTTGAGTAGCGCCTCGGCGGCCTTGGGGAACTTCTCCAAGTCGAGCTGGATGCAGCCGGTGTCCGTTCCGTTCGCGGCCTTTTGGTCGGGCAGCCAGGCTCCGCCGCCCTTTTCCAGGAGCCAACCGAGTTGAATGGCGGCGAGCTGGCTGTAGGGCTTTGGCTTGGTGCTATCGCCTTCGTACATACCGCGGGAGATGTGGCCGAATGCCCACGCGAGGTCGCGCACGTGAGCTTGGCGTGCGAGCTCCGGGGTGATGAGCTTCTTTTCCGCCAACCAGTCGGTGAAGTAGAGGGCGGCGCTCTGCGCCTTGAGTTCCTCGAGCGTGCTCGCCATGCCTCCGTTGAAGATCTGGCGGTCGGTCTTGCCACGCACCTTGTACTCGTGGGCTGGACCGAGGTTGTGCGCCGCCTCGTGGAGCA
The DNA here is from genome assembly GCA_020633205.1 of Polyangiaceae bacterium. NCBI lineage: Bacteria > Pseudomonadati > Myxococcota > Polyangiales > Polyangiaceae > Polyangiaceae bacterium. The sequence goes on from JACKEB010000013.1 coordinate 258,909, forward strand.
CGGTGCTCATCAGCATCGGCTCCTGCTCGTCGCTGTATTCCTTCATCGTTTCCGCGCAGAACATGCTCGAGGCGGACTCACGAGCCTGAGCCATGCTGTCGGGATCCTGATACAGGTTGGTCATGGCGACCGTGCGACCGCGACCTTCGTTCGCAACCGGGCCCCAGTTCGGCAGGCTCTGTCCGATGGTCGCGCCGGAAGCGCTGCGGCTGTCCCCAGCGTTCAGCACGATGTCGATGAAGTCGGGTAGGTGAAAGTCTACGTCGCGCGCCTTGTACGGGGCGCCGGCGAGCTTTGCGAGCGCCGCTTCCATGTCTGCCTTCACGGGCCCGAGCTTCTCCTGCCAGCGCAGAGAGCCTTGGTTGATCTTGGCGAAGCTCACGTGGAAGCCGGCCTTGAAGCTGCACGGCTCGAAGTAGACCTCGTCGGGCGCGATACGCAGGTACCACTTCGAGTTCTTCACGTTCATCTTGGCCCACGCTTCGTCAGCGGGTTCCCAGTTGTTGTCCGTGAAGGCCTTCGCCGCGGCCGTCAGGTAGTCCTGAAAGGGCTTCTCGTCGTCGCCGAGCAGGCCGGCAGCGGCGCTCAGCTTCTTGCTGATCTCCTGCATTTCCTGGGCGTAGGCTTCGGTGTACGGGACGGCTTTGAGATCGTCCCCGCTGCCTTGCACGACCGCGAACTGGTAGATCAGCTTTTCGCCGTCTTTGCGCGCCTTGAGCTTGTCGCAGAACTTGGCGTCTTTCTGCAGGGAAGCGGGATACAACCCACTGACCTTGGGCGGCAGACTGGGCACCGCGTTGCAGGCGGCGTCGTTCTCGGTCTTCGGGGCTACGCACCACGGCCCTTGATTGCGGAAGAAGGCCATATGGCTCGCGCTGTCCGCGGGGGGAATCAACTTGTCGAGGCCGTAGGAACCGAGCTGCCTCGCGTGGATCTGCTCGATGAGCTTGGCGGCATCCAGGATGTTGCTCACCAGCGCTTGCTCGGCGGTCCCTGCTTTGCGCAAGTCCGTCTCGATCAGCGTTGGCTTGCCCTGAGACAGCTCTTCGATGATGAGCTCGCGCCGGTGGCGTTCCTTCTCGTCTAGCTCCGAGAACGCCGGCCCGCGTTGCTCGAGGCGCACGAGCTTGCCGTACTCGTCGTTGAAGCGCTCGGTGAACGCGAGTTTGTCTTCTGCGTCTAGCTCGAGCCAGGTGTCGCGATTGCCTTCTCCGTAGCCCCAGAGGATCGCCACCTCATCGGGGTCGACTGCCTTGTTGCCGTTCGCGTCGGCACGCCAGAACAGCGGCAGGTAGCTCTGTGCTGCGAGTGAGTTGAAGCGCTGGCGGGTCAACGCGTCGAGCTTGGGCGCCGGAGGTGGCGCCTCGGTCGGCGTTGGTGCGGGTGACGGCGCGACCTGTGTCGTATCTGGTTTTGCGGGTGAGCAGCCGGCGCTCAGGCTGAGCCCGGCGCACGTCAGCAGGGGAAAGAAAAGCGTGCGAGTGCGGTGAAGGGCGTGCATCGCAGGGGGCTTATCGCTGTCCTCCGCCCAGCGTCAACCAGGTGCTGCACCGCTGGTTTGCTCGCCTGCGCAGTGTTCACGGGAAAGTTCCCGAAGATCTGAAAAAAAGCACGCAACCCCCCAAGCCAGATTGCCTCTCAGGGTCAGACTGGGCGCGTGAGGCGACGCAGAAAGTGTTGCGCGTCGAGGGCGGAAGCGTTTCATCCGCCGCGTTTGCGACTCACACGAAGCTTTTGAAGGCGCGGTGGTGTTTGGGGTGCGCTAGTCCCTACACGCGGGCTACCTGGCCACCGCCGCGCCTTCGCTCTATCTATTGTTTCCTTGGGGATTCAGTTTGGGAGCGGCCTGCGCCTTGTCGGCAAGTGGGTTTGGGGGTGAGGCGCAGCAGGTGCAAGCGTGGGCTAGCCCAGGGCGCCCTGCAGCCGCGCTACCACCGCTTCACACAAGATCTCCGCCAAGGTGTCGATGGTCTGTTCACCCTCTGCAGCGCTCGCCTCTGCGGGGCGCCCGAAATACGCCAGAGGACCGCCAGCTTCCTGGAAGCTCTGCTTGCCTTCGCGGATCGCGACAGACAGGCTCGAAGGATTCGCCGGCAACCCCAGACGGAGCTCTTCTCGTACCAGCTCGGGTGCCCGCGCCATCACGATAGAACCCTCGTACTGCCCGGCGTGGCAGGCTCCGCTCTTGAACTCGTCGCTCAGGCGTAGCGCCCACGGCTTGCGTGTGATGTCCGGAAAGATGATGTCGAGCTTGCCGCCAAGCTGCTCCCGTGCGGCGTACAGCGTGCCGATATGGGTTGGGTCGAGGTGCGCGTTCGCGAGCGCGAGGTAGCGTACGCCGTGGCGCGCAAGGCTGGTCCCCAGGTCGACTAGGAGCGCGGTAGCCGTTTCCGCGCGAATCGAGATCGTACCCGAGAAGTCCCCCGCAAAGTCCGCCACGCTGTAGGCGAAGCTCGGGGCGACTAGCGCGTCGACGTCGTGAGCAGCCAGACGCGTGATGGCGCGCTCTGCCATGGCTTCCGAAATGATGACGTCGGTCCCCAGGGGGAGGTGCGGACCATGAGCCTCCGTCGCGCCCACTGGAAGGACCACCACCAGACGCTGCTTGGGACGTCGTTCTAGCTCCTGGTACGTGAGATCGGCGAGGCGAACGTGCTTGGGGAGGGGCGTCATGGCGCCATCCTCGCTTCGCCCGCTGGCACCTGACAACCGCCATCGTCAGCCAAGCGGGCCGAGCGACGCTCGCTAGCTGTAGCTGCGGCTAACAGAGAGTCGGGTTCGGCGCTTCCCGGGCTTTGGCACATCCCGTGATAGGTTCCCGGCGATGGGAACCATCGGCCTGCTGTTGAGTCACGAGCTGATCTCGCTCCTCGTGCTCGTGCTGTCGGTGGTGCTCATCGGGAGCGTGCTCCATCAGCGCAGGCCCACCGGAAGCGCGTTCGCCTGGGTGCTGGGCATTGTTCTCCTGCCCTACTTTGCGATCCCGCTGTTCTTGATGTTTGGTGGTCGCAAGTTTCGTCAACGGCTCACCAGCAAACGGCTCTTGCATCACCGCTCGTACAGCACGTTGCCTCGAGGATTCGACCCGGCGCCGCCGGAAGCGACGACCCTCACGTGGCTCCAAAGTGGCGAGTCGGCGTATGCGGAGTTCCTTCGGCGGATCCAGGACGCTAAGCAGAGCATCCGCATCCTGACGTTCGTGCTCGGTGACGACGCCACCGGTCGAGCGTTGGTTCACGCCCTCACCGAGCGGGTTCGCGCTGGGGTCGACGTGAGGCTACTAGTCGATGACCTGCTCTTCTTCCGAGTTCCAAAGCGCGAGCTCAGGGCATTCGAAGCGGCGGGTGGCCATGTGGCGCGTTTCATGCCCCTCTGGCACTGGCCATTTCGCGGCCAAGCCAATCTGCGCAATCACCGAAAGATTGCGCTCTTCGACGGCGAGATCGCCATCGTCGGCGGGATGAACCTGGCGGATGAATACATGGGCGCGGAGCCTAGCGCCGCGCGGTGGCGTGACCTGAGCGTCGCCGTTACCGGGCCATGTGTGGGCCAGCTCGACAAAATTTTCCGTGCGGATTGGGAGTTCGCGGCGCGTGAAGAGTTGGAGGAGGCCCCGCCAGAGACAGATTCGGGCACCGTCGCGCGTAGCGTGGACGTCGTCCCGAGCGGGCCTGATCTGCGTGGAGACCCGATCTACGATGCCTTTCTTGAGCTGTTCTTTCGTGCCGAAGAACGCATCTGGATAGCGACTCCATATTTTTCACCGGATGACAGCTTGCTCAAGGCCCTTGAAATCGCAGTGCGGCGTGGTGTGGACGTGCGCGTCGTGGTGCCCCAGCGCTCGAACCATCCTCTGGCGGATCGCATCGCAGGTCCCTACCTGCGCCAACTCGAGCAGTCGGGCGTATCCATTTGGCGCTTCGGCGCCTCTGACGTTCCAAAGGGTGCGCTGCCAAGAATGCTCCACGCGAAGGCGGTCCTGATCGATTCCGAGCTTGCCATCGTCGGCTCGGCGAACCTCGATATGCGGAGCCTGCTGTGGAACTACGAAGTTTCCTTGTTTGCCCGTCGCGCACACGATGCGCAGGTGCTCTCAGCCTGGTTTCACGAAACTTTTGCAGCCTGCGCACAGGGCGCCCCTAAACCCGCGTGGCTCGTGCGCCGGTTCGAAGACGGGGTCCGGTTGCTAGCGCCATTGGCGTAGTGTTCTTAACTCGGAGCTTGTGTTTCGGCGTCTCGGACGGGAGAAGAGGCGGGTGACTCGGCGACTCGCGCTTGGACTATTCCTGCTTGTCGTAGCCGGGGCGGCGTTCTGGCTTCTCTGGCCGAAGAAGCCACCCGCCCTTAGCGTCGCAGAGCGCAGGGAAATCGTTCAGACGATCGTTTCGAGCGGCCAGGTGATGCCGCCGTCCGAGATCCACATCGACGCGCTGGTTACCGCGCCCATTATCAGCGTAGAGGCGCGAGAGGGCGATCACGTTAAGGCGGGTCAGCTGCTCGTAGTGTTGGACGATGCCGATCTACGGGCGCAACTGAAGCAGGCCGAGGCACTGCTTGCTCAGGCCCGAGTTGGTCATGCTTCTGTGCGTCAGGTTAGTTTCCCCGAGGCAACTGAATCTGCCATTCAGGCAGAGGCGAACCTGCGAAACGCGCGCACGGAAGAGCGCCGCAAGAAGGCGCTACTAGATGCCGGCGTGATCACGAAGGAGGCCTATGAAGAGGCCAGTCGTGCGCTAACCGTCTTCGAAAGCCAAGCGAAGGCCGCCACGCTGCAGGTCAAGGCCGTCAAACCTGGAGGAAACCAGCGCTTGAGCGCCCAAGCTCAGGTCGCGTTGGCGCAGGCTCAGGTTGCGGTCGCGAAGGCGAACCTGCGACGCGCAGAAGTGCGTTCGCCGACTGACGCGATCATCGTGGAACGGCTGGTGGAGTCCGGGGAGTCGGTGCGCCCCGGGTCGCGGCTCGTCGTGCTTTCTTCTGAAGGGCGCACACGCGTGAGCATCGAACCGGATGAGCGCAACCTCGCGACGCTGGAGCTTGGGCAGTCTGCGTTGCTGAGCGCCGAGGCCTTTCCTGACAAGCACTTCCTCGGGGTAGTCGCCTACATCGCGCCAGCCGTCAACGCACAACGCGGCACGGTGGAGGTTCGCTTGGATGTGCCCGATCCCCCGGAGTACCTGCGCCCGAACATGACGGTGTCCGTTGAGGTCACCGTCGCACACAAGCGCGACGCCCTTGTGGTTCCGCTTTCGGTGGTGCAAGGGCTCGAGGCCGGACAGCCTTGGGTCACGATCTGGACGGGCAACCGAGGGAGCCGGCAGGACGTCAGCCTAGGCTTGCGAGGTGACACCCATGTCGAAGTGCTCACGGGTATATCCGTGGGGCAAGAGATCTTGGTGCCCGACGCGCGCTCGGCCCCCCGCGGGCCTGAAATGCCTGGAGCAGCCCGGTGAAGCTTGCGTGGTTCCTCGCGCTGCGCTTCATGTGGGATCAGCGACTGCAGAGCCTGCTGATCGTGAGTGGAGTGGGGATAGGCGTTGCGGTGATGGTGTTTATCACCGCGCTGATCACGGGGCTGCAAACTAGTCTCATCGACCGCACTTTGGGCACTCAGCCCCACGTGATTGTGTCTCCCCTCGAAAGAGAAGGCCGGCCCTTGCGCGAGGCGGCGGATGGGCAACTGCTGTTGCGCCACGTGGAGCGCCCGATGCAGCAGGACCGGGCGATCGACGAATGGCAGAAGGCGGAGCGGGTTATCCAGATGCTCCCGGAGGTCGAAGCCAGCGTTCCGCTCAGCACTGGGCCGGGCACCGCCTTGCGGGGCAACACGGAACAAGGGGTGCTGATCATCGGTGCTGATTCCTCGCGGTTCGACGCCGTGATTCCGATTCGCAAGAACCTCAAGGCGGGGCGCTATGAGGTGAGCGGCAGTGACGTAGTTCTCGGTGTGGAGCTGGCGAAGAACCTCGGCGTTGGCATCGGAGACCGTGTCCGTTTCCGCACGGCCTCATCTGAGGGTCAGGTGTACTCGATCCGCGGCATCGTCGACATGGGGGGGCGCGAGATGAATCGCACGTGGGTCTTGATGTCGTTTCGAGCGGCCCAGACTCTTACCAACCAACCAGGACGTGCGTCCGCGATCTACGTGCGCGTGAAGGATATCTACGGAGCTGACGCGACCGCCCGAACCATCGCCGGACTCACTGGCCTCACGACACGCAGCTGGATCGAGAACAATACCCAGCTGATGACAGCCCTGAGCTCGCAGAGTGCCTCGACGACGATGATTCGCTTCTTCGTTTTGGTGAGTGTGGCCATCGGTATTGCGAGCGTGCTCGTCGTGTCGGTGATCCAGCGCTCAAAAGAAGTCGGCATTCTGCGGGCGATGGGCGCCGCGAGGGGAATCGTGCTCCGGGTCTTCCTAGTGCAAGGCGGAGTGATTGGTGCCGCTGGCTCGCTCGTTGGGTCCGTCCTAGGGTTTGGTCTCACGCAAGCGTTCGGGGCGCTAGTGACCAACCCTGATGGGAGTGCCTTTTTTCCGTTTGCGGTGACTCCGCAGCTGTTCGCATTGGCCTTCGTCGTGTCGACCGCAGCCGGCGTGGTTGCTGGAGTCGTGCCGGCTCGGCGAGCTGCGGCTCTCGACCCCGCGGAGGCGATCCGCAATGGCTAGTGAGGTAGACACCGCAAAGGAGCTTGACGTCGTCCTCGAGCTTCAAGGGATCACCAAGGCTTTCGAGAACTCCGGAAGCGTTGTCGAAGTGCTGCATGGCATCGACTTCGTTCTGCGCCGCGGTGAGCTGTGCGCTGTCACGGGACCGTCGGGTTCGGGAAAGAGCACGCTGCTGAACATCATCGGCTTGCTGGCCCGACCGACAACAGGCGCTCTATGGATGGCGGGCGAGGAGGCCAGTCGCCTCGACGAAGCTGCGCTGACTCGGCTCAGGAGTCGGCACCTCGGCTTTGTGTTCCAGTTCCATCACCTCATAGGCGCACTAAACTGTGCGGAAAACGTGGCGATGCCCCTCTTGATTCGTGGTGGCGTGAGCAAGGACGTTGCATTGGCAAAGGCGGTCGAGGCGCTCGACACGGTTGGTCTTGCCGACCGCGCTTCGTCCCGACCGGCGCAATTGTCCGGAGGCCAGCAACAGCGAGTAGCGGTCGCGCGCGCGCTCGCGGCGGATCCCGCGCTTTTGCTCGCAGATGAGCCAACGGGCAATCTCGATACAGGCAACTCCGATGCGGTCTTTGACCTGCTGCGTCGGTTGAATCGCGAGCGAGGGACTGGCGTGATTGTGGTGACCCATGATCCTCGCATCGCCGAGCGTTGCGATAGTCGCGTCGAAATAGTCGATGGTTTGGTCCATCACGACAGTCGTTGGAAACTTGAAGTCTAAAGGGTACGCTCGGCCGCGATGGCAGCCAGCGAGCCCGTAGACCTACCGGAGCAACTGAACATCGCCGAGCGTTTCTTGGTCGAGCGCCTCGGGACTCACGGCAGTAAGACAGCGATCCTGTGTGGGGACCGCTGCCTCAGCTACGCGGAGGTGGACGCCATGGCGAACCGCTTCGGCAATCTGTTCCGTGAGTGCGGCGTGGAGCCAGAGCAGCGCGTGTTGATCGCGCTACCGGATGTGCCGGAGTTCGCGGGCGCGTTGTTCGGCACCCTGAAGCTGGGCGCGGCCGTTGTGATGGTGAACAAGGACCTTTCTCAGGATGAGGTCGAGTACTTCTATGCCTACACCAGGGCCAAGGTCGTAGTCATCGCCGAGGAGCAGCTGGACGTGTTCCGTGCGGCAGCAAAAAGTGCGCCGCTCTTGAAGACGCTGATCGTCGTCGGGGAAGCCGGCGCGGTGAGCAGCCCTGGGCCAGATGTGGTGAGCTTCAGCGCCCGTCAGGCAGAGCTAGGGACGGAACTCGACTGCTTCCCGACCCATCGCGATGATCCGGCGATTTGGCTGTTTTCGGGGGGAACTACCGGACGTCCCAAGGCGGTGGTGCAGACGCACCGCTCCTTCGCGAACACCACCGAGCTGTACGGCAAGCGAGTGCTCGGCATGTGTGAGAGCGACATCACCCTCAGCGTCCCGAAGCTCTACTTTGGCTACGCGACGGGTTCGAACCTGCTCTTCCCGTTCTCGGTGGGTGCCACCTCGGTGCTATTCCCAGAGCGCTGCACGGCAGACAAGCTGTTCGAACAGATCGCCCGGCATCGCCCAACGGTGCTGATCAATGTTCCCACGATGGTGAGCAAGTTGCTCGGGAGTGAACGCGCGGCCGAGGCGGATCTCAGCTGCTTGCGACTCGCCACTAGCGCAGGTGAAGCACTGCCGGTGGAACTCTACCAGCGCTGGAAGGACCGCTTCGGCGTGGAGTTGTTGGACGGCTTGGGCACGGCGGAGATGTGGCACGTCTTCTTGACCAATCGACTCGGTGACGTGAAGCCAGGTACCTTGGGGCGCGTGGTTGAAGGTTTTGAGGTGAAGGTCTGCGATGACGACGGCAACGAATTGCCGCGCGGAGAAACCGGATGGCTCTGGGTCAAGGGTGACTCCCGCGCTTTGTGCTACCACCAGCAGCACGACAAGTCGCTCATGGCCTTTCGCGGCGAGTGGTACGTGAGCGGGGACATGATCAACATGGACTCGGAAGGCTACGTCACCTACGGCGGCCGAGGCGACGACATGCTGAAGGTGGGCGGAAAGTGGCTGAGCCCCGCCCAGGTGGAGAACTGCCTGCTCGAGCATCCTGCTGTGAGGGAGTGCGCGGTCGTGGGCGTGAGCGACGAACAGGGACTGGTCAAGCCTCACGCTTTCGTGATTGCGAGCCAGCCGAGTGCCGACCTCGCTGAGCAGCTCGTCGATTTCGTACGGAATCAGCTCGAGCCGTACAAAGCGCCGCGGGTGGTGCACGTCGTCGCTGACTTGCCGCGCACCCACCTGGGCAAGATCGACCGGGGCAAGCTGAGGAAGCTCGCCTGAGCCAGCGACTCCGAAGGTGGATGTCCTCAGGCCGTGTGCACGTTGTTGAGTAGCGCCTCGAGCAGGATTTGGTCGCGGCGCATGATCGCGAGTCGCAACAACTGGGCTCGACGGCTGTTGATTGGCAGCGTCGCGAGCAAGGCCTTTGCTTGAATCAGCACTTCGCCGAGTTGTGCTCGGTCGGGGCGCACCAGCGGCGTGACCGTGGTCGTCTCTCGCGTCGGCGCTCCGGTCCCGAGGGCCGGCGGAATGATCGTCGAGCTCCGCGTGACCCGCGCGCGCACCTCGGACTGCTCGTCATCGAGGTCGTCGATAGGGGGGCGTGAGGAGGGCTTCTGAACGGGGGACATGGCGATGGGGGAGTGGCCGGGGCGGAGGAATGCAGCCGCCGAACCAGCGTCACGCGCGACTGGGTCGGCGGGAGCTGGGGCGTTGCCTTGTGGGTGCAACCAATCCAGTGCAGGAAGTGTTCCGCTTTTTGGATTTCCTGGCTCTCAGTTGACGTACGAAGGAAGTGGGGGATCTGGTTGATGCAGAGGGTTCGACCTCGTGGGCGTCTGCACACGGGGTGAGGTCAATGGATAGACGCCGGAGCCGGCCTCTGCGTTAGTGCGCATCTCGATAACGCGCGCCGAAGCGGTGCCGCCTCTCCCCCAAACTCCCCCGCTGAGTCAGAGTTGAGTGACTCTTCTGTCTCGCGTGGGTCCACTTTGCGTAGGCAGGTTCGCGGTAACCGCAGCAGGGGCGTGCGGCTTTCCGCAGCTTGCATGACGGCGATGTCAGGCTCGGGCGTTGGTGAGATTGCTGGGAGTGCGTAACCGGGTTCGCAGGTTCCTAAAAATCAACGGATTCTTAGCGGACCTGCTGCCTTGCCAAGCACAAGGCCGGTTCCTAAAGTCCGCGCGTTACTCCCATGATGAAGGCAACCGAAGACTCACCGCGGATGTTCGACAACGACTTCGTCGACTTCTTCTCGCGCACGCATCCGATCGTCGTGCCCATGGTGATGGTGCCTGCGGCGGCCGCCTGCATGTACTGGGGCGTCGCGCGTCAGGGAGTTGGCGCTGTGGCCGCCGTGCTGTTGTTCATCGGCGGTGCGGTGGTGTGGTCACTGGCCGAGTACTGGCTACACCGAACGTTCTTCCACTGGGAGCCTCCGGGCAAGCTTGGAGAGCGCATGCACTTCCTGGTGCATGGCGTCCATCACAAGTGGCCGAAGGACAAGTACCGGCTGGTGATGCCGCCCGCGGTGAGCATCTCGCTGTTCTTCATCTTCCTCGCCATCTTCTATCCCTTGCTTGGCGAGCGCTGGGTGTGGCCTTTCCATGCGGGATTCACCATCGGCTACATGTCGTATGACCTGATCCACTACTACATCCACCACTACAACCCGAAGTCACAGTACTGGCTGCGTCTGAAGAAGCATCACATGCTGCACCACTTCAAGACGCCGGACGTGCGCTACGGCGTGAGCTCGAAGTTCTGGGATTTCGCGTTTGGTACCGTGGGGGAGCAGCCCGCCCGACGTGCTCCCGTCGAACCCCCGGCAGGTTCCTGAGATGGCCGAGGTGGCGCCTCCGGGGCTCCCGGAGATCCCTGAAGAGCTGGGGCTCGACCCGGTGTTGTGTGCGTTGCTCCAGGTGGCGTACTTCCTGGATATGGCCGAGGACGACGTCGTGAGCGCCGAGTACGCCACGCCGAATCTCGAGCGGGTTGGGCTCTACATCCAGCGCTTGGACGATGAGCATCTGGATGAGCTCGAGGCGCAGCTCGCTGAGCTGGTTGAGCACGCCATCTCCGCGCGCTGGACGACTGAGCAGCGCGACTGGCTCGCGAGCTTCCTCGAGCACTGCGGCATCGAAGTCGAAGACGAAGACGCCTCGGACATGAACTGACATTCGCGGCGCAGTAACGCAGCGTTAGCTATTCGAGGTCAGCGGAAGTCACGGGCGGGAGATTGCCCCGTGAAAGCGCCGACTGCGACCATTCGAAGTGAGATGGTCGCCCGCACTCCGCAGCCGTACCCTGATGGCGCGGCGACTTTCGACGCGTCCGGGCAGTTCGTCTCACCGGGTAAGACACGCGTGTTCCGTGAATACGGGCTGACGCTCGTGATGGGCGAGCGCGATGGCATCGGGTTTCGTGATGCGTTCACCGGGGAGTACTTCGTCAACTGCCACTCCAATGGCGGCGTCTTCAATCTGGGGCATCGGAACCCAGCACTGATCGCTTGCCTGAGACAGGCGCTCGATGAGGTCGACATTGGTAACCACCACCTCGTCAGCGGCTGGCGCGCACTGCTCGCCGAACGCCTAGCGCGCTCCACAGGCGATCATTTGACCGGTGTGGTGTTCGGGGTTGGGGGAGGGGAGGCGATCGACCTCGCCATCAAAGTTTGCCGTGCGGCAACGCAGCGCTCGCGGGTGATCTCCGTGCACGGCGGCTACCATGGGCACACCGGCTTGGCTCTGGCAGCGGGTGATGCAACTTTCCGCGACAAGGTGCTGTGCGGCGACTCTCACTTCGAGCAAGTGCCTTTCAACGACCTCGAGGCGATGGAGCGCGCCCTGACCGACGAAGTCGCCGCGGTGCTGCTCGAGCCGATTCCAGCAACGCTGGGGATGCCTCTCCCGCTGCCTGGTTACCTGGAGGGGGTCGCCGCGCTGTGCAGAGCGCGTGGGATCAAGCTGATCGTGGACGAGGTGCAAACTGGTCTCGGACGTACGGGGCGCCTCTGGGGCTATCAGCACCACAATTTCCGCCCGGATGTACTTGTCAGCGGCAAGGGACTGAGTGGCGGGCTGTATCCGATCAGCGCGACCTTGATGACCCACGAGCTCCACCAGCTGTTCGCTTCGGATCCGTTCATCCACATCTCGACCTTTGGGGGCTCCGAGCTCGGGTGTCGCGTCGCGCTCGAGGTGCTGAACCAGGTCGAACGACCCGAGTTTCTCCGCCGTGTGTGTGAGGTGGGGGAGCAACTCGAGGCCGGGATGGCGGGGCTCCCCTTCGAGCTCAGGCGTCGTGGGTTGATGATGGGACTCAAGTTTCCCGTCGAGGGGGCGGGCATGCTCGCCATGCGCTTGCTCGTGGATCAAGGGCTGTTCGTGCTGTATGCGGGGAATGACACCTCCGTCGTGCAGTTCCTGCCGCCGCTCATCTTGCAGCCCGACGATGCCGATGATGTCCTGAGGAGGCTTCGCGCCGCATTTCTCGGTTGAGGTGCGACCAAGCGAAGCATCTCGGAGGTTCTGCGGTGGGGGACGATGAGGCGTTGCAGAGAAGCTTGGAGGCGCTCGAACTCCAGGTGCAGAGCGCTCTGTCGCGCCAGGACGACTCCGAGCTCGACGTAGTCGGGAGCGGGGAGATCTCTCCGGTGTTGCGACTCGTGGCGGCGGGAAAGCCCTACGCCGTCAAGCGGCTACCGCTGTTTGCCAGTGAGGCGCGGCTCCAAGGCTACGTCGAGACGTTCGAGAGCTACATAGCGACGCTCCGGGACGTCGGGATCCAGCCACTTCGTTCGACGATTGCTATTGCCGCGAGGAAGAAGAAAGGGGTGGTCGCGTACTGCGTGCAGCCACTCATAGACTCCGAGAGCCTGTGCGTCACGCGGTTGCGCACGATGGACCTCACGCCTGCCAGGCGTTTCGGGGCGGAGCTATTCGGGGTGATCGCGGGTGCGGTGAGTGAGCGCGTCGGGTTGGACGCGCAGCTCTCCAACTGGTTCGTTCGCGGTGAGTCGAACGTTGCGCGAGAGCTAGGCTACCTGGATTTGACGACACCCTTGTTGCGAGACGCGGCGGGGGAAGAGCGCTTGGACACGGAGCTCTTCTTGGCGTCGTTGCCTGCGGCGCTGAGACCGCTGGTTCGACGCTTCATGCTCAGCGACATCCTCGCGAATTACTACGACCTGCGGAGCGTCCTCCGCGATCTGCTGGGAAACTTGATCAAGGAGGAACTCGAGCAGCACCTAGACGGTTGGCTGGGGATCGCCAACGAGCGGGTGACGCCGGAGCTGACCATGACGGAGGTCCGCGCCCACTATGCTGAAGATGCGCGCACCTGGGCGCTCCTACAACGACTGCGCCGAGCGGACCGGGGTTGGCAGCGGTATGTTCGGCGGCGCGCGTATGGCTTTCTCCTCCCTGGCGATATCCAGCGCCAGATCGACTGACTCCGGCGGCGGAAAAGCGCCCCGGAGCAGGCGCGTTTGGCTAGAGTGCCGCTCGATGGCCCAAGCAGCCAAGCTCAGCGCGCCGAAGGACTACGCTCCGATCTGGCCGTACTACAGCTTCTTTGCGGTGTGCATGGGCGTGCTGCATCTCGCGCTAGCTGGCATCGGCACGTGGATGGTCGTGATGGCGCATGAGGCGCCGCGGCCTGAGGTCGAGCCGGTGGCGTTTGGGTCCAGCGTCGCGGTGGTGAGCGTGCTGCTGGGCGTCGCGTACTGCTACGCCCCGTTTGCCCCGCGGAAACCTTGGGCGTGGCGCTACCACTTGGTGCTGATCGTGCTCGGGTTGCCGACGTGTGTGCTCGGCGCGCTGCCACTCCTGGCGTTCTGGCTACGTCGTGACGCGCGCCGCATGTTCAAGGCGTAAAGCAGCCTGCTAGGGCGCTACTTCTTTTGCTGGATCTCGGAACCGAAGCTCGAGTCCACGTTGGCTTTGGCTTTGGCGCTGGTCTTGGCGGGCGGCGCCTTCGTAGGGGGTGGCGCTGTTGGTTTGGGCGACGGCTTTGGACTCGGTGGTATCGGCCGCTCCGTTGGAACGGGTCCAGCCTTGGTCGGCGGAGCCAAGGGCGCCTTGTCGTCGGCTTCGGCCTCGAACTCGTCAGCGTCCTTGGGTCCTGGGGTCGGATCGAGCTTCGTGGTGGTCGGCGGCGGCAGCGGTGCTTCCTTCTGGATTGCGTCCTGAGCCGCCTTGCGATCCGCCTGGACGGCGGGTAGCGCGTCACCCTTTTCGTCGATCGCCTTGGCCTCGTCGTAGAGCACCAAGCAGCGTCGCCACTGCTGTGCCTCACAGGCCTTGCGAGCTTGCTTGCGCAACTCCTCGGGTCGCTCCACGCCGGCGTCGCGTTCCGGGCGGATCTCAACCACGGGGGGGGCCTCTTCGGTCGTGGAGAACAGCCAGAAACCGATCACGATCGAGACGGCGAGGATCGCCGCGGCAGCGGCCCAGCGCGTGCGGAAGTAGCGGCGCAAGCGCGAGACGCGCTGACGTACTCGCGGCGCGGGCAGGTTCTCTTCGCGCGCGATGTTTTCGAGTTTTTCGCCGGCGCCTTCGCGCAGCATCCACTCCAATGTATCTTCGGATTGGTCGCCCTCCGGCAGCTCTCGCTCGACCCAACGCATGAGCTCGCGGGCTTCGTTGGAGGCGCTGTCCGGGGCTGCCTGATCCGGGGGCTCGTCGTAGAGCAGCGGCTCACGGCCGCGCTTGCGGAAGTGGTCGGCTACTTTGTTGCGTGCGACTCCGAACAGCCAGCGCCGGAAGTCCTCGGGATCTTCTGGTGCATGTTCGGACTCGAGCGCGGCCGCGACGGTGGTCTGCAGGACGTCGTCGGCTTCGTCACGTGGTACGCGCCCCCCAATGAAGCGCCGCAGATCACGGAGCAGCTCCGGGTCGTTCAGTAGCGCTGGAGTTGGGGGGGCAGCGGGCGGCTCGGACACTGCGGGCATCATGTCACGAGTGCGGCGTCGTGCGTGGGCATCGATGTGTGACCCTCACCCCCAAAAAAACTCGAAGCTGCTGCAAAAAGGCCTAAGTTCGCGGCATGGCTGCCACTTCCCGCTGGGTCGAGTCCATTCGCGTTGGGCTCGCGGCCCTCGCCGATCCAGAGGCAGCGGAGCCCATGCGGGCGTACATGAAAAGCGAACTCCCCTTCCTGGGGGTGCAAGCGACCGCGAGGCGCCGGGCGCTCAGGGAGCTGTTGCCGGCGCTCTCGAGTCAGGCTGAGCTGTACGGGCTGGTCCGCACGCTTTGGCGGGGTCGCGCTCGAAAAACCGACAAGGTGTTTCGCGAGGAGCGCTACATCGCGATGGAGATCCTGACCCACGCGCGTTTCAAGCTGCTTCGCGACGCCTCCACCCTGACACTCTACGAGGAGCTGATCGTTGACGGGGCGTGGTGGGACTTCGTCGATCACCTCGCCAAGCACGGGGTGGGGGAACTGTTAAAAAGATTCCCTGGGGAAATAATGCCTCGCATCCTCGAGTGGTCTACCGATGCTGACCTGTGGAAGCGGCGAAGCGCGATCCTGTGTCAGCTGGACATGAAACAAGAGACAGACACCCAGCTCCTGGAGGCGGTGCTCGCGGCGAACCTGAGCGACTCCGAGTTTTTCATCCGCAAGGCGGTTGGCTGGGCGCTCCGCCAGTACGGCTGGGTGGATCCAGACTATGTGGAGCGCTACGTGAAGCGCGAGGCCAAGCGGCTGAGTCCATTGTCGAAGCGTGAAGCCTTGAAGAGCCTCGATGGAGCCCGAGCGAAGCTTGCACTGGCTGCCAACCCCAAGGGACGGTCCCTTGGCAGGGGGCAGAAGTGACGCAGTGGAAGATTGAGAAGCTGGTGCCTGGAGGGGACGGCATGACCCGCCTGGAGGGAGGCGGTGTGGGGTTCGCCCGGGGAGTCGTTCCTGGCGATATAATCCTGGCGGAAAATATCAAGCGACACAGCGGCTATCAACGAGCGGAACAGTGGACGCTGGTGGAGCCGGGGATGGCTCGCGTCCAGCCGATTTGCCCGGTGCAGCAGCGTTGCGGGGGCTGCGACTGGATGCACCTCGAGCTAGCGGCCCAACGTGAGGCAAAAAAGGAGATCCTGCGCGAGGCGCTGCTCCGCACCGGGGGTTTCCGTGCTGAAGCGCTTCCAGAGATCCGCCTCGAGAGCGCGGGGGCAGACACCGGATACCGGCGCCGCGCGCAGCTCCAGGTCGACGCTCGGGGGCGCCTCGGGTTCTTTTCCTCGGGGACTCATGAACTGGTGGAGGTCGAGCGGTGTTTGGTCTGCAACCCACGCCTCGAAGAGATGCTTGGGGTGTTGCGCGGCATAGCGAGCCAGGGACACTTTCGTGGCTTCACACGCCTCGAGTTACGGATCGCTGACCATGCCCCAGAGCGCCTGGTCCGCGCGACTCTGAAGAAGCAGCGGGGGAAGCGTGGCGCGTCGGGCAACGCTTCGCTCGAGGCACGCATGCAGGGGGAAGGGATCCGCTTCGTCGTCGCAGGGTCGGCGGCTGACAAAGAGCTGCTCCAGCGCTGGGACGTGAGTGAAGGGGTGGAGATTGCGGCGCCGCCCGCGGCGTTCACCCAGGTGAATGCGGCAGTCAATCGCGCGCTGGTCGCGGCTGTGGTCCGAGGCGCCGAGCAGCGAGGGGTCCGGCGCTTCCTGGATCTCTACTGTGGCGCCGGAAACTTCAGCTTTCCGCTCGCGGCAGCCGGGCTCAGCGGAGTCGGGATCGAGATCAGCGAACCCGCAGTGCTCGCCGCGCGAGCCAATATGTCTGCGGTCGCCGAGCGACTTGGGAGGCCGCTCGACGTACGCTTCTTCGCCGGAGACGCAGAGCAGGTGCTTGCTGAAATGGCCGACGGTCGCTTCGACTTGATAGTGCTCGACCCACCCCGCGCTGGGGCCAAGGAGAGCGTGCCGTTCGTGGTCTCGAGCGCCGCCCGCTGGCTGTGCATGTGTTCCTGCGACCCCGTCACGCTCGCGCGGGATCTGAAGGCGTTGGGTCAGGCAGGTTTCGTGATCGAAGAGATCAGCGCCTACGACATGTTCCCGCATACCCATCACGTCGAAGCCTTGGTTTGGCTGCGCCGAAACAGCGGATAGCGGAGTGCAGCCAGCTGCTGAAAGCGGCGGCACGGCTTCCTTCTGGCTGCTCCCTCGTGTTACGGGGAGCAACGCTTCGGCGCCCGTGCGCGCTCTTCGCAGACCACGCGACCGTTCGCGACTCGTCGCGACGCAGAAAGATCCATGGCCTACGAACCTCGACATTCCCCAGATCACAACAACACCGGTTGGCCGCCTGGCGTTCCGTACATCATCGGCAACGAGGGCTGCGAGCGCTTCAGCTACTACGGCATGCGCGCGATCCTTACGGTGTTTCTGGCGCAGTACCTGTACATCCACCACCCGGTGTTCTCCCAGGACGCGGAGCGAACGGCCAAGGCGCACTATCACGTGTTTGCGGGGGCGGTGTATCTGTTTCCGTTGCTGGGCGCGGTGATCGCCGATCGCTTGTTCGGCAAGTACCGCACGATTCTCTGGCTTAGCATGGTGTATGTGGCGGGCCACGCGGTGCTCGCTGTTAGTGAGCACTCCGTTACCGGTTTCTGGATTGGTCTGGGCCTCATCGCCGTTGGTTCCGGGGGGATCAAGCCGAACGTATCGGCGCACGTGGGCGATCAATTCGGCCGCGGCAACTGGTTCCGCGTGCCTACGATTTTTCAGGCCTTCTACTTCATCATCAACTTCGGGAGCGCCGGCGCTACGCTGCTGATCCCGAAGACCTTGGAGTGGTACGGGCCCACGGTGGCTTTTGGTATCCCTGGGGTACTGATGGCCCTTGCCACGCTGGCGTTCTGGATGGGGCGCAAGGTCTTCGTGCACGTGCCGGCTCACCCCGCGGGGACGCTCGGGACATTGGATGCCATCAGCTCGAGCCTGTTCGTGATCGCCTTCGCGCATTTGTTTGCTCCTGCGGTGTTCCACGACGTCTCCTGGAGGCTGCTCGTACCGAGCGCGCTTGGCTTCATCGTGCTAGGCGGCATCGTGTTCGCGATCCGTCAGCGCATGCAGCAAGACGATGGTTTCCTTGCGGTACTGGCCTATGCGGTGAAGGGTTACTTCACGGGTGCGAAGCCAACGGGCGACGTGCCCGACGTAGCGCACGCGGATCCGGCCGTTCAGGCGCGCCGTGAGCGACTGGTGAAGAGCCGCTTCTTCGGCGGGGCAGCGCGCCACTTCGGCATCGAAGCCGCTGAAGGACCGCCCGCGGTGCTTCGGGTGGTCAGTGTCTTCTTTCTGGTGAGTGTTTTCTGGGCACTGTTCGACCAGCACGGCTCGAGCTGGGTGCTGCAGGCAAAGACGATGAACCTCGAGCTGCCGGGGGTTGGTCAGGTGAAGCCATCACAGATCGCAGCGCTGAACCCGCTGATGGTGATGATCCTCATCCCACTCAACAACAAGCTCATCTATCCCGGGCTCGGCAAGCTGGGCTTGCAGATGACGCCGCTACGCCGCATGACCGGCGGGATGTTGGTGGCAGGGCTCAGCTTCTTGCTCGTTGCGTTCATCCAGAACCGCATTGAAGCCGCTGGGCCGGGGCAGGTGAGCTTCCTCTGGCAAGCGTTGCCATACTTCGTGATCACTCAGGCTGAGGTCATGGTGTCCATCACCGGACTCGAGTTTGCATATACCCAAGCACCCAAGCGCATGAAGAGCACCGTGATGGGCTTCTGGCTGGCGGCCGTGGCGGGCGGCAACTTGTTCGTTGCGCTGTTCGAGACGTTCAGCAAGTTGCCGCTGGCGACCGGCTTCATGGTGTACGCCGGCTTGATGTTTGGCGCCGGAGTGCTCTTTGGGATCCGCGCTTACTTCTACCAGCCTCAAGACTACGTCCAGGACTAGTGCGCGCTGGCTTCCACCGGTTTGCCGGATTTCAGGTCATACAGTCCGAGCGTGAAGCGGGGTCTTGCGGCGTTCGAGAATAGGTTGTTCTCGTCGTAGACTCGGTTGTCGCGGGTGAGTTCGTCCACCACACGCGACTGGCTTCGTAGAGTCTCGCATTGCGGTGCTGGGTCGCCGTCGATCCAGCACGCAAGTCCGAGGTAGACCATGGCGCACGACTGCTGGCGTGCGTCTTTGACTGCGGCCGCCGCATCCGCGCCGCGCTCGAGGTGAACGACTCGATAGAACGGTTGCTCGCCGGACTCGAACCGAACCGCGCCGAGTCGGGTCATCCGAGACTCATTCGGTCGCTCGCCGACGTACTCGAGCACGCTGCAGCCCTGAGGAATCGACTTCTTGAGCGACAGCACGAAGGTGTTCTCCGCCGGCTGATTGACGTCGAGATCCCGGATGAAGTGGCTATGGATTGCCGGGCTCAGGAGCAGGAGGCCGCCGGCGACCCAGCCGAGTCGGGCGTTCTTCTGTATCAGCGCCTCCAGGCCTGCTGCGGCTAGCAACAGAAAAGGCACGATGAGGTGCAGGTGGTAGCGCGCCTGCATCAGCGGGGAGTTCGGATTGATGATCGAGTGAGTAACGAAAAACAGAGCGAACCAGCCCAGCAGAAAAATCGCGACTCGCCGCTGAGTTCGCCAGAGCGTGACGGTACCGACTACCGCCAGCACCACCGCGATTGGCGGAGTAATCTCCGCGCGGATAAGCGTGTTGTAGTGGTAGCTGAAGAAGGACTGAAACGCCGAGACGGCGAGCTCTGGACTCGCATGGCTGAGATCTCCCGAGTGAGCCTGCAGGAACCGGGGTACGGCGATGGCGACTGTCGCGAGGCTGACGACGCCAGCAACCAAGAAACGTCGAGCGCGCGGGATGCCTTCTCCCAAAATCATCGCTGCACCGACCAGCAAGACCGCAAATATCTGGTTCAGCGGACGCATCTGGAAGGTCTGCAGACTCACCGGCACGAGCAACCCCAGGGCGCACCAGCGCCAGTTGCGGCTCGGGTGGCGCAAGGCATCGTGGGCGAGCGCGAAGCTCATCCCGCTGAACACGATGCTGGAAATGAATGTGCCGTCGGCGTGAGAGAAACGTAGGTGACTTGGCCAGATCGCGATCAATCCGCCCGCGAACACAGCCGCGCGATGACTGCCGAGCATCCGCCAGGCGTGCATGAACACGACCGCTGGCCCGAGAAGCCCGAAGACGAGTCCCGTTTTGTAGATAATATCCGTGAGGAATATATGGGTGTGCTCCGAAACCATCCCCATGAGCGGGCCTCGCCAGATGAGGCCAGCGATGGTGGGCTCGCGGGAGAAAGGCCAGGCGTCAAAGGCGGCGTCTGCCGGGGTCAGCGTCAGGCGCAAGGCAACGCCCAGTCCTAACAGCCCGAGCATGCCGGCGCGCCAGCGACTTGGGAGGCGCAGGAGCTCTCTCGTGAGCATGCCCACAAGTAGCGCGACGAACCCCGCGAAGCGGAGGAGCGGATCGTAGGCGACGACCTGCCAAGCGGTGAGCCAGCGCGGATCGATCTGAACCACCTCGACCTCGTGGCGCCAGAACACCCCATGGTCGTTCTGCTTGACGGCCTCGGCCAACTTCAGACCGGCGGTCCTACAAGACGGCGATGGATCCTTGGGGAAGTAGAAAGAGAAGTTCTCGCTGTGATCGAAGGTGGTGCTGTCGGATTCTTCCTGATGTCGCAGCGCAAGCTCGCACTCCTCGGCTCCTTCGCCCTTGAGCTCGACGTGGACCTCGCGCGCGCGGATTGACACGTTCCAGAGCTTCCACTCCGGTGTCACGTCTCCTGCCAGGCGGTAAGGTTGGAACAGCCCGAGGATCTCCTGTTCGCGGCCCGCTTCGATCACCAGCGTGCCCGCGGCCGCGGGGCTCGACCACAGCCAGGCAACGCTGAGCAGCGCTAGCGTCCAGAAGCAGAGGCTGAGCCGCACCAAGCGGGACCTGCGGGGCACCGACGCAGCATACGCGCACTCGGTCGGGGTTGTCCTGGCAGGTGCCGTCGGCGGCGAGACTTGGGACCCACAAAAGCCGAGAGGCGCCGAGCGGAGTGAACCGCTGGCGCCTCTCTGCAGCTCTTGAGAGCCTCAGTGGCTGACGTCCAGGCTCCAGGAGTTCAGGCGACCGGTGTCTCCGGTGGCCTCATCGAGGACGATCAAGCGCCAGGTACCCACTGCATCCTCTCCGTTGAAGTCGCTCACGTTGAAGCTCATCGGCGTGAAGGCTCCATCGCTCGCGTCAGCCGTCAGCAGCACCACCTCGCCGGCCAGAAGCTTCTGGAGCTTGATGGTGATGTCGCCCTTGTACGGATGAGTGATGTCGACGTTGACCACGAGGCCGCTGATCGTGGCGGCGTCGGTGATCTCGATGTCACTGCTCAAGCCCGTGGTGTCCTCGGGGATGTCTCCGCCGACGGTGTTCTCATAGTGGGTGACGTCGCCCGCCATGCAGCCGCCCGCCGGGCAACGGTTGATGGTCAGGCTCCAGGAGTTCAGCGTGCCGGTGTCGAGGTTGGCGGTGTCCGTTACGACGAGCTGCCACGTACCAGCGGCGTCTTGTCCGACGAACTCGGGCACGTCGAAGGTCTGCTTCAGATCGTCTGCGCCGGAGCCTTGCTTGTCGTGAAGCACGACCTCGGTGCCGCCCTTGACCAGCTTCACGGTTAGATCCCCGCGGTAACTGTGGGTGATGTCCACGGTGACCGCCAGGCTGCCAATCTCACCACCCTCGGCGACGACGATTTCGCTGGTGATACCCGTCGCATCGTTGTCGGGGATGTCTTGAGCGCTGGTCTGGTTGTAGGTCTGAGCAGCGGCGACGCAGGCGGCGTCCATGCTGCAGTCGCTGTCGTCGCAGTCCACTGCGCCGTCGCGGTCGTTGTCCTCGCCATCGTTGCAGACCTCATCGGGCAGCTTCACGTCGGGGATGCCGCTCGCGTAGACGGTGGCGTACTCCTCGACGTAGTCCATCGAGAGGTAGCCGTAGCCGTCACCGTTCGGGTTGTTCACGCCGAAGCTGCCAGTGCCCCAGCTGTTCTTGATGATCCAGAAGCCCTTTTCCTTCTCGGGGTTTCCGTCTGCATCGAGGATCGGGTTGCCCTCGCCATCGCGCTTGTTCACTTCGGCGTTGTCGTCCCAGCCGACGATCAGGATCGAGTGACCCGCGCGCTTTTCGAGGCTCTTCTCCTTGTCGGTTGCGTTGGGGTAGGTGATGAACCCTTCGCGCCACATGGCCTTGTCGACCTTGAGGGGTGAGCCGCCGTGGTTCCACGACTGGTAGAAGAACGTCATGCCAGCGACGACCGCCTGCTTGTTGTTCTTCAGGTAGGCCTTGATGCTGTTGCGCCGGGCGCTGATCCAGCGGCCTCGCGGCAGGTAGAACTTCTGTGCGCTGCTCGCAGCCTCGGGGGGCTCACCGTTGGTGTAGCACTTGGTTGGGCGCTTCTCGCCGGTGCACGCCGCATCATTGGAGGTGCCCCAGGGGCGCGTCTGATAGGGCCAGTCGGCCTCTTCCACGATACCGAAGCGATTGATCGCGTCGATGTTGCTCTGGGCGTTCGAGCCTTCGGTGTCGGTGAAGGCTTTGACCTGAGACTTCACTGCCCACTGCAGGTACTGCTCGGAGAAGTCCGGGTTCTGGATGGTGCCCTCTGCGATGTACAGGTGCTCCATCAGCGCGGTGGTCGAGAAGATCGAGCAAACACCGCGCGAGCCTTGGCTGCGCACGGGCGACTGCAGCGCAACGAGATCCGTGTACAGCGCGGGGTACACTTCGTCTGCCTTACCTTCGTCCGGCAGGTCGCCGTCGGGAGGGGCATCGAGGAACAAGGCATCGAGGTCCGACGTCGGCGCGTCCTGTTCGCTGTTCGCGATCTCGGTATCGGGTCCCGTCGCGGGATCCTCGGAGCTGCAGCCGAATGCAGCCATAGAGAACAGCCCGACCACGACCAGCGGGCGGAACAGCGGGCGCAGCAGCCAGGGAGTGGGCTGTGCGGGATCACGACGCTTGGGAGAACGGACTCGAGGCTCTTGCATAGCTAGACTCCACCGCGCGCTGTGCTCCGGACTTTCGCCGTGACGGGAATGGCCTCTGAGGGAAGCGCGCCAGGCTGCGCGCTGCGGGGCAATTCTCGTGTGCGAATTCGGAGTCAGCCGCGACGTGTGTTGGTGAGAGGGTTTTGACGCACGGGCGATGGCAGCGCTACGAGGCGATCGCCACTCAGTGCCACCTCAGTGGAGCTGACGCCTGCGTGGTTCGCTGCCGGGAGCAGTTGTCCTACAGTGTAGGCGGGTTTATTACCCGTCGTGGCGTGCTTGGTCAACGTCGGATCGACTGCGATGGCAGTTTTCCAGCCTGGCCATTCCGGCATCGGCCATACTTGGAGCTCCTGTGATTTGCTTCCTTTCCCGTGTTTTTGCCAATCCCGACGTTGGCTCGCATTCCCGTGTGGGTTCGCAGAGGCAGCCCCTTCTCTGGTCCCTCCTTCTGGTCGCTGCTGTGCTGGTCACCTCAACCGGCTGCAGCTCCGAAGAGGGAAGCACGAACCAGAGGCCCGCGCTGTCCGCCGTCGCTGACCAGACGGTAAGCGTGAACCAACCGCTGAGCTTTAGCGTGCTCGGCAGTGACCCCGACGGGGACAGCTTGAGCTTCAGCTTCGCTAGCGACTCGGACGGAGTCACCAGCCACGCATCGCTGACCCCTGCTGGTAGCGACGCAGCGATCTTCAATTGGACACCCCTCGCCACTGACGTTGGCATTCACATCGTCGACTTCACCGTCAACGACGGCAAGGCGAAGGATACCCGCGCGGTAACGATTGAGGTGCGCTCGAGCATCGGCACCGGCGCGCCGGTCTTCCGCAAGCCGCTCGGCACGGGCACGACCCTCGACCTATCTCAAAAGAAGTGCGTCGAAGTGGCGATCGAGGTCGAAGACCCTGACAGCCCCGGCGTGACCATCGCTCAGACGGAGCCAGTGATCGAAGGCGCAGAGTTGCTCCAAGACTCTGGACTGACCGCGACCTGGACCTTTTGCCCCACGGCCGCGCAAATCCAGGCTGAGGATATCTACACCCTGCGCCTCAGCGCCGATGACGGAGACAACCCCGCGGTAACGAAGAACTTCGTGGTGGTGCTGCGCAAGGCTCAGAAGGCCAACTGCCCTGGAGGTGCTCCAGTGATCGAGCACACCCCAGCGGACGTGAACGGGATCAACGACGTCGAGATCCGTGCGCATGTCACTGACGACAAGGGCATCAAGTACGAGCCGCTGCTGCTCTACTCGCTGAGTGATCCTGGTTCGCCGCCTGATCTCGGCGCCATGACCCAGGTCAGCATGAGCAAGCTGAGCGGAAATCAACAAGACGGACAGTGGCTCGGCAGGATTCCGAATCCAGTCGCCGCAGCGGGCGGTAGCGCGCAGCTCTACTACATCTTGGTGGCGCGTGACGATGACGACGCCATGGCTGACTGCGATCACCTGACGCAAATGCCGCTAACCGGTAGCTACCAGATCAACGTGACCGCGTCGGGCGGCGGCGGCGGACTTGGGCTGTGCGAGCCATGTTCCGCTGACGCGCAGTGTGGAGGCAGTGGTGACCTCTGCGTCCAGGTTGGGGGGGGGGCGAGCTGTCTGTCTGCCTGTGGCTCCGGGAACTCATGTCCCCAGGGATACACCTGCTCAACCAACGCCCTCACCAGCGAGAGCGGCGCGAGCGCGCGTCAGTGTGTGCCCACCAGTCAGAGCTGTAGCGGCGATCCGCCGCCGACGTGCATGGATGACGCGTTTGAGCAAAACGACTCGCTGGCCACTGCGAAGGCATTGCCCAGCGGTGACGAGCTGTTGGTGTCTTGCCCGTCGGGAGACACCGATGACGAGGACTGGTTCAAGCTGAACGTCACCCAAGAGGGCCAGCTGAGCCTCGATTTGCTCGGTGACACCGCCTCCGATCTCGACCTGGCGCTGTATGACGGCGCCGGTGCACTGATCGCCCGCAGCAGTGGTCTCACCTCGGAGGAGTCGATTCAGAGCTGCTTGCCCCCCGGAACCTACTACGCCCGCGTGTACTCCTACGATCTGGCGCGCAACGAGTACATCCTCAGTTGGTCCGTGAGTCCGCAGAGCTGTGGTCCGACGTGCAGCGACGACTCCGCGGAGGATGACGATCAAGCTTCTCAAGCCCGCATCGTGGACCTCGACAGCGGGCCGTACAGCGTGAGCACTAACGCCATCTGCAGCTGGGATGAGGATTGGTTCCGTGTGGATATGTTCGCGGGAGAGACGATCTACGCCGAGCTTGCGTTCGACCAGAGCTCCGCCCTCGAGGACCTCGATATCTTGCTCTATCAGGGATCTACGCTGCTCACCCAGTGCGACGAGCTGGACGTAAGCGGGTGTTCGGACAATGGTCAGAGCAGCGACTCCAACGAGTCGTTCTCTTATCCAATCACTGTGTCGGGCACCTACTACCTCGTCGTGCGTGGCTACGGCGGCGCGGAGAACCTGTACGACCTGTGCATCGGGTTGTCCGCGAGTGAATGCCCGTGAGGCGCTCGTCTGCGCTCGTCCTCGCCCTTGGACTGTGCGTCGCTCCGGCCTGTAGCGGTGATGAAGCTGCTCCGACAGAGACCATCAAGTCGCTAGCGGACCTGGTGGTGAGCGCGATATCGCCCGGGCTCGTGCTACCCGGTAGCGACGTGCGCGTGGAGGGCAGCTTTCCTGATGTAGTAGAGCAACTGCAGCTCCGACTGGTTGGCAGCCTGGATGGCAGTCCAGCGGACCTGGTCATTCCCCTGGAGCGTCAGGGCGAGGTCCTCGTCGGTAGCTGGCCTGCGTCCGCACCGCGAGGAAACGGGTTGCTGGTGGCGCAGGTCGTCGGCGTCGACGCGGTGGATGGTCGCGAGCATACTTCGAACCGCCAGGACTGGAACCTCTCATCGGCTGCGGAGCTGGTTCCCGTTTTGGATACCGCTCAGGGCGGCGTGGCATTCGTCAACGACGCCATTCAAGTCACTGGGAGTGGCTTTCTGCTGGGCGGAGGCGAAGGCCACAGCGTCGTGGTGGTGAATGGCTGCTTCCAGGCGACGACGGCGGCTACCTGCGAAGCGGTTCTTGAACAGCGCCTCGTGCTCGAGACGAACGGCTCCCCGGAGCGCGCCTCGGGCAGTTTTGCCTTCGCACCGCGCATCGCAGGGATCGCCGCAGGAAGCTTCAACGGAAGCGTGCGTATCGAGAACTCGCCCAGCCAAGCCACGGGGGGAAGCAGCGCTGAACTTCCGTTGAGCTTGGAGCTACTCGCTCCACGAGTTTTCGGGCTGTCACCTCAGAGCGGGAGCCTAGGGCAAAAGGTTTCGGTCACCGGCGGCGGCTTCGTCGCGCAGAGTGAGGACGACCCGACGCCCGCGGCGACGCGCTTGCTTTTGGCGGGGGACTTTACCCTCGAAGGTGGCGTCTCGATCCCGGTGAGCTTCGAGATAGTTCCGGGCTTCGAGTCCGGGAACGAGTTGGTCTACGTGATCAACGAGGAGGATGCTCTGGGCACCTCGGCCGATCTGCGCCGCACCAAGGGTACGCTCGCCGGCAACATCACGCCCATCGTTAGTTACGCGGGCGAAACGATCACCGGCGCCCCAGAGCCTGTCGAACTCGAACTACTACCCGTAAAACAGGTCGTCTACGTGAGCTTCTTACCGAGCTACGTGGAGAGTTTGCGACATTTCGGTATGCGGGCGGTGGATCAACCCATCCGCGAGCGAGCGCTCGAGGTCGCTAGTGCGCTGTATGCTGGCCTGAGCGTTGAGTTCCGTACGGAACAGCCTGAGGACTTCGGGTTGTATACTCGTATCGATGTGGGCGGTCTGGATCCAAACGGACTTGGGTTACTCGGCTACGACAACACTCCGGGCAAAGACGTGAACAACATCCGCCTGGACGATCGCGTGGGCGGGGTGAACGCAGTGACCCAGGAAAACGGCGATCCCGGATTTGGCGGGGTGTTCGTCGAGAGCCTGTTCGGCTTCAGCAAGCACCCAGGCAACTTCGCGACCGAGCTGAGTGGCGCCGACCCAACCTTCGATCAGCTCTTTGACCCGTTCCGTCCTGACGTTGGGCGGCATCCAGTCCTCGCGACCGAGACCGAACTCATTGTTCTCCCGAGTGTCGCGTCCTGTGATGCAGCGGACTCACGCCCCTTGCAGATCGCCTGTGCCGTGCACGCGCTAGGCAGCCTGATCGGTGACACGCTGGCCCACGAGTTGGGTCACGCACTGGGGCTCGCTCAGCCCGAGGGAACGGGCTTTCACAACTCGAGCGACGCGCCGGGTCGGCTGATGGATGGCGGCTCCGCCCGAGAGTTCCGCGAGCGAGCGCGCCTGGCGGGCAGTGATCGCGTGCTGTTTTGCCAGGAGAATTTCGCGTACCTGCAAGGGATCCTAGGCAGCGGAAGTGATCCGGAGCCTAGCCGTCCGAGCTGCGAATGATCGCGAGCTGAGCGGGGCACGATCTTGCTACGAGGCGCCGCCGCGTGGGCGTAGCGTATGCCCATGACGAATCTGGAACTCAGGTATGAGGTGTTCGCTCGTCGAAGTGGAGCGCCGAGCGCCGGTCTCCCTGGGCGCCAACCGGTGACCGCTGATGAGTTCCGAGATGTGCTGCGCCGCTCCACCCTGGGTGAGCGCCGCCCGGTAGATGACCTCGAGCGCCTGAGTACGATGCTCGAAAACTCCAACTTGATCGTTACCGCGCGGGAACCAGTGCGCGGGCTGCTGATCGGCATTTCTCGGTGTGTCACCGACTTTGCCTACTGCTGCTATTGCTCCGACCTCGCGGTGGACGAGGCGGTGCAACGCCTAGGCGTTGGCAAGGAGCTTTTGCGGCTCACCCGCGAAGCGGCAGGAGAGCAGGCCACGCTGCTGCTCGTCGCTGCGCCCAAGGCGAAGGACTACTATCCCCACATCGGGATGGCGCACGTCGAGGCTTGCTTCGCGTTCAACCGCACTCGGTGACCCGCGCGTCACCTACCCGGTGGGGGCCTCAGTCGCGGCGGTGCTTCCTTACGGCCTTGCGCAGCTTGCGTTGTAGCTGTTGCATCGCCTGAAAGAGCTTGGCTTGCTGCTTCGGCGTGAGCTCCTTGGAGAGCGCGGTGAAGTGCTTGTTCTGCAGTTTGTGCAGATCGTCGCGGTTCTTGCGTAGAGCCGCCATGGCCTTCGAGTAGGCTTTCTGGTCGTCGCTGTCCGCGTCGAGGAGCTTCTTCAGCGCCTGACGGCTCGAGCGCATTTCCTCGCGGAGCTTACGCTGCTCCTCGCGGTCCTTCTTCAACAGCTCGGCGACCTTGTCCGCCTTCTTGTCGTCGAGACCGACCTTCTCCTTGAGGACCTTGCGCACGACCTCTTGCATGCGCTTCTCCACCTCTTCGCGCTTCGGCTTGGCGAACGCGAAGCTGCTGGTGAACAGCACGCTGACCAGCGCCAGCAGCGCGAACAGCCAGTGGCGCCGGTTCCGCTCTAAACGTGAGCCGGGGAGTTTCGAGTCAGTCATATCAGCCACCTTCGTTTGCCACGTCATCCAGCGCTGACAGGAGCGCGTCGAGATCCTCATCGTCCTCGGGGGTATCCAGCGCGTCCAGCGCGAGGCCGAAATCGTCGTCCCCGTTGTCCACCATCGTGGCAACCATCAAGGAGCTATCTTCCGAGCTGAACTCCGGTTCGCTGGCGCTCGGTGCGGGCTCTGCCGTCTTCGCGATTGGCTTGGCTTCCGCGACCAGCGTGCTCGGTGCCTTCACGCCTGCTTGGGGTTCGGCGGTGTCGCTCGCGCCGCCGCCGAAGCCTACGAAGATCGCTAGCACCGCAGCAGCTGCCGCTGCGAGCGGGGGGGCCAAGCGCAGGAAGCCGCGGCGCTTCTCCTGGGCAGCGCGCTGGGGAGCATCCTTCGAACGCGCTGCGACCCGGGTGAGATCTGGACCGGATAGTTCGGCGGATGTGCGCTCGAAGAGATCTCGCAAGTCGGCTTCGGGTGCGAGCTCGGCGTGATCGAGGAAGCGCCGCTGGGTGGCGACGCTGAGCTGGGCGGCGGAGTCGTCGAAGAGTGCACCGAGCTCTTGCTCGAGCTCGTCGTCGTCTTCGCCCAGCTCGTCTGCGATGACCTCGGGGATACGTCCAGCGAAAGCAACGAGGCGTGCTTCGATGGCGGATTCTAGTTCCAGGGTGGGAAAGCCGGCTTGGAGCTCGAGTTCGAGTGCTTCGAGTTCGAGCGCGTCTTCGGCGGAGAGTTCTTGGTCAGTCACGACGCATCTCCTTCTGCGCTCGCATCGGCTTGCTGGGGGACAGCGCCGATTTCGGCGAGTTTCTGTTTGAGTTCTTTGAGGGCCAAGTGCACCAGCACCCGCGCTGAACCTTCGGTCGAGCCGATGGCGTCGGCGATCTCGGCGTAAGACAGGTTACCGTCGAGGCGCATCATGGCTGCCTCGCGGCGCTTCTCCGGCATGCTGGAGAGAGCTTCGCGCACCAAGTGGGCGGTGCGCTCCGCGCTGAGCAGCTCGAGGGGAGAGGCTGCGCGCTCCGGCTCCGCCGAAGCGTCCTCACGCGTCCTACGACGCCGTTCCCCGCGGAACAGGGTGTGTGCGCGCTTGATGGCGATCGAGGTGAGGAACGCCTTGAGCGAAGTGCCCGGGGTGTAGCGGTGGAGCTCCTTGAACGCGATCGTCAGGCTCTCCTGAACGGCGTCCTCCGCGATGGCCTGATTGTGGCAGGCGCGCATCGCGAGGCGAAACATCAGGCCCAGGTGCGGGCGCACCAAGGTGGCAAAGGCCTGGCCGTCTCCGTCCAGGGCGCGCCCCACCAACTCCGCTTCTAGCGAGACCACGTCAGCCTGAGCCATCACCTCACGTTCTAGGCGCTTTGCGGGACCGGGGACCAGCCCCAAGCTGCCGACCGTGGAATCCAGTGTTGCGTCCGACATACAGGGGAGGAATGCCAAGCTCCCCGGCGCAGTTAATGCGCCACGCCTCGAGACGTGAATATTCTCGAGGCGCCGTGTGCCCTCACCCCCAAACCCAAAACTTGGGGAGTTCCGAGAGCTTAACGACCTTTGAAGGTCGGGCTCCGCTTCTCCATGAACGCGCCGACGGCCTCTCCCAGGTCCTCGCTGGCCAAAAATGCCGAGTTCCAGGCGGCCACGAAGGTCAGCCCGGCGTCGATGCTCTTGTCCGCGCCGTAGTCGAGCACCTGCTTCACGCCGCGCACCGTCAGTGGCGCATTGGCAGCGATTTCTTGCGCCATCGCCAGCGCCGCAGCCTTCAGCTCGGCCTCGTCGGCGAAGACTTGATTCACCAGACCGATGCGCTCCGCGCGAGCGGCGTCGATGTCTTTACCGGTGAACGCCAGCTCGCGGGTGTTGCCCTGACCGATGATCGGGGGCAGCCGCTGCAGGGTGCCGATATCGGCCACGATCGCGATCTTGGTTTCCCGTACGGAAAATTTGGTGTCCGCGCTGGCGAGGCGGATGTCGCACGCCGCCACGAGGTCCACGCCACCTCCGATGCACCAGCCGTGGATCGCGGCGATAACCGGCACCGGGCTCTTGGCGACTTTATCGAAGCAGCTCTGCAGTTGCTTGATGGTGTTGAAGAGCTCGTAGCGTTCCTTGGCCTTGCCGCCGGCGAACGCCGCGCCCATCTCCGAGAACGCGGCCTGTAGATCCAGCCCGTAGGTGAAGGGCTTGACGTTGGACTGCAGCACCACCGCGCGGAGCTCCTGATCTTGCGCCAGGTGATCGAACGCAGCACCCACGTCGCGGAACAGCTGCGGGGGCATGGTGGGCTTCTCCAAGCCAATGATCGCGACGTGGCCGTCGCGCTTGAGGCTCAGGGTTTCGTAGCTCGGATCTTCAGTCGTCATGGTCCCTCGTCTGCGGCGGTACCCAAGGCCTAGCTCGAGTTGAGTGGGGGCGAAACGTATCGCGCTTTGGCGCGAGAAGCCCGAGATCGACGCCCCGATTGGGGGCGATTGGCGTAGGATCGCAGGATGATCGTCGTGACGAATCGCATTCCGGTGGCCGACGGCCACGAAGAGGACTTTGAAGACCGCTTCAGCAAGCGCGTTCACCTGGTGGATCAGTCGCCGGGGTTCATTCGCAACGAAGTCCACCGTCCGCGCCCGATGAAGTTCGATCACGAGGCTGGGGGCTTCGTCCCAGATCCCGAAAAGGAAGGCTTCTACGAGGTGAAGACCTGGTGGAGGAGCTTCGACGATTTCGTTGCCTGGACCCGTAGCCCCGCGTTCGCCGAAGCCCACAAGAACCGCGCGCCGAAGGAGATGTTCCGCGGCCCCAACGTGCTTGAAGTGCACGAGGTGTTCTTGTCGACGGATCTCGGCGACGAAGCCAAGCGCAACGCCTAGCACCCAGTGGACGAACACACTTCTGCCCGCGCAAGCGGGTTTGGGGGTGAGGGCACGAGGCGTTGTGCGTCACTCCACGCTGAGTTGGGTGTTGCCTAAGCGCCTCGCTAGCGCGACGTGTTGCGCGAATTGGGCCGCTGGATCCGAGGGGCGATATCGTGCGTACGCCCCATGCCCGACGTCGTGCGAGGTCCTGCCCGCTTTCTGCTGATTGGCGCTGCCCTCGTGGTGGTGATCGCGGGGCTCAAGCAAGCTCAGCCGCTAGTCGTCCCGCTGGTGTTCGCGGCGTTCCTTTCTGCGATGAGCGCACCGTTCGTCTTCTGGCTGGAGCGTCGGCTGCCCGCGTGGCTCTCCGTGAGCTTGGTCGTGCTGATCATGCTTGGAGTGCTGGTGCTGGTTGGCGCGGTCGTGGGCACCAGCGTGAACCAGTTCGTTGCCGCGGCTCCAGGCTATGAAGAGGGCCTGAACCAGCTATTCGGCGGGATCGGCGCTTGGCTGCAAGGACACGGCGTCCACTTCAGCCGCAAGGAGCTGGGTGAGCTGGTCAATCCCGGCGCGCTGATGCGCTTCTTGGGTGGAACCTTGAGCGGCGTCGCCAACATGTTGAGCAACCTCCTGTTGGTGGTGCTGACGATGGCCTTCATCCTGCTCGAAGCAACCACGCTGAGTAAGAAGGTGCGCGCGGCGATGGGAGATCCCACAGCGGACCTCAGCCGCTGGCTCAAGATGGCCACCGAGGTGAAGCGTTACGTGGTCATCAAGACCTATGTCTCGATGGGCACGGGCATCACGATTGGGCTGTTTCTGTGGGCGCTTGGCGTCGATTTTCCCCTGCTCTGGGGGCTACTGGCGTTCCTGTTGAACTACGTCCCGAACATCGGCTCCGCGATTGCGGCCGTCCCCCCAGTGTTGCTCGCGCTGGTGCAGTTTGGCTGGGGCCGGGCGCTGGCTACGCTGGGCGGCTTCCTGCTCGTGAATATGCTGATCGGCAACGTGGTCGAGCCTGCCTTGATGGGGCGCCGACTGGGGCTCTCCACGCTGGTGGTGTTCCTCAGCTTGATCTTCTGGGGCTGGTTGTGGGGACCCGTGGGGATGCTGCTCAGCGTTCCGCTCACCATGGTAGTAAAAATCCTCCTGGAAAATACCCAGTGGTACGGAGCTGCGGTGATGCTCGGCGGTGACCCAGACAAAGAGCCGCCGAGCTTGCCTCCCCCTGGCATGCGGCGCAGTCGGCCGCCGGCTTGAGCGACATAGCTCAAGTGGGCTGTTCGGTCGCGCGCACCAGGACGTCGTGGATCTGCACATGGGGCGGCGCCGTGAGCAAATGGATCACACTCTTCGCGATGTCTTCAGGCTGCAGGACCTTGTAGCGCCGGTAGGTGGCCTGAGCTCGCTCCTCGCTCTGGAAGTAGCGGCTGTGGAACTCTGTTTCCACAAAGCCTGGGCTCACGGAGCTCACGCGGATCGGGCTGCCGAGTTCCCGAAGCTCCTGGCGAAGCCCCTCGGTGAGGGAGCGCACCGCGTACTTCGTAGCGGAGTAGACGCCGCTACCTGACGGGACGCGGTGAGCGGACATGCTCGAGATGTGAATGATGTGGCCCTCGACCCCGCGGCGCTGCATGTCCGAGACCGCTAGCGAGGTGCACTCGCACAGCGCGAGCACATTGACCTCGAGCATCTCTCGCCAGTGCTCCGCGTCTCCGCCGATGAGCGGTGTCTCGTGACCGATCCCGGCATTGTTTACCAATACGTCGATGCCGCCCCAGCTCTCTTGTATCCGCGCGAAAACGGACTTGATGCTCTCCAAGTCGCGCAGGTCGCAGGGCAGGGGTAGGAGGCTGTCTCCTAGCTCTCCGCGCAGCGCCTGCAGGCGTTCCTCGCGACGTCCCGTTACGGCTACGCGCATCCCCAGCGCGTGCAGCGCGCGAGCGGTCGCGCGTCCAATGCCCGAAGATGCGCCGGTGACGAGCGCTACCTTGCCTGTCCAGCGTTGTGCGTCCTGGGAGTCACTCATGCGGTGCGAGTAGCACGCTGGATCCGCGGGGGTAAGTCCGTGGACCCTGGCTAGTCAGAGTGTTTGGCGACGAACAGTGCGATGGCAGCAAGAATGTCCTGATCCACGTCGTCCTGTGTCTTGCCCCACGCCTTGAGCTGACCCTTGGTGCACTGCAGGGAGTGGTCTCCAGACTCGACGACATAGAGTTCGTTCGAGGCCTTCATCTGGCGTCTCGTCTCGGCCAGCACATCCAACGGACACAGCTTGTCGCGCGTGCCCTGCACGAAGAGAATCGGGGTGGAGAGCTGTTTGAGCACGGCGTCTCGCCGCTTCTTTGGATCGCTGCTGCCCATGCCTTGTAGCGGATAGCCGAAGCAAATCACCGCGGAAACGGGTTCCTCGAGCGCCACGTGGCAACCCATGCGGCTGCCCATGCTCTTTCCAATCAGGAACACCGGGCGGTCCTTACCTTTGCTCTGCTCTTTGGCTTCGTGGAGCGCCGCTCGGTGAGCTTCGATCAGCTTCGGTTGGCGGTCTGGGGTGCGCCGTCCCTCTCGCATATAGGGATAGTCGAAGCGCACGACCTCGCCGAGGGTCGAGAGACGCTCCGCCCAACCCTGCATCCAGGGATGAGAGCTCGGCGCGCCAGCGCCATGGGCGAACAGAAAGAGCGGTCGCATGCCGCGAGTCTAAACACGCCAGACCCTGTCCTTGTACTGCCGCACAAAAAAGTAAGCCGGGTCGAGGGGGAGGTGCGAGGTCCCCGACCCGGCTATCGACTCGCCCCCCGCGTGAGCGGGCTGCTCATCAACCAAGCTGTACGGCTGCACGGGTCGAACCCTTTAGTTCCGAGTGACGCGGAGTGGTGCTAGGGAGCTGCCTTGGCCCTCTCACCGCCACCAGAGCGCAGCTCGCGAGGAGTGGAGTTCACTACGCGTTCCGCGTACTTGGACGAGATGAAGGCGCTCGTGCGCCTGGCCCTGCCGCTCGCAGGGGCAAACTTCGGTCAGATGCTCCTGGGCGCCGTGGACACCGCGGTCGTCGGCCGCTTGGGCGCCGTGGAGTTGGGGGCCGCGGGGCTCGGCAACAGCCTGTTCTTCTGCGTGTCGATCCTCGGCATGGGAGTCATGATGGGCCTCGACCCATTGGTCAGTCAGGCCCACGGCGCGAAGCAGCATGCCGAGGCGCGGCGCACGCTGTGGCAAGGCGTTTGGCTTGCGTTCGCCGGAATGATTCCCCTCGGAATCGGGATTGTGGCGCTAGCTGCTCAGCTCGAACGCCTTGGCATCGACGCTGAGGCCGCCAATCACACCCGGGCATACCTAGGCTCGCGGCTATGGGGCCTCTTGCCCTTCTTGCTGTTCGCTGCCGTGCGCAGCTACTTGCAGTCTGTCGGTCGAGCCACGCCCATGTTCTACGGTGCGGTACTCGCGAACCTGATCAACCTGCCGATGAGCTGGGTGTTGGTGTTTGGAGACGCCGGCCTCGTTCGCCTCGGCTTGCCCGCGCTCGGTGTGCCTGAGCTGGGTGTCGCGGGTGCGGGCTACACGAGCGCGTTCTGTACTCTGCTGCAGCTCCTCGTCTTGGTGAAGGCCGTGCGCGGCTTGGCTGTGGCAGAGGCGGCGGAGGGTGAGCGGTTTCGCCGCCCCAACGCGCCGTTGATGCGTCGTGCGCTGCGATTGGGGCTCCCGATTGGGTTCACCTTGCTAGCGGAGGTCGGTATCTTTTCGTTGACCAACGTCGCGATGGGGAACCTTGGTCAGACGGCGCTGGCAGCTCACCAGGTCGCGATCACGCTGGCCAGCGCTACGTTTATGATTCCGCTCGGAATTGGTGCGGCCGCCAGCGTGCGCGTGGGGCAGGCGGTGGGCGCTCGCGACGAACCTGGCGTGCGTCGGGCTGGTTTGTGCGCCTTGGCGTTGGGCGTGGGCTTCATGAGTCTCGGCGCGCTGGTATTCCTGACCGTTCCTGACAGCTTGTCGCGGGTGATCACCGATCAGTCGGAGGTCGTGGCCGCGGCGGTGCCGCTCTTGTGGGTGGCGGCGGTGTTTCAGATCTTCGACGGCGCGCAGGCGGTGCTGGCTGGCGCACTGCGCGGCGCCGGCGACACGACCGTGCCTTTGGTGCTGAACCTGGCCGGCTACTATCTGGTGGGCACACCGGTTGGCCTGGGTCTCGCGTTCCTCGCGGGTCGTGGCGCCGTCGGGCTCTGGTGGGGACTCTCCAGCGGGCTGATCTTCGTCGCGCTGACCCTCGGGGCGCGCTTTTTCCGCCTGACGTCTCGCGGCCTGGCGCCGGTCTGAAGCGGTCAACGACTGGCGGACGCGCCCTTTGGCAGCCGCTCTACCAGCTCTTCGAGTCTGAGCGGCGGCTCTCCGGAGAGCTCTGCGTCCACCAGATCCAGCTGGTCGAAGCCCCAGTACATCGATTCCCCGAGGAACATGGTCGGGACGCCGAACACACTCCGCTCCAGCGCCTCCTCGGAGTTATTGCGGAGCTCCTGCTTTGCCTCGGGGGATCTAGCGCGCTCCATCAGCTCCGCAGCGTTCAGCCCGGCGGCCGAGAGTGCTTGGCGCAATGAATCGGGGTCACCGAGGTCGCCGCCGCGCTGCCATCCGTGCTCCCACAAGCAACCAATCACGGCTATTTGGTCGTCCCCGGCTGCTGCCTGGGTCGCCAAGCGGCACGCCAAGAGCGGATTGAAGGGGTGATAGACGGGGCAGCGGAACTCGAGTTCGCGGCTTCGCGCCCGACGCGCGCAGTCGAGGAACACGAAGCGTGCCTTGGCAGGTGTCTCTGCGGGACCTTTGGTACCCCAATGGTTGAGTAGGGCCGCTAGCAAAAGCGGCTTCGGTTTCAGCGTGCGGTCGTGCTTCGCTGCCAGCGGCTGTACGCCGTGCCAGGCGAGGAAAGCGTAGGGGGAAAGGAAATCGAAGAAGAACTCGATCTCGCCCAGAGGTTCAGCGCGCGCCATGCCTTGCAGCATGCAGTGCTCGGCCTGGGAAGCAATCCAGGGTTTTGCTATCGAGAGGCGATGGCCTCGGAAGTTCTGGTGATCGGTGCAGGTTTGTCCGGTCTGCGTGCGGCGGAATACCTGACGAACGCGGGGGTCGACGTAACTGTGCTCGAGGCGAGAGACCGCGTGGGTGGGCGCCTCTGGAGTCAGCCTCTAGCCAACGGAGTATTCGACATCGGGGGTCAGTGGATTGGTCCCGGCCAGCACCGCATGTATGCGTTGGCCAAGCGCCTGGGCCTCGCGACCTTCCCGACCTATGACGATGGAAAGAAGATCCTGGGCGTCGGGGACAAACTCTCATATTACCGCGCGGCAATACCCCGAGTTGGCCCGCTGGATATGGTTCAGCTCGGCCTTGCACTCTCTTACCTCGAGCTCGTCCGACGCAGCGTTGATCCTTCCAAGCCTTGGGCGGCGCGTGCCGCCCGTCGCCTGGATGCGGTGAGCGTCGAAGCGCTCAAGCAGAAGCTCTGGCTGAGCAAGTCCATCGACGCGAGCTTCGACGCCGCGCTGCGCGTGATCTTTGGTGTCGAGAACAGCGAGCTCAGCGTGCTCCACTTTCTGGCCTATCAGAACGCGGGCGGTGGCTTGCTGAAGCTAGCCGAGATCCGCGGCGGCGCGCAGCAGGATCGCATTCAGGGTGGCGCTCAGGGCTTCGCGAAAGGGCTCGCCGAGGCCCTTGGGGACAGGGTCGTTCTCAGCACTCCGGTGCACGCGATTGAGCGCACTGGCGGCTCTGCCGTGGTCTTCAGCGGCACCCAGCGTTTCGAGGCGAAACGCGTGATCCTGGCGCTTCCGCCGCTGCTTTCGGGGCGAATCCGCCACGTACCGGAGCTCCCGCAGCCTACCCAGCAACTGCTTCAGCGTTTCCCTATGGGAATGACGATCAAGGTCCTCGCGACCTATGAGCGACCCTTCTGGCGAGCGAAGGGCTTCTCCGGTGAGGCGGTGCTCGACTCCGGGCCGTTCAGTGTGGTGTTCGACAACTGTGACGTGAACGGCCGCCAGCCAGCGCTCGTCGGCTTTAGCGTAGCGCAGCCTGGCCGAGAGTTCGCGAGACTCCCTGAGGATGAGCGGAAGCGGCGCGCGTTGGCGGAGTTCGTCCGACTCTTCGGGCCCGAGGCGCGGGACGCGACGGCGTACGTCGAGCAGAACTGGGCGGCGGAGGAGTACTCCCAAGGGTGTCCGGTTGGGGTGCTTGGAACCGGCGTCTGGACGACGAGCGGACACGCGGTGCGCGAGCCCGTAGCGCCGATTCACTTCGCGGGAACCGAGACCGCTACTGAGTGGATGGGCTACATGGAAGGCGCCGTGCAATCTGGTGAACGTGCGGCGGAGGAAGTGCTCGCGGCGCTCTAGCTCACGCTAGCTCTGGAGCCGCCAGATCAGCATGTGGTTGTTCGCCGGCATCGAGTGAGTGTGCTCGAGCGTGAAGCCGGCGGCCTTTGCTGCCCGTTCCAAGTCATCCACGTCTCGCACCCCCCACTCCGGGTTTCGCCGCTTGAGGTCTTCGTCAAACTCGCGGTTGCTGTCGGCGGTAAACACGCCAGAGAAGCGGTATGGGCCATAGGTGATGAGCATGGCGCCCGGCTTGAGGGACTCCGCTCCTCCCCCAAACAAGCCCTGGGTC
This sequence comes from Polyangiaceae bacterium, assembly GCA_020633205.1. NCBI lineage: Bacteria > Pseudomonadati > Myxococcota > Polyangiales > Polyangiaceae > Polyangiaceae bacterium. The sequence continues at coordinate 296,610 of JACKEB010000013.1, forward strand.
GCGCTCCATGGGGAAATGTGAATCATGTTGGAGCACATGATCGCGTCGAACTTGCCGGCGTTCCATGGGGGCTTCGTGGCGTCGAGCTTGATCGGATCGAGCAGGCGCTCCACATCGCCTTCCGTGCGGTAATCACGGATGCTGGCGAGAGACTCATCGCTGACATCGCTCGGCTGCCAACGCACGCCCGGTAGCCGGGAGGAGAAATACAGCGCGTGCTGACCGCTGCCACTGGCTAGCTCGAGCACATGGGCACCCTCGGGGAGTGTTTGTCGCAGCACTTCCAGGATTGGCGCAGCATTCCGGTCCGCGGCGGGGTAGTGGTACCTCATGCGTCAGGCATAAGTCCGGTTGCGGTGGGCCTCAAGGGGGGCTCTGGAATCAGCCGCCAGTCAGCGTCGCTGCGAGCTGCTGCCAGCTTTCCCGGTGGCTGGCTGCGTGCAACAGACGCAGTCCGGCAGGGCCAGAGCGAAGATGGGGAGAGATGCGGTCAAGGGAACCTGCGCAGAGCACGAAGCAGGGGTCGCGAAGGCGCAGTGGACGGCGCGCCTGGTCTCGGGCGCGCTGATGGAGCATCCACCACAGCGGCCACTCATCAGTGGATAGCCCGCAACCAACAAACAGCAGTGGCTGCCTCATTGCTGCCTCTATCCAGTTCCGTGCGGAGAAAGTGGCGGAGGGCCGCCCCTTGGAGTCGCGGCGCATCTGGCGATAGCCGCGGTAGGCGCTCTCGAGTTCCTTGATATAGACGCCGTAGGATCGTACGCCGAGACGGATCGAACGACATAGCTTGGTGTCCCCGTGGGGGTACCATACCCTTGAGCCACCAGCGCGTCCGCAACGACTCAACGTGCCGTCTCCGCTGACGTCTTCACCACCCGTGGCGATCAACAGGCTGCGGTCGAAGTTGAGGCTCAAGATGTCCGCGAAGCCGAGATCCACGAAAGCTTGGAAGAACTCGAGCTCCGCAGCCTTGCGCTCGTGCGTTTCCCGGAGGAGTTGCGCAACGTCGCGCTGGAGGCGATGCTCCACCTGATGTGGCGCCTCGTCCGCGTTCGCGAGCTCGCACAGGAACGCCTCCCAGATGCTCGTCATGCCGGAGCCACCGGTTTGACTGAGCATTTGCATGAGGCGCTCTTTCGCCGCGCGCTCGATTTGTGCTTCGGCAGCGATGCGCTCCAGAAGCGCAAGCCAAGAGTCGCGCACCCCAGCCTGAACATTGAGCCCGCTCCCAACAACTACAGCGAGCCGGCGCTGGCCGGCTGCGTCCCGCTGTTTGGCGAGCTCCCCCAAGAGCTTCCAAGCTTCCACTTGGAGCGAGGCTAGCGCACTCGTCTGCCTACCAGGGGTCAAATGCTCCTGGCTGACATTGTTTGACTCTCTCAGCTACAGGTTCAATCTGGAGTCGACGAATGCGAGGAAGTCTTGCTCGAGGAAGGGCTTGCGTAACCAGGGACCTCCAGACTCCTCGAGGAAGCAGCCTGCGCGGGGTGAGTCGATGCTGCTCGCCATGAGCGCGAGACGATCCAGCTTCTGACCGAGCTCAGCGAGATCATCGAACAGTCGCATCCCCGTGAGTTCAAGAGCGGAGAGCTCGCACACGACGAGATCGAAGCGCGCGGTCTCGAGTACGTTGCGCAGGCCGATGAGCGCGCTGGACACAGCGGTGACTTCGTACTGCGGTTCAAGCAGCAGCTGTAGCCGGCGGCTGGTGTCTGGATCCGGCTCGATCACGAGCAAGCGACGTCGACGCGGTCGACGGGTGGAACGCGGCTCCGAGTTGTCGGAGGGGGTACTCAGTAGGCTAGTTTCAGACCAAGTGAGCGCGTGCTCCACGTATTCTCCGATCACATAGCGAGCCCAATCAGATTTGCGTGCGGAAAATCTGATTGGGCGTTGGTTTCGACGACCCAGGAGCAACACCAAGACAATCAGCGACTGACTGGCGTTGAGTAGAGGGCAACGACTCGAGGTGAGGGGGGCGATCCTCGAGCCGTTGAGTAGAAAACAACGGCTCGAAGTGAGGGGGGGAATCTTCGAGCCGTTGGGAAGAGGGCAACGGCTCGGGGCATGAGGGGGGACGAACCCCGAACCGTTGAGTAGAGGGCAACGGCTCGAAGCGATGAGGGGGGGGACGTTGCCCCGAGCCGTTGATGAGACGCTGTCTCGTATGCCGACCTCGACCCGCGCTGTGCGCGGGGGAGTTCAACGGCGGTGGCTGAGGGGGGGGGAATGCCACCGCCGTTGGGAAGTGTGGCGCGCCCGTTTCAGGCGCGTTCATCCGCGCCGTGAGGCGCGGTGTCTCCTGGGTTGTCAAAGAGAGTGCACCGAGTCGGGAGGATCCGACGAGGTGGCCCTGAACAGGGCGCCGCCACCGAAGTGGGGAGGAGGGGTGCGACCTACCGACCGAAGGGACTTGAGGAGGAGCTTGTCGGGAGTTGGGGGAGAACCCGATGGGGAGGACTGCGCAACCAAGCAGAGCTGCGCGGGTCGGTCGATAGGTCGCTGAAGTCAACGGCGATGGTGGGCGCGTCGCCCGATATCGCCTGCCCGACGCTTTTGCACGGGGTGTGCCACGTCGAGAAAGCACCGGAACGTCACTTATGGCGACAGTCCATCGTTCCAGCTTTCAGATCCGAAAAGTCGGGTTGCGAATGCGATAGGCAGTCGGGTGCAACTTGCCAGCGGAGCCGTCCAACCGACCGTTGCGTTCGCGGAGTGAGAGGGGCGAGTTGGGACTCGATTGGGGTTTCCGCGGTGGAACGCTGGCGCTCTGGGGACACACGTCACGACACTCAGGGTGGAGTCAATCGCTCAGCCCACAGCACCTCACCGAGCCGCCCACTCACGCAGCTTTGCAAACACCGCAGCGCGCATGTCCGGCGGGATCTGGTGGCCCACACCGGGGTAGCTGTGGAGGTGAACGTCGTAACCCAGGGCTGAGAGTCGTTCCGTGGCGCGCTTTGCATCGGCAAACGGCACGATGCGGTCGTCCGTTCCATGAAAAGCGAGGAGCTCCGGGCGCGATTGCGGCGCCGCGATTGGAGGGGGATCGAGCTCGCCTGGCAACAGACCACCCAGAGGCATCACCAGCGAGAAGCGTTCAGGCGCGTGGGCGGCCAGGGCGAAGCTCAGCATACCCCCCTGAGAGAAGCCGAGCACCGCAGGCTTGTCCGAAGATCCGAACTTGCCGAGCAGGTCATCGACGAGGCGCTCTAGGAGATCACGACTGCGGGCGATTCCCTCCGCCAACTCGTGCTCCGCGCGATCGGCGCGGTACGGGAACCACGAGTAGCCGTGGCCGTAGCTGGTGGGCGCCCGGGGGACGATCAGTCTCAGTTTGATATCCAGGCCCCGCAGCCAGTGGGAGAAGTTCTCCGGGCTGTCGCCA